>NZ_JBHYXC010000051.1:0-45033 GCF_042751495.1 Streptomyces sp. NPDC059373 | reverse complement strand
GAACCGCCCCTCGCCCATTTAATCCCGCCTGAGAATTCCGTTAGCGAGCTGTGACCATCCCCACGTACGCCCCAAAGGATCTTTTCGGCCTGAAAGAGTGGCTGGCGTTCGTGATGTGTTCTTTGAGGGCCATTTCCCTGAAAGATCCATGTTTCTCAGGGAAGGGCAGGGAATGGCCGCACTCGCACGTTGGTGTCTGAACCGCCGTCTCGTCGTTCTCGCTCTGTGGCTTGCCGCCCTGGTCGGCCTGAGCGCCGCGGCCGCCCTCACCGGCTCCGCCTACTCGAACAACTACGAGATATCGGGCACCGAGTCGAGCAAGGCCACCGCCCTCCTCCAGCAGGCGTTCCCCGGCCAGTCCGGCGACAGCGACACCATCGTCTGGCACACCGGCCAGGGCACCGTCCGCGCCGCCGACGTCAAGAGCAGCCTCACCACGGCCCTGGACAAGGTCGCCAAGCTCCCCGGAGTGGCCTCCGTCACCAGCCCGTACGAGGCCGACAGCAGCGGGCAGATCAGCCAGGACGGCCACACCGCCTACGCGACGGTGACCTTCTCCGCCGGGTCGCAGAACATCAGCCCGAGCCAGGCGCAGGCCGTCGTCGACACCGCCCAGAAGGCCACCAGCGCCAACGTCGACGTCGAGCTGGGCGGCAGCGCCATCGCCCTCACCGAGGGCACCACGACGCACATCAGTGAGCTGGTCGGGGTGGCCGTGGCCGCCGTCGTGCTGCTGCTCGCCTTCGGCTCGCTCTTCGCGATGTTCCTGCCGATCATCACCGCGCTGGTCAGCGTCGGCACCGCGTACATGGGCATCGAGCTGCTCGGCCACCTCATGACGGTCGCCGACTTCGCACCGATGCTCGGCATGCTCATCGGCCTGGGCGTCGGCATCGACTACGCGCTCTTCATCGTCACCCGGCACCGCAGAGGCCTCAAACAGGGCCTGTCGGTGCGCCAGGCCGCCGAGAAGGCGGTGAGCACGACCGGCAGGGCGGTGGTCTTCGCGGGCGGCACGGTGTGCGTGGCGCTGCTCGGGATGCTGATCCTGCGGCTGAGCTTCCTCAACGGCGTCGCGATCGCCGCGTCGCTGACCGTGCTGCTGACGGTGGCCGCCTCCGTGACCCTGCTGCCCGCACTGCTGGGCATGATCGGCATGAAGGCCCTCAGCCGGCGCGAACGCCACCGGCTCACCGAGCACGGCCCGCAGCCCACCCTGCCCACCGGGCTCGCCGCCCGCTGGTCGGCCTTCGTCGAGCGGCACCCACGGCTGCTCGGCACGCTGGCGGCCTCTGTGATGCTGGTGCTGGCGCTGCCCACGCTGTCCCTGCACCTCGGCTCGTCGGACCAGGGCAACAACGCGGCGACCACCACCACCCGCAAGGCGTACGACCTGCTGTCCCACGGCTTCGGGCCCGGCTTCAACGGCCCGCTGCAGCTCGTCGCCCAGACCAGCAACGCCGCCGACACGGTCGCCCTGGAGCAGCTCACCGACACCCTCAAGCACACCGCGGGCATCGCCGAGGTCGGCGTCCAGTCCGCCGAGCACGGCAGCGACGTCGAGGTGGTCACGGTCGTCCCGACCACCTCCCCGCAGTCGCAGGCCACCGACCACCTGGTCAGCCACCTGCGCGACGAGGTCATCCCGGAAGCCGCGGAGGGCACCTCGCTGCAGGTGTACGTCGGCGGGGTGACGGCCAGCTACGGCGACTTCGCCTCGGTGCTCGTCGGCAAGCTGCCGCTCTTCATCGGGTCGGTGGTGGCGGTGGGCTTTCTGCTGCTGCTCGTGGCCTTCCGCAGCATCGGCATCCCGCTCAAGGCCGCCGTCATGAACATCGCCGCCGTCGCCTCGTCCTTCGGCATCGTCGTCGCGATCTTCCAGTGGGGCTGGGGGAGTGAGCTCCTCGGGCTCGGCAGCGCCGGGCCGATCGAGCCCTTCCTGCCGGTGATCATGGTCTCCGTACTCTTCGGCCTCTCCATGGACTACCAGGTCTTTCTGGTCAGCCGCATGTACGAGGAATGGCAGGAGACCCATGACAACCGCCGCGCGGTCCGGGTCGGCCTCGCCGAGACCAGCCGCGTGATCAACTCGGCGGCGGTCATCATGATCTCCGTCTTCCTCGCCTTCGTCCTGAGCGGCGACCGTACGATCGCCATGTTCGGCATCGGCCTGGCGGCGGCTGCCGCGCTGGACGCCTTCGTCCTCCGTACGCTTCTCGTCCCGGCCCTGATGCACATGATGGGCAGCTGGAACTGGTGGCTTCCGGAGTGGCTGGAGCGCCGCCTGCCACGTCTGAGCATCGAGGGAACGGCCGATGCTGCAGCGACGGCCGGGGATTCTTCGGAAACGCTCAGAGAACTCTCAGAATCCGCACCTACGGTGAGCGCCCATGGAGACCACGAAGACCGCTGAGGCGGCCGAAAGCGCCACCGAGACCGAAATCGACGCCAAGGCGGCCGAGGTCGAACCGGACAACAACCTTCTCGTCGAGGACGAGACCGAGACAGGCACCGAGACCGGCAACGAGATAGACACCGACGACGAGACAGACGCGGACGACGACGCGGACTTCATCGCGTCGTACGACGACGGGTCGGAGCCCAAGGCTGCCTCCAGCGGCGTCCTGGCCGGTGCGGGGGCCGTGATCGGCGCCGGACTGGGCCTGTCCTCGCTGACCGGCACCTGGCTCGGCACGCTGATGTCCGACCGTCAGCAGCTGATCGGCCAGATCAACTCCTCCTCCGCCGCCACCGCCACCCAGATCGCCCAGATCTACGGATCCCCCTGGCACACCGTCGCCCTCTTCAACGGCCTCTTCGGCCTCGTCGCGATCCTCGTCGCCGGCGCCGTGCTCCTCACCGCGAAGAGTGCCGCCCCCTGGACCCGCGCCGTCGCCTGGGGCGGCCTCGCCCTCGGTGTCCTCGGTCTGCTCATCGCCGGTGTGATGTGGTTCGACGTCTTCACCGACCTTCCGGCCGTCCCCGCGACCGCCACCACGTCCACCACCGGCTGACCTAAGGCGTCCCAGCCGCCGGCTAAGTCTTCTGAGGCGCGTAGTTCGGGCAGTTGCCCGATGTGGCGTACCCCCCTTGGAGACGAGTCTTGTCTCAACGGAACGAGACAAGTCCCCAAGGGAGCAAGCCATGTACGAGTACGAGATGTCGAAGCTCAGGTCCGCCGAACTCCGCGGCCAGGCGGCCGCTTGGCGCCTCGCGCACGAGGCGGCCAAGGCCGGCAGGTCCGAGAAGAGCACCGAGGGGCGGGTGGTCGAGCGGAAGGGCGGTGTACGGCACGCGCTGCGGGCCGTACGCCAGCACAACGCCGCATGACCACGGCGGCGGAAGCCGAATCCGGTACCCGGCTGTCGTACCCGCGTGCGATGCTCGGGAGCGTGCAGACCCAGTCCGTCAGCCCGGTGTTCGTCGGCCGCAGCCGTGAGCTGACCCGCCTCACCTCCGCGCTCGCCCGCGCTTGCGCGGGCGAGCCGCAGGCGTTGCTGGTCGGCGGTGAGGCCGGGGTCGGCAAGAGCCGCCTCCTGGAGGAGTTCCTGGGCGCGGCCGCCGCGTCCGGGGCCGTCACCGCGGTCGGCGGCTGTGTGGAGATCGGCGCGGACGGTCTGCCCTTCGCCCCGGTGTCGACGGTGCTGCGCGTACTGCACCGTCAGCTCGGGGACGAGCTGGAGGCAGCGGCCGCCGGGCAGGAGGGCGAACTGGCCCTGCTGCTGCCCGAGCTGGGCGAGACCGACCGGGAGTCCCACGACGAGCACGGCCGGGCGCGGCTCTTCGAGCTCACCGCGCGGCTCCTGGAGCGGCTGGCGGACGGCCGCACCCTCGTCATCGCCCTGGAAGACCTCCACTGGGCCGACAAGTCGACCCGCGAGTTGCTCGCCTATCTCTTCCGCTCCCTCCACCGCGGCCGCCTGATCGTCGTCGCGACGTACCGCTCCGACGACATCCACCGCCGCCACCCCCTGCGGCCCTTCCTCGCCGAGCTGGACCGGATGCGTACGATCGAGCGGATCGAGCTGGCCCGCTTCAACCGGGCCGAGGTGCGCGAGCAGGTCGCCGGGATCCTCGCCGCCGAGCCGGTACAGGCCTTCGTGGACACCGTCTTCAAGCGGTCCGACGGGAACCCGTTCTTCGTCGAGGAGCTGGCCTGCAGCATCACGCAGGGCTGCCGCACCGGCCTGAGCGACAGCCTCCGCGACCTGCTGCTCGTACGCGTCGAGACTCTGCCCGACGGTGCCCAGCGGGTGGCCAGGGTGGTCGCCGAGGGCGGCTCCACCGTCGAGTACGCGCTGCTCGCGGCGGTCGCCGGACTCGCCGAGGACGATCTCATCGAGGCACTGCGGGCCGCCGTCGGCGCCAACATCCTCCTCCCCACCGACGACGGGGACGGCTACCGCTTCCGCCACTCCCTGGTCCGCGAGGCGGTCGGCGACGATCTGCTGCCCGGCGAGCGCGGCCGCATCAGCCGCCGCTACGCCGAGGCGCTGGAGGCCGATCCCTCGCTCATACGCAGCGACGAACGCCCCGCCAGGCTGGCCAGCTACTGGTACCACGCCCATGACGCCGCCAAAGCCCTGCCCGCCGTCCTGCGGGCCTCCGTCGAGGCCCGGCGCCGGCATGCGTACGCCGAGCAACGGCACATGCTGGAACGGGCGTTGGAGCTGTGGGACAGCGTCCCGGACGAGGTCCGCGAGGGGCTGATCCTGGCCGACTACGGGGAGATCTACCCGCTGTGGTGCGGCTGCGACCCGGGTGCGACCCGGCTGCGGCCACTCGACCTGATGTCCGAGATCACCGTCGCCGCCCGCCGCAGCGGTGAGCGCGAACGGGCCCTCGCGGTGGCCCGGCGCGCCCTGCGCACGCTGGAGGACGCCGACGATCCGCTCAGCTCGGCGTGGTTCTGGGTGCAGTGCTCACGCCTCACCGAGGACCTGGCCCGAGGCGACGGCTGGGACGAGATCGGCAAGGCCCAGGAGCTGGTGCGGGGCCTGCCGCCGTCCCCGGTGCACGCCGAGGTGCTGGGCGCCGCCGCCTCCTGGGGCATGATCCACGCGCCGGGCCCGGACGCCCTGGCCACCGCCCAGCGCGCGGTCGAGCTGGCCCGGCTGGTCGGCGCCCAGGACACCGAGCTGGACGCCCGCACGACACTGGGCATCATCATGGTCGATGCCGGCTCCATCGACGAGGGCCTGACGGAGCTGGCCGCCGTCCGGGACCGGGCCGTCGAGCTGGAGGCCGCCGGCGCCATCTGCCGGGCGGGCATCAACCTCGCGGCCGCCCTGGAAGCGGTCGGCCGCTCCGCGGAAGCCGCCGAGGCGGCCGGCGCGGGCGCGGAGGCCGCCGCCCGCTTCGGGCTCCGCGACCAGCGGGCCTTCGCCCTGAGCAACCGGGCCTCGTCCCTGCTGGCCATGGGCCGCTGGAGCGAGGCGGCGGACGCCGTCAAGGAAGCCGCCGAGGCGGCCACTTCGGCCATCACGCGCGGCTGGGTGCTGCTGATGACCGCTCACCTCGACGCCCTGCGCGGCCACTTCACCGCCGCCGCCGAGTCCGCGGCGGCAGCCCGGGCCACGCTCGGCAGCAGCCAGGCCGGACCTCCGCAGCACGCCATCCCGTTCCACGCCCTCGCCGTGGCCATCGAGGCGGGCCACGGCCGCTTCGTCCAGGCCCGCGCCGAGGCACAGGCCGCCCTCGACGCGGGCTTCGCCCCCGGCATGCACCGCCACGCCTGGCCCCTGCTGTACGCCGCCGCTGCCGTCGAGAGCGACGCGATCGGCCTCCCCGCCGCCGAACCCGGCCGCGCCGACATGCTCGTCCGCCTCCGCAAGGCCGCCACCAAGCTGCCGACGCTCGCCCCCGTCTGGGCCGCGTACGCCCTCCTGGTCGAGGCCGAACTCACCCGCGCCGAGGGCCACTCCGCCCCCGCCCCCTGGTGCGCCGCCGAAGCCGCCTTCGCCGCCCTCGACCGGCCCTACCAGCTGGCCCGGATCCGCCTCCGGCTCGCCGAGGCCCACCTCGCCCACGGCGACCGCAAAGCCGCCACCGCCCTGCTCACCGCCGCCCACGCCACCGCCGACCGGCTCGGTGCCGTCCCCGTCCGGGACGAGGCCGCTCTCCTCGCCGAGCGCGCCCGCATCCCGCTGGGCGGCCACGGGGTCCCGGTCCTCCCGGACGACAGCCCGGCCGCGCCGGCCGACCTCGTCGAGCCCTTCGGCCTCACCACGCGCGAGCGGGAGGTGCTGCGCCACGTCGCCGCGGGCCACACCAACCGCCGCATAGCGGAGGAACTCTTCATCTCACCCAAGACCGCGAGCGTCCACGTCTCCAACATCCTCGCCAAGCTCAGCGTCTCCAGCCGGGGCGAGGCCGCCGCGCTGGCCCACCGACTCCGGCTGTTCGCGGACGCCGTGGGGTCCTAGGTGTCAGAGGAGGCGGTCTCTTCGCTCGGGGGCGGGGCCTGGGGGCGTATCACGACCGTGCCGGAGTCGAGGTCTATCGGACCGCGGCCGGGGTCGCCGTCGCCCTCCTCTTCGCGGAAGAGCTCAAGGCGATTTCGTTCGTCGTCGGTGTGCTTACGGCCCGGCGCGAACAGCTCGTCGAAGAGGTCGAACATCGCGTACCCCCCAGCAGCATGTCGTGCGGCCAGCGTACGTCAGCCCGCCGACAGCCGGAGGATGCGGTCGTCGCCGCTTCGGGGGTTGCCGCGGCCGTCGGTGTTGCTGGTGGTGAGCAGCAGGCTGCCGTCCTCGTCGGCGACGACCGTACGCAGCCGCCCGTAACGGTCGACGAGGAAGGCCTGCGGGGCGGCCGCCGCCTTCGTGCCCTTGAGCGGGATCCGCCACAGGCGGGCGCCCTTGAGGGAGGCCATCCAGATGGAGCCCTTGGCGTACGCGATGCCGCTGGGCGACGCGTCGTCGGTGCGCCATACGGCGACGGGGTCGACGTAGCCGGGCTGGTGGCCGATGCCCTCGACGACCGGCCAGCCGTAGTCCTTGCCGGGGCGGATCAGGTTGAGCTCGTCCCAGGTGTCCTGGCCGAACTCCGACGCCCACAGGCGTCCCTGGGCGTCCCAGGCCAGGCCCTGCACATTGCGGTGGCCGTACGAGTAGACGACCGAGCCGGCGTATGGATTGCCCGGCGCCGGTTCGCCGTCGGCGGTCATCCGGAGGATCTTGCCGCCGAGCGACTTCAGGTCCTGCGCGAGGCCCCGGTCGCCGCTCTCACCGGTGCCGGCGTACAGCATCCCGTCCGGGCCGAAGGCGATCCGGCCGCCGTTGTGGATCGCCCCGTGCGGGATGCCGCGCAGGATCGTGTCAGGGGCGCCGAGTTGCTCCCCGGCGGGCTTGGAGGCGTCGTACAGCAGGCGGGCGATGCGATTGTCGGACTCGGTGGTGAAGTACGCGTACACCAGGTGATCGGTGGCGAAGCCAGGCGACAGCGTCAGCCCCAGCAGGCCTCCCTCGCCGCCCGACGAGACGCCGGGGACGCTGCCGACCGTGGTCTTCGCGCCGTTCTTCGCGGCGACCCGTGTGATCTTCCCGCTGTCCCGGGAGGCGACCAGAAGATCCCCTTCCGGGAGGACGGCCACGCCCCACGGCGTGTTCAGCCCCGTCGCCACCGTGCCCGTCACCTTCGCCGTGCCCTTGGCCGGGGCGGCCGACTCGGAGACCTGTGGACTCGAGCCCGTCGTGGTCGCCGACGAGGCGGGCGGCGACGACGTCGCGAACGGCGGCACCCCGCCCGACGACGAACAGCCCGCCGCCAGCAGGGCGGCGGCGGCCACCACCGCGGTCGCCACGATCCCGGTACGACCTCGCACAGCGGACCCTCCCCGGCAGATCGGCACGGATCAAGCACACCACATCCGTTACCCCGGCGCCCCGCGCTTCCAGGTTCCTCCTGGCGGGCCGCAAGGAGCGGACGGGCTCAGTCCCAGGACCCCTGGGCCGCGGGGAGCGAGGCGATCTCCGTGAAGTCCTCCGGCGTGAGGCGGAGCGAGGCCGCGGCGGAGTTCTCGGCGGTCCAGCGGCCGCGCTTGGCGCCGGGGACGGGGACGACGTGCGGGCCCTGGGCCAGCACCCAGGCGAGGGCCACCTGCGCGGGGGTCGCGGAGTGCCGCTCGGCGACCCGGCGGAGGCCGGCGACGATGGGCTGGTTCGCGGCCATCATGTCGGCGGTGAAGCGCGGATGCCGGGCCCGTACGTCATCGGGCTCGAAGCCCTGCCCCGGCTTCAGGGTGCCGGTGAGGAAGCCGTTGCCCAGCGGCATGGCGGCCTGGAAACCGACGCCGCGCGCGGCGCACCACGGCAGCAGGGCGTCCAGCGCCTCGGGGGACCACACCGACAGCTCGGCCTGGACGCAGCTCACCGGGAAGACCTGCTGGACGGACCGCAGCTGGCGAAGCGTTTCGTCGTGCATCCGCGCCCCGGCCCGGCGCCCCGCCCGGGCGCCCACCGCGCACAGTCCCAGCGCCCGCACCTTGCCGGCCGTGACCAGCTCCGCCATCGCACCCCAGGTCTCCTCGACCGGTATCTCGGGATCGGCGCGGTGCAGCTGGTACAGGTCGATGACATCGGTCTGGAGCCGCCGCAGCGACGCGTCGCAGGCCCGCTTCACATACCCCGGCCGACCGTTGGCGACGAGGTGCTGCTCGCCGACGAGCAGACCGACCTTGGTGGACACGAAAACATCCCCGCGCCGCTCCTTGAGCACCCGCCCCACCAGCAACTCGTTGGTGAAGGGGCCGTACATGTCAGCCGTGTCCAGCAGCGACGTGCCGAGGTCCAGCGCGGCGTGCACCGCCCGCAGGGAGGTCTCGCCGTCCTGTCGCGAAGCGCTGTACGCCCAGCTCATCGGCATGCATCCCAGCCCCACGGCGCCCACTTCCAGAGCTGCCGCGCCGATTGTCCTGCGCTCCACCTTGGGTGACCTCCCTCGGCCGCCAACTGTGCCATAGCGTGCTGACCATGACCGACCACGCATCCGCCCCCACCGTCTGGCTGCCGATTCCGCCCGCCGAGATCAGCGGACTACCGGAAGGACCGGAGTACGTCTTCTGGGACGGCGCGGCGGACTTCCCCGCCGACCCGGCCTCCGCCGCCTTCTACGCCGTGCCGTACATGAAACCGCCCGAGGTCACCGCCCGCCCGCTGCCGGAGATGACCGGGCTGCGGGTCGTGCAGACCCTCAGCGCGGGAGTCGACCACGTCACGCCCTATCTGTCGCAACTCCCGCCCGGCGTGCGCCTGTGCAACGCCCGCGGCGTGCACGAGGCGAGCACTGCCGAGCTCACCCTCGCCCTGATCCTGGCCTCGCTGCGCGGCATCCCGCGCTTCGTACACGGACAGGACGCCGAGGAGTGGCACGCGGGCTTCTATCCGGCGCTCGCCGACCGGACAGTGATGATCATCGGCTACGGATCGATCGGCGCCGCCATCGAGGACCGGCTCGCGCCCTTCGAGTGCGAGCGGGTCGTACGCGTCGCCCGCACCGCCCGCGACACCCCGCGCGGCCCGATCCACGCCCTGTCCGAGCTGCCGGAACTCCTGCCCGCCGCCGACGTGGTGATCCTCTCCACCCCGCTCACCGAGGCGACGAAAGGCCTGGCCGGGGCGGACTTCCTGGCCCGCCTCAAGGACGGCGCGCTGCTGGTGAACGTGGCGCGGGGACCCGTCGTCGACACCAAGGCGCTGCTGGCCGAGCTGGAATCCGGCCGGATCCTGGCGGCACTCGACGTCACCGACCCGGAGCCGCTGCCCGCCGGTCACCCGCTCTGGCACGCCCCGGGCGTCCTCATCAGCCCCCACGTGGGAGGATCCACTTCCGCGTTCCTGCCGCGCGCCAAGCGGCTGCTGCGCGACCAGGTACGGCGCTTCGTGGCCGGTGAGCCGCTCGAGAACGTGGTGGCGACGACCTGAGCCCGTCACCCGAACTCCCTTGCGTCACCGCGTGACCGCGCCCGGTGACCGCCCCTCTTTCCTGTGGTCACGCTGTGTAGAGGAACTATGTCCCTGAGTGACGGAACTGGTGTATCGTCCCGATGGGGGTGTGCGCCTCGCGGGGCCACAGAAGGCCACGAACGCGCGCAGGAAGACACAGGACTTGATGGGGGGCGACGGGCGTGCACTGCCAATGGAGAAAGAACCCGACGCGGGACCTCACCGGCCCGCCACGGCAACGCCGGACCGCACGGTGAGTGCGACCGGGGCGGTGCTCGCCGGACCGCCGCTGCAGAGCGGGAGGGCGGGGCTGCTGCCCCAGCTGCTCGTCGCGGTGCTCTGCGGGGGATACGCGACCGGTGCCGCCTTCGGCTGGGGCTCGGCCGAGGTGGGCCTCGTCATGGGCGACTTCGGGCTCTCGGCCGCCGCACTCACCGCCGCCGCCTCCTGCCTGGTGTACGCGGTCAACGGCTCGGGGTGGCGGCACCGGCCCGCCTGGGCGCTGTTCGCGGTCTCCTCCTCCATGGTCGCGCTCGGCAACGGCGTGTGGGGCTGGTACGAGGTGGTGCTGCGCGAGCCCGTGCCGCGTACCTCCCTCGCCGACTTCTGCTTTCTGCTCTTCGCCCCGCCCGCCATCATCGGCCTGCTGCTGCTCGCCAAGCGTCCGGTCACCCGGGCCGGCTGGGTCTGCCTGGCGCTGGACGCCTGGCTGATCGGCGGCTCGCTGCTCACCCTGTCCTGGAGCCTCGCGCTGGCCCACGCCGCGCAGTGGGAGGGCCGCAGCACCTTCCGCGTCGCGCTCTCGCTCGCGTATCCGCTGCTGGACATCATGCTGGTCAGCATGGTGCTGGCGCTGCACTTCCGGCGTACGTCGGCCAACCGGGCGGCGGTGAACACCGCGATCGCCGCGCTCGCCCTGACCGTGCTGTGCGACGCGCTGTTCACCTCACCGCTGCTGCGCGAGCACTACAGGTCCGGCCAGATCCTCGACGCGGGCTGGTTCGCGGGCAGCATGCTCCTCGCGTACGCCCCCTGGGTGGCCCGGCGCGGGCCGGACTTCCCCCGCCCGGCCGCGCCGGCCGCCCTGGCCTCGGGCCGCAAGGTCACCGGATCGCTCGCCGCACTCACGCCATACCTCGCGGCGGCGGTCTGCGTGCTCGGCATCCTCTACAACGTCATCGGCGGCCACAAGACCGACCGGGTGGTGCTGCTCACGGGCTGCTGCGTGGTGCTCGCCCTCGTCGTACGCCAGGGCATCATGCTGCTGGACAACATCTCCCTCACCCAGGAGCTGGCCCAGAAGGAGAACCACTTCCGCTCCCTGGTCCAGGGCTCCAGCGACGTCATCATGATCGCCGCCCCGACCGGCATCCTGCGGTACGTCAGCCCGGCCGCCCAGGGCGTGTACGGGCGGGACGCCGAGGACATGGTCGGCACCGAGCTGGCCTCGCACATCCACCCCGAGGACCTGGGCCGTGTGTTGCACGAGGTGCGCCGGTTTCTGGCCGCCCATCCCACCGAGGAGCCCGCGACCCGTATCGAGTGCCGGATCCGCTCCGGGCGGGGCGGCTGGCTGCATGTCGAGTCCACGGTCAACCGCTACCAGGGCGGCCTGATCTTCAACAGCCGCGATGTCACCGAGCGCGTACGCCTCCAGGCCCAGCTGCAGCACAGCGCCTCGCACGACGCGCTCACCGACCTGCCCAACCGGGCGCTGTTCACCGAGCGGACCCGCCAGGCGCTGAGCGGCCGCCGGGCCGGCGACGGCGAGGCGGGCGGCGTCGCGGTGCTCTTCATCGACCTCGACGGCTTCAAGGCGGTCAACGACACGGTCGGCCACCAGGCCGGGGACGAGCTGCTCGTCCAGGCGGCCCGGCGGCTCCAGGAGTCGGTGCGGGCCGGCGACACCGCGGCACGCCTGGGCGGCGACGAGTTCGCCGCCCTCATCTGCGGCACCAGCACCGACCGGCACAAGCGCGAGTACCAGGTGCACGAGATCGCCGACCGGCTGCGCGCCCGCCTCTCCGAGCCGTACCGCTTCGGCGGCACCGAACTGCGGGTCGCCGCCAGCATCGGCATCGCCTTCGCCGAGCCCGGCGTCACCCCGGGCGAGCTGCTGCGCAACGCGGACCTGGCGATGTACCGGGCCAAGCAGGCCGGCAAGGGCCGCGTCGAGCTGTACGCGCCGCAGATGCAGGCCGACGTCGTGCGCAGGACCGAGCTGGCGGGCCGGCTGCGCGCCGCACTGCACGACGGCGAGTTCACCCTGCTGCACCAGCCGGTCGTGGACCTGGAGGGCGGCCGGATCACCGCCGTCGAGGCGCAGGCCCGCTGGCGCTCCGCCCAGGGCATCCTGTTCACCCCCGCCGAGTTCCTGCGGGTCGCGGAGGACACCGACCGCACCTCCGAGCTGAGCCGCTGGCTGCTCGCCGAGGCCGTCGAGCAGGCCGCACTGCGCTACGGATCGGGGCACCCGGTCCCGGTGGCCGTACGGATCTCCACGCACCGCCTGATGGACCGCGAGTCACCGGCCCGGGACCTCGAGTCCCTGCTGGCCCGCCACGAACTGCCGCCCGGCGGCCTGGTGCTGGAACTCACCGAGCAGGACCCCCGGATCTCACTCACCGACCTGGAGCGCCGGCTGAGCACCCTGCGCCGGATCGGCGTGCGGATCGCCCTCGGCGGCTTCGGCGCCGGATTCGCGGCGCTGACGGCGCTGCGCAGGCTCCCCGTCGATGTGGTGAAACTCGACCGTTCCTTCACCGACGGTGTGGTGGAATCGCCGAGGTTGCACAAAATCACCGGCGGCCTGATCCGGATCGCCGGGGAGCTCGGCATTCGTACGGTGGCCGACGGGGTGGACCGCCCGGAACAGGTCGTCGCGCTACGCTCGATGGGGTGTACGCACGGCCAGGGCATGGCCTTCTCCGGGCCGCTCGACGAGCACCGGCTGCGCTCCTCGCTGACCCGGGGCAGCTATCCGGTACCGAGGGAGGTGATGGCCGTTTCCGGCGGTCAGCTGACCGTGCGCAGCAGTCGTACAGCGGACGAGCTGCGCTCAAATAGTGAGACTGCCGTCCCGCCCGCTTGACACTCCGCCCAGGCCAGGAGGAAGGTCAGTGCCATGCGCACCCGAATTCTCGTACTTGGAAAGCGCGTCGGCTGACCCGAGGCCCTTCACCGCCTCGTGGAACGCACCGACGCGCTCCCCTCGCTTGCCTACCGGCACGAGGGGTTTTTTGTTGCCCGGGACTTAGACAAACCACCCTCAATCTTCCGAGAGAAGAGATCGCAGATGACCGAGCAGGCCACCGGGGCCCACCACCCGCAGCCGCGGGCCCGCGGCGCCGCGCCGCACTCCGCCCACCCCGCCGAGCGCGTCACGGGCGCCCAGTCCCTCATCCGTTCTCTCGAGGCGGTCGGCGCCGACACCGTGTTCGGCATCCCGGGCGGTGCGATCCTTCCCGCGTACGACCCGCTGATGGACTCCACCAAGGTGCGCCACATCCTGGTCCGCCACGAGCAGGGCGCAGGTCACGCCGCCACCGGCTACGCCCAGGCCACCGGCAAGGTCGGTGTCTGCATGGCGACCTCCGGCCCCGGCGCCACCAACCTGGTGACCCCGATCGCAGACGCCCACATGGACTCGGTCCCGCTCGTCGCGATCACCGGCCAGGTGGCCTCCAAGGCCATCGGCACGGACGCCTTCCAGGAGGCGGACATCTGTGGCATCACGATGCCCATCACCAAGCACAACTTCCTGGTCACCAACGCGGACGACATCCCGAAGACCATCGCCGAGGCTTTTCACATCGCCTCCACCGGACGCCCCGGCCCGGTCCTGGTCGACATCGCCAAGGACGCCCTGCAGAACCAGACCCTCTTCTCCTGGCCCCCGCAGGCCGACCTGCCCGGCTACCGCCCGGTGACCAAGCCGCACGCCAAGCAGATCCGCGAGGCCGCCCGGCTGATCAACGAGGCCAAGCGCCCGGTGCTCTACGTCGGCGGCGGCGTCATGAAGGCCCGCGCCACCACCGAGCTGCGGATCCTCGCCGAGCTCACCGGCGCCCCGGTCACCACCACGCTGATGGCGCTCGGGTCCTTCCCCGACAGCCACCCGCAGCACGTCGGCATGCCCGGCATGCACGGCGCCGTCTCCGCCGTCACCGCGCTGCAGAAGGCCGACCTGATCGTCGCCCTCGGCGCCCGCTTCGACGACCGTGTCACCGGCCGGCTCGACACCTTCGCACCGCACGCCAAGATCGTCCACGCCGACATCGACCCGGCCGAGATCTCCAAGAACCGCACCGCCGACGTGCCGATCGTCGGCGACGCCCGCGAGGTGCTGGCCGACCTGATCGTCGCCGTCCAGGCCGAGCACGAGGCCGGCCACAAGGGCGACTACAGCGACTGGTGGAAGCAGCTCAACCGCTGGCGCGACACCTACCCGCTGGGCTACGACCTCCCCGAGGACGGCAGCCTGTCCCCGCAGCAGGTCATCCAGCGCATCGGCGAGCTGGCCCCCGACCACACCCTGTTCGCGGCCGGTGTCGGCCAGCACCAGATGTGGGCCAGCCAGTACATCAAGTACGAGAAGCCCAACACCTGGTTCAACTCCGGCGGCGCCGGGACCATGGGCTACGCCGTCCCCGCCGCGATGGGTGCCAAGGCCGGTGTGCCCTCCGCGACCGTCTGGGCGATCGACGGCGACGGCTGCTTCCAGATGACCAACCAGGAACTGGTCACCTGCGCGCTGAACAACATCCCGATCAAGGTCGCCATCATCAACAACGGCGCCCTGGGCATGGTCCGCCAGTGGCAGTCGCTCTTCTACAACCAGCGCTACTCCAACACCGTCCTGCACGCCGGCGACACCAACGCCGGCCAGGGCTCCCACACCGGCGCCAGCAAGAGCCCGAGCGCCGGCACCCGCATCCCGGACTTCGTCAAGCTGTCCGAAGCCATGGGCTGCGTGGGCCTGCGCTGCGACGACCCCGCCGACCTGGACGCGGTCATCGCCAAGGCCAACTCGATCAACGACCGCCCGGTGGTCGTCGACTTCATCGTCCACGAGGACGCCATGGTGTGGCCGATGGTCGCCGCCGGCACCTCCAACGACGAGATCATGGCAGCCCGCGACGTGCGTCCCGACTTCGGCGACGCGGCCGACGACTGAGAGACAGGTAAGACGCCCCCATGTCCAAGCACACACTCTCCGTCCTGGTCGAGAACAAGCCCGGTGTCCTCGCCCGGATCACCGCCCTGTTCTCCCGCCGTGGCTTCAACATCGACTCCCTCGCCGTCGGCACCACCGAGCACCCCGAGATCTCGCGCATCACGATCGTGGTGACCGTCGTCGAGGAACTCCCGCTCGAGCAGGTCACCAAGCAGCTCAACAAGCTGCTCAACGTCCTGAAGATCGTCGAGCTGGAAGCCGGTTCGGCCGTTCAGCGGGAACTCGTTCTGGTGAAGGTGCGGGCCGACAACGAGACCCGCTCCCAGATCGTCGAGATCGTCCAGCTGTTCCGCGCCAAGACCGTGGACGTCTCCCCGGAGGCCGTCACCGTCGAGGCCACCGGCAGCGCCGACAAGCTCGAAGCCATGCTCAAGATGCTCGAGCCGTTCGGCATCAAGGAGCTGGTGCAGTCCGGCACCATCGCCATAGGACGCGGTGCCCGCTCCATCACCGACCGCTCGCTGCGCGCCCTCGACCGATCCGCATAGCGAGACCGCCAGACCCTCATCCGCCCGCCGGACGTACTGTGTGGGCAACCCGCCAGATCCAAGGAGAGACCCCAAAGTGGCCGAGCTGTTCTACGACGACGACGCCGATCTTTCGATCATCCAGGGCCGCAAGGTCGCGGTCATCGGTTACGGAAGCCAGGGTCACGCGCACGCGCTGTCCCTGCGTGACTCGGGCGTCGACGTCCGAGTCGGCCTGCAGGAGGGCTCCAAGTCCAAGGCCAAGGCCGAGGAGCAGGGCCTGCGTGTCGTGTCGGTCGCCGAGGCGGCGGCCGAGGCCGACGTCATCATGATCCTCACCCCGGACCCGATCCAGGCCCGTGTCTACGAGGAGTCCATCAAGGACAACCTCAAGGACGGCGACGCGCTGTTCTTCGGCCACGGCCTGAACATCCGCTACGGCTTCATCAAGCCCCCGGCCGGCGTCGACGTCGCCCTCGTCGCCCCCAAGGGCCCGGGCCACCTCGTGCGCCGCCAGTACGAAGAGGGCCGTGGCGTCCCCTGCATCGCCGGCGTCGAGCAGGACGCGTCGGGCAATGCCTTCGCGCTCGCGCTCTCGTACGCCAAGGGCATCGGCGGCACGCGGGCCGGTGTCATCAAGACCACCTTCACCGAGGAGACCGAGACCGACCTGTTCGGTGAGCAGGTCGTGCTCTGCGGCGGCACCACCGCGCTGGTCAAGGCCGGTTTCGAGACCCTGGTCGAGGCCGGCTACCAGCCGGAGATCGCGTACTTCGAGTGCCTCCACGAGCTGAAGCTCATCGTCGACCTCATGTACGAGGGCGGCCTGGAGAAGATGCGCTGGTCGATCTCCGAGACCGCCGAGTGGGGCGACTACGTCACGGGCCCCCGCATCATCACGGACCAGACCAAGGTCGAGATGAAGAAGGTTCTCGCCGAGATCCAGGACGGCACCTTCGCCAACAACTGGATCGCCGAGTACAACGCCGGCCTGCCGAAGTACAACGAGTACAAGAAGGCCGACGAGAACCACCTGCTGGAGACCACCGGCCGCAAGCTGCGCAAGCTCATGTCCTGGGTGGACGAGGAGGCGTAGCCTCCGATCCTTGACGGCGGGCTCGCACTGCTCGGCCCCGGGGAGCCCCACAGGCGTCCCCGGGGTCCGGGGCGAACTCCAGGCCGTCTGGGATGTTTTTCCGCCGCGACGGCGGGACGCCGGACGGCGCTGTCCGGCGGCGCCGAACCGGCCGCCCCCCGTGTCTCCGCGGGCCAGGGCCGCTCGGCACCGCCGGACAGCGCCGTTTCGCGTCTCGCCGTCACGGCGGACAACCCCCGTTTGTCCAGCCCGTACAGCCACGTGCGGGTGATCCTTACCAAACGGCGCAGGACGCGGTCCGCGGCGCCGATACACTCCATTAACAAGCGCGTCAGGCTCACAGCGTCGTGCGTCTTCCACGCGACATGCCATCCCTCTCCACCGCCTTCGGCCGTCGGGACGCGGCCGTTCGCCAGGGACTAGTGAGGACTCACGTGAGCAACCCCGTCGTACTCATCGCTGAAGAGCTGTCGCCCGCCACTGTCGACGCGCTGGGGCCGGATTTCGAGATCCGGCACTGCAACGGCGCCGACCGGGCCGAGCTGCTCTCGGCGATCACCGATGTCGACGCCATCCTGGTGCGGAGCGCCACCAAGGTCGACGCCGAGGCCATCGCGGCCGCCCCGAAACTGCGGGTCGTCGCCCGGGCGGGCGTCGGCCTGGACAACGTCGACGTGTCCGCCGCCACGAAGGCCGGCGTGATGGTCGTGAACGCCCCGACCTCCAACATCGTGACCGCCGCCGAGCTGGCCTGCGGCCTGCTGATCTCCGTCGCCCGCAACATCGCGCCGGCGAACGCCGCGCTGAAGCAGGGCGAGTGGAAGCGGAACAAGTACACGGGCGTGGAGCTGGCCGAGAAGACGCTCGGCGTCGTCGGCCTCGGCCGCATCGGCGCCCTGGTGGCGCAGCGGATGTCGGCGTTCGGGATGAAGATCGTCGCGTACGACCCCTACATCCAGCCCGCGCGGGCCGCGCAGATGGGCGTGAAGGTGGTCAGCCTCGACGAGCTGCTCGAGGTTTCCGACTTCATCACCGTGCACCTGCCGAAGACCCCCGAGACGGTGGGTCTGATCGGCGAGGACGCGCTGCACAAGGTCAAGCCGTCGGTCCGGATCGTCAACGCCGCGCGTGGCGGGATCGTGGACGAGGAGGCGCTGGCCTCGGCGCTCAAGGAGGGCCGGGTCGCGGGCGCCGGTCTGGACGTGTATACGAAGGAGCCCTGCACGGACTCCCCGCTGTTCCAGTTCGACAACGTCGTGGCGACCCCGCACCTGGGCGCGTCCACCGACGAGGCGCAGGAGAAGGCCGGTATCTCCGTCGCCCGCTCCGTCCGTCTCGCGCTCGCCGGTGAGCTGGTGCCGGACGCGGTCAACGTCCAGGGCGGGGTCATCGCCCAGGACGTGAAGCCGGGTCTGCCGCTCGCCGAGAAGCTCGGCCGGATCTTCACCGCGCTGGCCGGCGAGGTCGCGGCCCGCCTCGATGTCGAGGTGCGCGGCGAGATCACCCAGCACGATGTGAAGGTGCTGGAGCTGTCCGCCCTCAAGGGCGTCTTCGAGGACGTCGTCGACGAGACGGTGTCGTACGTCAACGCTCCGCTCTTCGCGCAGGAGCGCGGCGTCGAGGTCCGCCTCACCACCAGCAGCGAGTCCCCTGACCACCGCAACCTGGTCACCGTCCGCGGCACCCTCGCCGACGGCCAGGAGGTCTCGGTCTCCGGCACGCTGGCCGGCCCGAAGCACATTCAGAAGGTCGTGGCCGTCGGCGACGACGACGTGGACCTGGTGCTGGCGGACCACATGGCCTTCCTCCGTTACACGGACCGCCCCGGCGTGGTCGGCACGGTCGGCCGGATCCTCGGCGAGGCCGGGATCAACATCGCCGGTATGCAGGTGGCCCGGGCGACGGCCGGCGGTGAGGCGCTGGTGGCGCTGACCGTCGACTCCGCGGTGCCGGCGCAGGTGCTCATCGAGATCGCCGAGGAGATCGGGGCGACCTCCGCCCGCGCGGTCAACCTCGAGGACTGAGATCCACCCCAGTTGATCATGCCGCACTGTGGCGTGGGTCACAGTGCGGCATGATCGGGCCCGTTAGGGTTAACCGGTTGTCGATGAGGACCGTGGGGGGACCGGAACGGATGGGGACGGTACCGACCACGGAGCAGCAGCTCGCCAGGGCGTTCGCCCCGCTGCTCACCTTCGCACCGGACCGTCACCGAATACGAACCGTCGCACTGACGGTGCTCTGCTTCGGCGTGATGCTGGGTGTCGGGCTGCAGCAGTGGTCGAACGTCCGGCTCGGCGGCTTCGACCTCGGAATCTTCGACCAGGCGATCCGCGCCTACGCGCACTTCCATCTGCCGCGCTCGCCGATCAAGAACTTCCACCATGACTTCCCGCCCGCCTTCTCGCTGCTCGGCGACCACTTCTCCCCGGTCCTGGCGTTCCTCGCGCCGCTCTACTGGATCTGGGACGACCCCCGCGTCCTGCTGATCGCCCAGGCCGCGCTCTTCGCTGCCGGGGTGCCCCTGGTGCGGCGGATCACCGTGCGCTGCTTCGCCGACGCCGCCCCCGAGACCTCGCGCACCGCCACCGATCTCGCCGGGCTGGTGTACGCGCTGGGCTGGCCGCTCTTCATGGCCTCCCGCGAGGGGTTCCACGAAGTGGCCTTCGCGGTGCCGCTCACCCTGCTGATGCTGGAGCGCGGCCAGGCCCGCCGCTACGGCGGGGTGGTCGTCGCGGCGGTCCTGCTGCTGTGCACCAAGGAGGACATGGGGCTGCTGGTGGCGACGTACGGTGCCGTGCTCGCGCTGCGCAGCGGCGCCCTGGACGGCGAGCGGCGCGGCGTACGGACCGGGCTCGCCCTGCTCGTGGCCGGGCCGGTCGCCTGCTTCACCGCGATCCGCTGGCTGATCCCGGCGATGGGCGGCGTGTCCGGCTACTACTGGAACTACGGCCAGCTCGGGCCCAACGTCGGCGCGGTCCTCGTACGGCTGCTGACCGACCCGGTGGCGTCGTTCTCACTGGCCGTCAACAACTGGGAGAAGGTCTCCCTGCTGCTCTGGCTGTTCCTCCCGCTGCTGTTCCTGCCGCTCGGATCGGCCACCGTGCTGTGCGCGCTGCCGCTGCTGGCCGAGCGGCTCTTCTCGGACAACCCCAGCCACTGGTCGATGTCGCACCACTACGACGCCTTCCTCTGGCCGGTGCTGCTGGTCGCCGCGATCGAGACCCTGGCCCGGCTGCACGCGCGCGCCCCCGGCCGGACCCGCCGCTGGGCGGCTGCGGTGGTGACCGCCTGCCTGGTCCTGGGCCTCGCGCTGGGCGTCGCCCGGCTCGCCGACCCCGCCCACTGGGAGCCGAACGCCCCTGAGCGGGCCCTGGTCGAGGCGGCCTCGTTCATCCCCGACGGCGTCACGGTCGAGGCCGACAACAATGTCGCCCCGCACCTGACCGCCCGTACACGCACCCTCATCGCCGACGACACGCCGCGCGGCGCCGACTACGTCCTGCTCCAGACGGTGAAGCGGACCTTCCCCTTCACCTCCGCCGCCCAGGAGCAGGCCCGGGTACGGCTGCTCCTCGCCCACGGCTACGCGCAGCTGTGGTCGGAGGACGGTGTGGTCCTGCTGTACCGCACCGTGGACGAGCCCATCCCCGGCATGCACATCCCGGACAAGAACAGCACGCCGGTCAAGGACGTCCCGCCGCCCGCGCCGTCCGCAGGTTCGTGAGCGGGCACCCCCGCCTGCGGCTCCTCCGCCCGGGCGGCGGCCGAACCCGGGCGGGACGGCTCCGGCGGTCGTAGATTGCTGTGTGTGCCACACCCTTCCGACGGGCTCGAGGGCCGCATCCAGAAGTTCCTGCAGGGCGCCGAGGACACCATCCATCTGGTCGTCGCGGTGCTTCTGCTGCTTCTCGGGGGCATCCTTCTGGTGGGTGTCGTCAACGACCTCGTGGACGCCCTGAAAGGGCCCTATCACGAGGCGACGATCGTGCTCTCCGCGCTGGACAACGGCCTTGTGCTGTTCATCGTGGCCGAGCTTCTGCACACGGTCCGCCTCACCATCAGGAACCGGGCACTGGACGCGGAACCCTTCCTCGTCGTGGGGCTGATCGCGGGAGTCCGCAAGGTCCTCATCGTCACCGCCGAGGCCGAGCAGTCGTTCCGGTGGAATCCGCAGGGAATCGAGCTCGTCATCCTGGTCGGGCTGATCTTCGTCATGGCGCTGGCCATCCTGGTCTGGCGGCGCGCGACGCGACCCCGGGACTTCACGCCTGTCAGGGTCCCGGGTCACTGACCCGCCGCGTGCCCTGGAGCCGGGCGGACTTCAGCGCCATGTGCAGCAGTAGCCGGTCCTCGCCGCTGTCGAGGTCGAGGCCGGTGAGCTGCTCGACCCGGGAGAGCCGGTAGTAGAGCGTCTGGCGGTGGATGCGCAGCTCGGCGGCGGTGCGTCCGGCCTGCCCGGCGCAGTCGAGGTACACCTCTGCGGTGCGGGCGAGTTCGGCGTGCTGGGGTTCCAGGAGGGGGCGTACGGCCGGGTCGGGCGTGGTGGTGAGGGCGGCCAGGAGGCGGTAGGGGCCCAGGGTGGACCAGTCGGCCACCGGTCCGAGCCGGGGCCGGGCCCGGGCCACCCGGGCGGCGGCCAGCGCTTCGCCCCAGGCCTCGGGCAGCGCGTCCAGGCCCCGGCGGGGCGCGCTCACCCCGGCGCCCGCGCCCGGGCCGGCCTCCAGCAACCGGGCGGCGGCGGTGTGCGCGGGGGTGACCACCTCGGGAGACCGCAGCCGGACCAGCGCCGCCAGGGCCGCCCCCTGGGGCCCCTGTGCCTGGGGGCCCTGCGCCTGGGGCACCGCACACAGCGCCGCCGCCCCCGGCACCGTACGGATCCCCGGAACGTCCTCCGCCGTCCAGGGCAGTACGCAGACCAGGGCGTGCCATTCGTCGGCGTCGGCGCCCAGCAGTGCGCGCAGCGCGTCGGCCGGCCCGGTCAGTGCGGCGCGCAGTTCGCGGCCCAGGTCGGTGGCGGCGCCGGCCTCGGCGGCCAGCCGGACGCCGATCCTGGCGGCCACGTCCATGGCGGCGGCCAGCTGCGCCTCGGTGTGCTCGGCGCTGTCCAGCAGCCATACGTAGCCGTGGACGACGCCCCCGTGGCGTACCGGCAGGCACAGGCGGGGCCGGACGACCCCGGCGTCCGGGGCGGCGGGGATGCGTACCGGGGCGGCGGCCCGGGTGATGCCGAAGCGCTCGAACCAGGCGCGGACCTCGGCGGTGGAGCGGCGGGTGAGGATGGACCGGGTGCGGACCGGGTCCATGGAGGCCTCGTTGACGGCGGACTCGCTGTCGTGGGCGCCGAAGGCGATGAGCCGGAAGTCGCGGTCCTCCAGGGTCGCGGGCGCGCCGAGGAGGGCTGAGACTTCGTCGACGAGTTCCTGGTAGTCAGCACGCACCCGGCCATTGTCCCTCAGACATCTGTATGAGGGACACGTACCGGATGCGTGACAGCTGTCGATGGATCCCGGGGTAGGTGAACCATAGATTCACGGCCAGGGCAGCCCCTATATCCCGCCACATCCAGGAGGAGCCCGTGCTGGGTCCCGTGTTGCTCGCCGCGTCGCGCAGCGACCGTATGCGCCGCGTCGTCGCCGCCGCGCCCGTCACCCGTCCGGTGGTGAACCGTTTCGTCGCGGGCGACGCGCTGCACCCTGCGATGGACAGCGTCCGCGAACTGACCGCCTCGGGCCTGCAGGTCACCCTCGACCACCTCGGTGAGGACGTCACCGACAAGGCGACCGCGACCGCCACCCGGGACGCCTACCTGCGGCTCCTGGAAGCCCTGAAGACCGAGGGCCTGGGCACCCGCGCCGAGGTCTCGGTCAAGCTGTCGGCCTTCGGCCAGGCGCTGCCCGACGGCGGCCACGACATCGCCCTGGAGAACGTCCGCCAGGTCGCCGAGCTGGCCACCGAGACCGGCACCACGGTCACCCTCGACATGGAGGACCACACCACGGTCGACTCGACCCTGGCGATCCTCGCCGACCTGCGCGAGCGGCACCCGGCCACCGGCGCCGTACTCCAGTCGTACCTCTTCCGCACCGAGGAGGACGCCGCCCGGCTCGCCTGCGAGGGCTCGCGGGTCCGTCTGGTGAAGGGCGCCTACAAGGAGCCCGCGAGCGTCGCCCACCAGAACAAGAAGGACGTCGACCGGGCCTACGTCCGCTGCCTGAAGATCCTCATGGCGGGTGACGGCTACCCGATGATCGGCTCGCACGACCCGCGCCTGATCGCCATCACCCAGGAGCTGGCCGGCCGCCAGGGCCGCAAGCAGGGTTCGTACGAGTTCCAGATGCTCTTCGGCATCCGCACCGCCGAACAGCGGCGGCTCGCGGAGGCGGGCGAGCGGGTCCGCATCTACGTCCCCTACGGCGCAGACTGGTACGGGTACTTCATGCGCCGCCTCGCCGAGCGTCCGGCCAACCTCGCCTTCTTCCTGCGGTCCTTCCTCCCCACCCGATAAGGAGCTGTATCCCATGCCCATGGACGCTGTGACCCAGGTCCCCGCCCCGGTCAACGAGCCGATCCACTCCTACGCCCCGGGGAGCCCGGAGCGGGCCCGCCTCGAGGCGAAGCTGAAGGAGCTGGCCGGCAACCCGGTCGAGCTGCCCATGACCATCGGCGGCGAGCGGCGCATGGGCGGCGGCGAGCGCTTCGACGTTGTACAGCCGCACAACCGCGGTGCCGTCCTCGGCACCTACGCCAACGCCACCCAGGCCGACGCCCAGGACGCGATCGACGCCGCCCTGGCCGCCGCCCCGGCCTGGCGCGCGCTGTCCTTCGACGACCGCGCGGCGATCATCCTGCGCGCCGCCGAACTGCTGGCCGGCCCCTGGCGCGAGACCATCGCCGCCTCGACGATGCTCGGCCAGTCCAAGACCGCCCAGCAGGCCGAGATCGACAGCCCCTGCGAGCTCGTCGACTTCTGGCGCTTCAACGTGCACTTCGCCCGCCAGATCCTCGCCGAGCAGCCCCCGGCCAACTCCCAGGGCGTCTGGAACCGCAGCGACCACCGGCCGCTGGAGGGCTTCGTCTACGCGATCACGCCCTTCAACTTCACCGCCATCGCCGGCAACCTGCCGACCGCGCCCGCCCTGATGGGCAACGTCGTGGTCTGGAAGCCCTCCCCGACCCAGACCCACGCCGCGGTGCTGCTCATGCAACTGCTGGAGGAGGCCGGGCTGCCCAAGGGCGTCATCAACCTGGTGACCGGCGACGGCATCGCCGTCTCCGAGATCGCGCTGGAGCACCCGGAGCTGGCCGGCATCCACTTCACCGGCTCGACCAGGACCTTCCAGTACCTGTGGAAGACCGTCGGCAGCAACATCGAGAAGTACCGCAACTACCCGCGGATCGTCGGCGAGACCGGCGGCAAGGACTTCGTCGTCGCCCACCCCTCCGCCGACCCGGCGATCCTCAAGACCGCCCTCACCCGCGGCTCCTTCGAGTACCAGGGCCAGAAGTGCTCGGCCAGCTCCCGCGCCTACATCCCGCGCTCCATCTGGGAGAACGGCTTCAAGGAGCAGTTCGCGGCCGAGATCGACGGCATCACCATGGGCGATGTCACCGACCTGTCCAACTTCATCGGCGCCGTCATCGACGACCGCGCCTTCGCCAAGAACAAGGCCGCCATCGACCGCGCCCAGGCCGACCCGACCGTCGAGGTCGTGGCCGGAGGCACGTACGACGACAGCGTGGGCTACTTCGTACGCCCCACCGTGCTGGTCTCCAGTGACCCGGAGAACGAGATCTTCCGGGAGGAGTACTTCGGCCCGATCCTCGGCGTGTACGTCTACGAGGACGAGAGGTACGAGGAGATGCTGGCCCAGATGGAGTCGGTGTCCAAGTACGCGCTGACCGGCTCGATCATCGCCCAGGACCGTGCCGCCGCCGCCGACGCGATGGAGAAGCTGCGCTACGCCGCGGGCAACTTCTACATCAACGACAAGTCGACGGGCGCCGTCGTCGGCCAGCAGCCCTTCGGCGGCGGCCGCGCCTCCGGCACCAACGACAAGGCGGGCGCCGCGTCGAACCTGGCCCGCTGGACCTCCACCCGCTCCATCAAGGAGACCCTGGTCCCGCCGACCGACTACCGCTACCCGCACATGGGCTGAGCCTCACGCCCCCGGCAGAGCCCGGTCCTCCGCCGCCTCCAGCACGGTGACGGACGGGCCGGGCTCTTCGCCGTTCCCGTCGGCTTCGCCGTCGCTTTCGCCCGCCGGCTGCTGGCGGCCGAGCAGAAAACCGGTCTGGAAGCGGCTGCGGGCCCCGATGGCGTTCATGATCTGGGCGACATGGCGCTGGCAGCTGCGCTCCGACATACCGAGCCGGCGCGCGATCGCCTTGTCCTCCAGGCCCTCGGCGAGCAGGGCGACGATCGACTGCTTGACCTCGTCCGAGATCCGCTTGGTCGCTCCCCGGTCGAAGCCGACCGGAAAGGGATCGGCGTTCCGCCAGGCGTGGTTGAAGGAGGCGATCATGAAGTCGACGATGTTCGGCTCCCGCACCAGCAGTGCCGCGTGCGGGTTGTCCTTCACGCTGATCACCCCGATCCGGCGGTCGAAGATCAGCATCCGGATCAGCCCGTCGGTCTGGGTGCGCACCTGGGCGCCCAGCTCGGTCATCCGCTGGACGTACGCGATGGTGGGCTGGCTGTAGCGGGCCGGGTGCTGGTAGATCGTCCGCATCAGCACGCCCCGCGCGAGCATCCGCTCGTCCCGCTCGATCGCCTCCTGGAGCACCTCCGGGCGCCGGGCGCCGCCCGGTTGCGAGGTGAGCGCCTCCGACGTGCAGGAGTGCGCCAGCTCCTCGATGGTCTCCAGCACGGTGGGCAGATCGGTGATCAACTCCACCGCCCGGCTGCGCTCATGGGCCTGCGCCTGGGCCTCGTAGGCCGGGACCAGCGCCTCGAAGGTCAGCCGCAGCCGCTCGATCTCCTCCTGCTTCTCCCGGATCTGACGCTCCATCGGGGAGAGCATGCGGCCTGCGGCGATCCGTGGCGCGATGGCCGTGTACGCCTCCGGATCCTCGCCGACCCGGCTGAGCAGTCGCATGGCCACGAGGTCGCAGAGGGCCTTCTCCGCCGTGCCCGGGGGCAGTCGGAGCTCCGACAGGTCGTCGGGCCCGAAGGCGGGCCGACCGACGGCGAACCGATAGATCGCCAGTGCTTCTTGGCCTGGTTGCTCCCCCTGGACATGTCCGGCTATGTCCCGCAATCCATCCACCTTGTCACCTCTCGTATTGCCGCCATACGTGAATACCACCCTTGGTGGGACCGCACCAGGCGCCGACCGGCTGGCAGATTGAAGTCACGCAATCAAAACCGACCGACCGGTTGGAAAAGGTGGGGTGAACCGCACCCCGCCCTCACCGAGAGGAACGCTCATGCTGCGCAGCCGCACCCTTTTCGCCCTCCTCGCCGCCACCGCCGTCTCCGTCATGTCCCTCGCCGGCGCCTCGGCCGCCCAGGCCGCCGCGACCCCGGCCGGCATCACCGCCACGGCGAGCGCCGTGACGACGGTCAGCGCCGGCGACGACACGGGCTGGGGATGACCGGACCGGCCACCCAACCCCCTTCACGCGACCTCACTCAAGCCCTGGAGGCGGAGTGGACATCCGGCAGCTCACCACCTTCCGTACCGCAGCGACGGTGCTCAGCTTCACCCGGGCGGCACGGGAACTGAAGTACGCCCAGTCCAGCGTCACCGCACAGATCAAGAACCTCGAAGTCTCCCTGGGGGTCGAGCTCTTCGAGCGGGTCGGCGCAAGGGTCCAGCTCACCGAGGCGGGCCGGCGGCTCCTGCCGTACGCCGAGCAGATGGTGGCGCTCGCGGACGAGGCCCGGGGAGTGGCGGTCGGCAGAAGGGAACCGGCAGGTCTGCTGACCGTCGGCACCACCGAGAACGTCACCTCCTACCGGCTGCCCCCGCTCCTGGAGTTCTTCCACCACCGGTATCCGCTGCTCCAACTGGCCCTGCGACCGAGCCTGGGCGACGAGACCTGCCAGGCCCTCCGCCAGGGCGCCTTCGACCTCGGCTTCCTCACCGAGGCCGAGACCGACCACCGCGGCCTGCGCGGCGAGGTGCTCGGCCCCGAGCCGCTGACCCTCGTCGCGGCCCCCTCCCACCCGCTGGTCTACTCCCGTTCGGTCACCGTCGCCGACCTGCGCGGGGTCCCGGTGCTCATGCCACAGGCCGGCTGCGGCTACCGCGAGCTGTTCGAGCGGGCGTTGAGCGATGACGGGCGGCCCCAGCTGCTGGAGTTCGGCACCATCGAGTCCATCAAGTGGGGCGTGGCGGGCGGCCTCGGCGTGAGCCTGCTCCCGTCGGTGGCGGTCGCCGGGGAGCTCGCCTCCCGCGCCCTGGCGGCGGTGGCGTGGAAGCCGCCGTTCACCGTCTACAACCAGCTCGTCTGGCGGCGCGGCAAGCATCTGTCCTGCGAGATGCGGCTGTTCATCGAGCAGACGGTGCGCGTCATCGCGGAAGGGGCACCCGCCGTGACCCGACTGTCTAGTCTTACCGCGTGACCGAATCCATCACCGTACGCCCCCGTGCCGACCTGCGGCCGCCCGAGGTCGAAGCCGACGAGAAGACCACCCTGGTGGTCTTTCTCGACTACCTGCGCGAGTCCGTGGCCGCCAAGGCCGTCGGGCTCTCCGACGGCTCGGCCGCCGCGCCCGGCGTACCCTCCGGCACGAGCGTCGCCGGGCTCGTCAAGCACCTGACGGCGGTCGAACTCAACTGGTTCGTATGGGGTTACGCCGGCGAGGACGTCCCCCAGTGGGACGACGAGGCCCCCGCCGCCTCCGGCGACACGGTCGACGGACTCCTCGCGGACTACCGCGCGGCCGTCGACCGCTGCAACGCCGTCATCGCCGCCTGCGACGACCTCGGCCGCCCCGGCGTACGGTCCCTCCGCGAGACCCCCGCCCCCTCCATGCGCTGGCTCCTCGTCCACATGATCGAGGAAACCGCCCGCCACGCCGGCCACGCCGACATCCTCCGCGAACACCTCGACGGATCGGTGGGCCGGTAGTCCTCAATCGCCGGACGGGCTCAACTTCCCGCTTGGGCCAGCAGCTTCAGCGAGCTGTCGTACGAAGCGGGAGTGCGCAGCACGTCGTGGAGGCGGGCCCAGGCGTGCTCGCTGTCCCACCAAGGGGTGCCGGAGCGGGGCTCGAGGAGAGCCGTGGCGCGGGTGCGCCAGGTGTAGCCGGCGAGGTAGGCACGCCATTGGAGGCTGTTGGGGACGGCCATGAGGAGGCAGGCGGGGTCGTAGTCGATACCGAGGCCGGCGACGAGGCGTTCGGCTTCGGCGAGGAGCCGTGACGGCGGATCGCCGGCGGCCACGCGGTCGTCCAGGGCGACGTGGGCGGTGATCAGGGCGCGGGTGAGCGCGTCCTCGGCGGCGTAGAAGCGGGCGAGGCGGCCGCGTACGGAGTCGGGGACGCCCAGCAGGACGAGCCAGTCGGGGTCCTGGACGAGGCTCTCGACCAGGAGGGCCCAGCCTTCGGAGACGGCAGGGTCGAAGGACCAGCGGCCGGAGAGCGGGTGACCGCTGCCGCGGGCGGCGTGCTCGGCGACGTGGGCCAGCTCATGGTGCAGGTACTGCAGGTCGGCGGCGGTGCCGCTGGCGTAGACGGCCAGGACGCTGTGCCCGGGCAGCCGCACCGGTACGGAGGCGGCGCGGCCGGGGACGTCGAAGACGCCGGTGACGCGGTGCGTGACCGGGAGCAGTCCGCCGGCCCGGAGCGCGGCGGCCACGGCCTCCACGGCGTCGGGGAAGTCCGGCAGTTGCGGGCCGAACACCGTGCCCTGCTGCAGCCACCGCCAGCCGTGCTCGGCCCGCTGGGCGGGCAGTCCGCACGCGCGGGCCAGCCCCTCCAGCCCGGGGGCCGCGTCGGCGGGCCCGGCGGCGGGCCGGCGCAGCACCCGCACCGTCTCGGAGGACGGCACCCACGGCAGCCATCGGCCCTCCCAGCCGCCCGGCGCCGCCCGGACCTCCGCCAGCCATCGCCACAGCTCGGGCAGGGCCTGGTGGGCGGCGGCGCGCATGGTGCGTACGGCGGCGGCGCGGCCGTACGGGTCGGGGTTGAAGGACGCGTCGAAGGCGTCCGTGAGGTCGTACGCGGCGGCGGGCGGCGGGGGCGTGTCCAGGTCCTCGACCAGCCTGCGCAGGGGCCCGTCCGGCGCGTGCGCCCGCAGCAGCTCCAGCCCGCGCCGGGCGGCGGGCTCCTCGCCGACGCCGGCGATGCCGAGCTGTACGTCGGCCAGCGCGTCGGCCAGTGCGTCGGCCAGTGCGTCGGCCGGCGCGGCGGACAGCGGGTCGCCGAGCGTGGTCTCGGTCGCGATCATGACGCCGCTCCTGACGTGACCGGTGACGGGGTGGGTTCCGGGCCGGCGCGAAGTGCCCGCGCCCGCTGGTGCGCACCGGCCTGCCAGGCCAGCGGAAGGCCACCGGCGAGCAGGAGCAGGCCGCCGACGGTCCAGGAGGTGCGGACCAGGGACAGGTCGGACAGCAGCAGCCCCAGGACGGTGAAGCCGCCGCCCGCCGCGAGGCTGACGAGCAGGCTGTACGCGGACAGGGCGGTGGCCCGGGTCCTGGCGGGGATCTGCTCGTTGAGGGCGGCCATGACGCCGGGCTCGACGATGGAGCGGCTGGCGACGTAGACGATGTACCCGGTGAAGGCGGCCACCGCCACCGGCACCCACGCGGCCAGCACCAGCCCGGCCGCCCCGAGCACCGCCCCGGCGGCGAGCACCGGGGTGCGGGTGCGCCATCGCGCGACGGCCACGCCGACCACGACGGCGCCGCCGATGCCCAGCAGGTAGGCGACGCTGCGGGTGCCGCCGAGCAGCCACAACTGGCCGCCGGTGAAGGTGCTGAGGTAGACCGTCCACTGGATGCCCGGCGCCGACGAGGCGAGCTGGGGCAGCGCACCCAGCACCATCAGCTTGCGCAGTTCGCGGCCCGACCGCAGCAGCACGGTGACCCCGGAGGCGATCTCGCGCACCGAACGCACCAGATCCGCCCGGGCGTTGCCGCCGGACTTGGGCTTGCGTGGTTCCACCATGCAGCGGGCGGCCACCGCCGCCGTGACCAGGAACAGCACCGCGGTGCCGTAGAACGGCAACACCAGCCCGGCGCCCCCGATCAGGGCGCCCGCGATGGAACCGGCCACCACTCCCGCGTTCTCCCCGATCCTGGCCAGCGAGAACAGCCGGTCCAGGCCGCCGGAGCCGCCCGCCGCCTCGGCGGAGTCCGCGGCCCAGGCATTGAGCGCCCCGGCGGCGCAGGTCGAGCCGAGCCCGACGACCGCGAAGGCGGCGACCGCCGTACCGAAGCCGCCGGGCAGGGTCAGCAGGAGATAGCCCACCGCCCGCAGCAGATAGCTGAGGATCACGGTGGGCCGCCGCCCGATGAGGTCGGCCAGCAGCCCGGTCGGCACCTGGAACACCGCCTCCGACCACCAGAAGCAGGCCAGCACCAGCCCGACCTGACCGGCCGTCAGCCCCTCCTGCCGGAAGTACAGCACCCCGGTCGCGCCCCACAGGAACTCCGCGCACATGTCGAGCGAGCTGAGCGCGACGAAGACCCGGGTCACCCGTTTCAGCGAAAGCGCAGGGCTCATGCCACGAATCCCGTCCTGAACGCCGTACGCAGCACGGACGTGTCCTCAGCCCCGCGCGGCACCGGCACCGAGCCCTCCCAGAGCCACTCCATGGCGTCGATCTCCGGCCCCTTCAGCAGCAGTTGACTGGTCTCGCCGTCGTCGCCGACCCGCAGCAGCTCCACCTGGCGCTCCGGGTAGGGCGGTACGAGATGGATCGCCTCCGACCACGGCAGGTGCTCGCACCGCTCGTCGAGCTGGGCGGTCGTACGGGCGTGGTCGAAGGAGCACTCCGCGACCCATACGCCTTCCGCGAGCCGCAGGTTCTCCGGCCCCCGGTCCACCCCGCCGCGCAGCGGGCCCACCCGCAGCCGGGCGGCCTCCAGGCGCAACGCGTCCAGCGACCAGGCGGGCGCTCCGGCCGGCCAGGTGCGCAGCGCGTAGGCGTGGAAGGCGGCGTAGAGAGGCCCGGGCGCGGGGAACTGCCGGGCGAACTCGTAGTCCCGGTCGCGCCATTCGGGGCTGTTCAGGAAGCCGGTGAGCGGCGTCGGGCCGCCGAGTCCGCAGTGGACACGGAAGGCCAGCGGGAAGGCGCGGGACAGGTCGGGGCTGATCCGGCCCCGGCGGCGGGCGACTTCCTGCTCGAAGCCGCCGGTCATGGCGGCCCGCAGCAGCGAGGCCTCGCGGTAGGGCAGCCGGATGAGGGTGTCCTGCCGGGCGTCGGGGGCCGCGTACAGCAGGTCCCAGGTGGCTTTCATGAGGCGCTCGTAGTCGACGGTCTCGACGGTCATCGCTGCCCACCCTGCCCCGGCTCGGTCCCGAACCACCGGTGCACGGCGGCGGAGATCTGGTTGATGGAGGCCACCAGGTCGTCGTGCGGCATGTACTCGCATTCGGCCATCAGCGCCCGGACCCCGGCCGCCCGCGGCACCAGTTCCTCGGCCAGCTCCCACACCTGCGGGGAGACCCGGTAGGTGTGGTAGTCCTCGAAGAGGAACTCGCCGCTGGGCAGGGTGCGGTCGAAGTTGCCCGCGATGTGCACCTCGACGACCCGGTCCCAGCAGAAGTCGGCGTCCGACGGCTTCACCAGCTCGCTGTGCTGCTGCCGCCGCAGGCCGTACAGGTGGCCGATGTCCAGGGTCGCCAGGCAGCCGGCCCGGTCCACGATCTCGGTCATCAGCTGGAGGATGTCGCAGTCCCCGACCATGAAGGGATACGGCGCGTTCTCGACCGCCAGCGGCCGGCCGATCTCGTCCTGCAACCGCTGGATCCTGGGCACCACCCAGTCCACGGCCTCGCGGATCAGCGGCATCGGCACCAGGTTGTTGATCAGCGGTTCACCGCGCTTGACCCACTGGGCCAGGTCGACGGTGACCCACGGCGCGTCCAGCTCCTCGGCGCGCTGCCGCATGCGCTTCACGGTGAGGTCGTCGAGCGGGTCGTTGCCGCCGAGGTCCATGTCGATGGGGTGGTACGTGAGCCGCAGCCCGCGCGAGCCGAGCAGCTCCACCGCGCGGGCCGCCAGGTCCTCCTGGTCGGCGAGGATGCCGACGCTGTAGTACGTCACCGCGGAGTCGGCGTCGTCGGCGACCTTGGCGGCGAGGCTGATCTCGTCGTCGTCCGCCACCCGGGCCGCCAGCTCCAGCTCCATCGCGGCCTCGCAGCTGTACGCCACTCCCCGGGGGGTGGCCGGGATGACCGCGCTCACCGCAGCCTCCCCAGCGCGCCGGGTAGCACCAGGTCGGTGTCCAGGGTCAGGCCCGCCGTGGCGGCCTCCACCCGCTCGACCAGCTCCGGCAACGTGACCTTGTCATAGCTGAGCCGGGGGAGCAGCGCCGGGACGCCGCCCGGCCCGTCGGCGACCGGGAAGCCCGACATGGCGTCGTCCAGCAGGCTCTCCAGGAAGAGGTTCGGGGCGTGCCGCAGGGCGAAGGCGTCCAGCGAGTAGTGGGCGAAGACCTCGTCGTCCCAGGGCGTACGGGTCGGGTCGCGGCGGCCCGACTCCAGGGCCAGCTCCAGCTGGGCGAGGGCGTCGTCGATCCGCTCCTGCCACTCGCGGCGGAACCACTGCATCTCCCAGTACAGCCGGGAGACCGCCGGGTCCTCGATCAGCTCGCGGTGGTCGGGCAGCACGTCCGGGTCGAACTCCAGGCCGTAGCGCTGCTCGTAGAAGCCGCGGATCGGGGTGCCCTCGTACAGGATCAGGCTGGTGTAGAGGTGGTCGTGCGGCACGTAGTCGTACAGGCCGAGGGTGCGGAAGAACTGCATGTTGATCGCGATGTCCTGGAGCGTGGTCATCGGGTCGATCATGATGAAGTCCAGGGCCAGGTCCATGTCGTGCCGCTCCAGCAGCGCGAGCGCGGCGGCGTTGGTCTCCGGCTCGACCTCCTTGGCGAGGCGTTCCAGCATCGGCCGCGAGAAGCTCTCGACGCCCAGCTCGATGAAGCGCAGACCGCACTCCTTGAGCCGGGGGATGTGGTCGCGGGCGGCCAGGATCTGGTTGACGCGGGTGCCGAAGCTGAAGGTCAGCTCGGGGTCGAAGGCGTGCAGCGCCTCGGCGATCTCCACGCAGCGCTTCACCGAGACGAAGAAGTTCGCGTCGCTGAAGTAGATGTGCTGGTAGTCGACGCCGTCGGTCTTCCGGAAGAAGGCGATCTCGTCGGTAATCGACTTCGGGGAGCGGATGCGGTACCGCCGGCCGATGGTGAGCACCCCGCAGAACGAGCAGTTGTACGGGCAGCTGCGGCTGGAGTTGATGCTCAGCGCGCGCTTGAGGCTGCCCTGCACCTCGTCGAAGTAGGTCAGCGGGGGATAGCCGGAATGCGAGATGAAATCGGCCTGCGGGAAGGGGAGTTCGTCCAGCTCGCCGATGAAGTTCCGCTCGCAGTTGACCTTCGGGGCGCCGTCGGCGTTACGCCAGGTGGTGCCGGCGATCCCGGTGGGGTCGCCGCCGTCGGCGAGTGCCCGCAGGATCTCCAGCATGGCCTCCTCGCCCTCGCGCCGCACCACGGCGTCGACCAGCGGGTACTTGGCCATGATGTGCTCGTGGACGGCGGTCGCGTGCGGGCCGCCCATGATGATCAGCGCGTCGGGATTGCGTTCCTTGACCACGCGGGCCATCGTGATGGCGGGCAGGAAGGACTCGTTGTAGACGGAGAAGCCCACGATGTCGTACTCGCCCAATCCGTACTGCCGGGCGAGCTCCGCCGGATCGTCCTCGGAGTCACCGAAGTCGAATCCGTCACTGGGAAAACCGTGGTCGCGAATGTACGCCATGATGTAGGCGAGACCGATCGGCTTTGATTTCCGCCGGTCGCTGAAACCCACCGACGGATTGACGAACGCGATTCTCACGATTCCTCCCGGGCGTCCGTGACAGCGTCCGCGACGCTTGTCCAGGTGAGGCCGGTCAATGCGTCGACCGTGACGAGCTGTGCGATCAGATCGCCGGCCACCGGCTCGGTGGCGTCCTTTTCCGGCAGACCCTCGGTGATGATGCGCCGCCACAGCACGGAGGCGGCGAGATTCAGCTTGATGCACTGCCGGGCCGGCTTCGACACGGCAAGGTAAACGTGGTCGGCCTCGTCGAGAAAAGGAGCACCCGGCCGCGCCTGCAGGACATCCATGATCTTCTCCGCCCAATCCGGTGGCGCCCGGGACCCGTTCCGCGAAGGAAGGGGTCCCGGGCGCCGCCACGGTCATGCGAGGTCAGCTGGCGGTCTTGCCCAGCATCTTGGTGTAGCTGGCGTTTCCGAGGGACACGACCTTGGCCGCCGGCTGCTGCTCAACGGTCTTGAAGCCCTTGAGCTCCTCCTTGACCGCCTTCTCAACGCGCTCACGCATCGTCATGGCAAACCTCCTCGTATTGTTCTGCGTTTCGCCCTTTCGGGCTTCGCCGCTGTGTTGCGGCGACGAGAACGACTATGCGCTGCCCGCCAAGTGGCCCGCAATACCAAATCGATTGAGGATGCCGATGACCCCGATCGGCGGATTCGATTGTACAGTTTCACTGCACTGATCTGGGGTCGGCGGCCCCCGGCCGGAAGGATATGCCGGGTCAAGCTTCCGTGCACGAAGGAGACCCACAGGTCATGTCTGCACCCGCCATTGAGGAAATCATCCACATCCCCACGTTCGAAGGAGACCTCCTGCGGGCGTTCCCCGCGAGCGGAACGCCCGACGCCGCGACCCGGCTGCGGCTGTTCCGTAAACTGCACTCCCATTACGTCGCCTATATGGCCGGCCCGGAGAACTTCGCCGCCATACCCCGGCTCAATGCGGACCCGCAGATCACCGCCATCGAAACGGCCTGGCTGGCCTGGGAGGACGCCCAGGTCGACGAGGACTCGCTGCCGACGACCCCGGAGGAGTTCCGCAGCTGGTTCCTGGAGACCGCCGACCGGCACACCCAGCCGGAATTCTGTGCCTACCTCGCCGACGAGGCCACCCTCAACGAGATCGCCCTGTTCTTCATGGGCGAGGAGCTGGTGGACAGCAAGTTCGACGACCTGATGGCCCTGGTCCAGATCGGCACCGAGGGCCACACCAAACTCACCATCGCCGAGAACTACTGGGACGAGATGGGCGAGGGCGACATCGCGCACGTCCACACCAGGATGTTCGAGCACTCGGCCATCTACATGCGGGCCCACCTCGCCCGCAACGGCGTCGACTTCACCAACCTGCACTGCAGCGAGGCCTACGAGAACGCGTCACTCCTGCTCACCTACGGAATCCACCGCCACCTCAACCCGCGGGCGCTGGGCGCCATGGGCGTCCTGGAGCAGAGCGCGTCGCCACGCTTCCAGGCGATGGTCGACGGCTGCCGCCGGCTCGGCGTGCCCGAGGACGTCATCGACTACCAGCGGATCCACGTCCACGTGGACGCCGACCACGGCGAGGAGTGGTTCAAGGGCGTCTTCACCCCGCTCGTCGAGCGCTCGCCCGACCTGATGCGGGAGATCAGCCTGGGCATCCTGACCCGGGTCCGGATCGCCAACGCCTACTACCGGCAGATCTGGGCGGCCATGCGCGCCGTCCGGTCCGCCTGAGCCAGGGGAGCGCGATGTCGACCATGGCACCTGAGCAACAGCGCTCGCTGCTGCTCTTCCGCAAAGTCCGGGTGACCTCCTCCGACCAGGCCGTCTTCGTCGGCAAACTGCTGGTGGTCGCCGTGCTGCTGACCGCCGGCGGCTGGCTGGCGCTGCGGCCGTCCTGGCCGGCGGCGATCGCCGGGGCCTTTGTTCTCGGCGCGGTGTACACCCACATGGTGGAGCTCCAGCACCAGTGCCTGCACCACTCCGCCTTCCGTAACTCCAAGGCGCACCGCATCGCCGGCATCCCGCTCGGCCTCCCCCTGCTGGTGGTCTACAGCCACTACCGGGTGCGGCACCTCCAGCACCACCGCAGCCTGGGCACCCCGGAGGACTCGGAGTTCTTCGGCTTCGACACCCGGCAGCCGCTGACCTGGGGAATGCTAGCGCGCGGCTCCTTCGACTACGTCCGCGTGCTCACCGTGCTCGGGGAGATCGGCCGCAGCTTCACCGGCCGGTGGACGTACGACCTCGGGCAGATCGCCGAGCGCCGCCGCCGCGAGGTCGTCGCCGAGTACCGGCTGCTCGGCGTGGTGATGGCCGGCGCCGCCGGTGCGGCGCTGCTGGGCGCCGGCGGGCCCGTACTGCGGCTGTGGGTGCTGCCGCTGCTCTTCGCGATCCCGATGCACTTCCTGCTGGAGCTGCCCGAGCACATCCTGTGCGACACCGACACCACCGACGTGCTGCGCAACACCCGGTCCATACGCGGGAGTTGGCTCAGCACCTGGTTCACCAACGGCAACAACCTGCACGTCGAGCACCACGCGGCCATGGTCGTCCCCATCAACCGGCTGCGCGAGCGGCACGGCGAGGTGCAGATCCACGCGGCGTACGTCGAGCGGTCGTACGCCGACTTCTTCCGGCTCGTGGCCAAGGAGGCCCGGCGTAACGCGAGGAGCGCGCGATGAAGCGGATCAGTGAGGCACGGATCAGGGTCGAGGGCACCGCCATTCACCACTCCCGGCTGCTCAGCGGCGAGGCGGTGGCCGGCGCCCTGCGGATGTCCTGCGTGGGGGATGTGATCCGGGTCGAGGTCCCGGAGGCGGACTTCAGCGTGACCCTGGAAGCCGCGTCCCGGGGAGGAACGCGGCTGGCCTTCCAGTCGACCTTCCGGGAGGCCCGGCCGGCCGGCGGGACGTGGTGGGCGAGCTGGGAACTCGAACTGCCCGACGCCGCGCCGGTGGACCGGGTGGTGGGCGAGACCGTGGTGGCCGAGATCGCCGCCGCACGGAGCCGGTTCGGCCGGATGATCGCCGACGCCGGACTCCGTACAGCGGCCGGGCGCGGAGGCCGCGCCGCTCACGGCAGTCTGAGCGCGGCGGCCTGACCACCCCCGGCGGCCTCCTCCTCCACCGTCACGCGGCGGCGGGGGAGGAGGCCGCAGTGGTCACGGCGCCGCTGGAGGCCGCAGACGCCGCCAGCAACTGCCGGTGCAGCACGGCGAACCAGGGCGCGGCCACGGCGGACGTACGGGTCAGCAGGCCGATGGACAGCCTGGGCAGCCCCTCGGCGGCGATGTCCACCACCCGCAGCCCGGGCGCGCCGGTGAGGCAGGAGCGGGGCACCAGCGCCGCCGCCCCCAGCGAGACGGCCATCTCCTGCATCAGCCGCCAGTCCCCGGTGCGGGCCACCGCCCGTGGCCGGAAGCCCTGATGGGCGCAGCGCGAGACCACCAGCTCGTTCAGCTTGGACTCGGGCCTCGGCAGCACCCAGGGTGCCCGCGCGAAGGACGCGAGCCGCGTCCCGTCCGCCGCCGCCTGCGGCCAGGCGGCCGGCACCACGAGGGCGAACCGCTCGTCCCGCAGCGGACGGTAGGCCAGCAGCGGCCCGTGGGCCGGCTGCCCGGCGTCGCAGGCGGCGACCGCCACATCCAGCTCGCCGGTGCCGAGCAGCTGCTCGGCCTCCTGCTGCTCGGTCTCGAAGATCTCCAGCCGGAAAGGGACCGTGCCGCGCAGACTCTGCACGGCCGGCAGCACCCACAGCTGGAGCGCCGAGGCGAACGCCCCGATGCGCACCATGCGCCGGGCCGGCGCGCCGGGCAGCCGGGGGCGTTCCCGGCCGGACCCCAGCGCGCTCTCCCACAGCGCGATGATCTCGTGGGCCAGCCCCGCGATCTCCGCCCCGCCCCGGGTCAGCCGGATTCCCCGGCCATGCCGTTCGACCAGCGGAAAGCCGCACGCCTCGGACAGCCCCTGCAGTTGCTGCGACACGGCCGAGGGGGAGAGGTTCTGCGCTGCGGCGGCCGCGTGCACCGTGCCGTGCTGCTGCAGCGCCCTTAATGTCTTGAGTTGCTTCAGGCTCGTCACACAGCCAGGTTGGGCGACCGGGAGCCTCCCGGCAGTGGTGGCCGGTCGTCGTATTGCTGAATGGCGGCAACACGAGGGGCAGAAAGCGGATTTTCCGGGCGGCTGCGCGGGTCGCGCACGGCCGCGTCCGTGCAGGAATTCCGTACGGTCCTGGGGCCCTTGGCCTGGTCCTCCTAGCGTGACGGGTAAAAGGAGGGCCCTATGGCTGACAGCACGAACGACAGCGGTGCCGCCGGGGGACTGCTCAAGATCGGCCTCATCGGAGGCCTGAGTTTCCCGTCCACCATCACCTACTACGACCGCATCAACCGCATGGTCAACCAGCGGCTCGGCAGGGCGCATTCGCCCCGCATCGTGCTGGACAGCCTGGACTTCCAGCCGATGGTGGAGTGGCTGGCCGCCCGCAACGGGCCCGCCGTGACCGACGCCCTCGTCGAGTCCGCCGAGCGACTGGAGGCGGCGGGCGCCGACTTCGTCGCCATCTGCTGCAACACCGTCCATGAGTTCGCCGCCGACGTCGAGTCGCGGATCCGGCTGCCGTTGGTCAACATCTGCCGCTGCACGGCCGACGAGGCCGCCCGGCGCGGGGCGGCGACCGTGGGGCTGCTCGGCTCGTCCTTCTCCATGGAAGAGGCCTTCTACCGGGACGAGTTCGAGGCCCAGGGCATGAAGGTGGCCGTCCCCGCCCCCGCCGACCGCGCCTTCGTCCAGAACGCCATCGAGACCGAACTGCCCCGCGGCGACGTCTCGCCCGCCACCCGCGAGCGCTTCCTGCGGATTGCCCGCGACCTGCTGCGCGGCGGCGCCGACGTCCTCGTCCTGGCCTGCACCGAGATCCCGCTGGTGATCCGGCCGCAGGACATCGACGCCCCGCTGCTCGACACCGTCGAGGTGCACACGGCTGCGATCGTCGCCCACGCCCTCGGCCGGACCGCCGCTCCGGCCCTCACCGGGAGCCGCTGATGCGCGCCGCGTATCTCAAGATGACCCTCGCGACGGCGCTCCTCGGCTCCTATCTCGTCGCCAGCAAGATCATCCTGCGTGAGGTGCCGGTCTTCACCGCCACCTTCGTACGGTTGGTCAGCGCGAGCGTGGTGCTCGCGGTGTACGTCGGCGCCAAGTACCGCGGCGTCCGCTGGGAGCGGCCCAGCCGCCGCGACGGCACGGTGATCCTGGCCCAGAGCCTGCTCGGGGTCTTCCTCTTCAGCGTCTTCGCGATGTACGGCGTCAAATACACCGGCGCCATCGAATCCGGCGTCGTACTCGGCATGGTGCCGATCTCGATGAGCTTCGTGGCCCTGGTGTTCCTCAAGGAGTCCATGACCTCGCGCCGGGTGATGGGCATCGCCGTGGCGGTGGTCGGTGCGGTGGGCATCAATGTGCTGGCCTCCAGGTCCTCGGGCGGGGAGGCCGGCAGCAATGTGGCGCTGGGTTCGCTGCTGCTGGTCTGCGCCGTGCTGTGCGAGGCGGTCTTCATGACCTTCGGCAAGCTGCTGACCCGGCCCATCCCCCCGGCGAAGCTCTCCCTGCTGCTGTCGGTCACCGGCGCGCTGCTCTTCCTGGTGCCGGCCGGCTTCGAGTTCCACGGGGTGCTGCACTCCCACATCTCCTGGCAGACGTGGGCGCTGATGGTCTACACGGGCGTCGCGATCAACGGGCTCGCGGTGGTCCTGATGTACGACAGCATGGACAGCGTGGACGTCACCGTCGCGTCGGCCTTCACCGCGATGACCCCGGTCAGCGGGGCGATCCTGTCGGTGCTGTTCATCGGCGAGGCGCTGCACACGTACCACGTGGTGGGCATGCTGCTGGTCGTCACCGGGGTGTTCATCGTCGCGCGGGAGGCGCGTTCAGGGGCGTCGTCCGCCCCGAAGCCGGCGGATCTGCCGCCGGTGCGGGTTCACCACGCCGGGGGTTCGGCGGACTCCTCGAGCACCGTGCGGGTCCGGCTCAGGCCGTAGACGACCGTGTCCAGGAGAGCCGGATCCGGCTCTCCTGCGAGCACGCCGTCCAGCCCCCGGAAGAGCGAGCGGCCCACCATCTTCACGTCGCTGCGCACCGGCAGCTTCAGCAGCTGGTCGGCGGCCACCCACAGGAACGGGCCCAGATGTGACGGCGCCGGATCGGCGGGCCGGCCCGCCACGGCCACGTACTGGTGGTCCACGTGCAGATGCGGCCCGGACAGCCATGCGTCCGCCGGGGCCGGGAGGTGGACCACCCACCACGGGGCGCCGCCGCAGGGCCGGTCCGGGCGCTTCGGCCGGCCCGGCCGCCGGTCCGGCAGCACCGGCACCGGCGAGGTCACCAGCCGCGCGACCACGCCCAACTGCTCGGTCACCGCCCGTAAGGCCACGGCGTCCGGCGACTCCGCCTGCGCCACCGGCAGGCTCGGCGTCCCCCACTGCGCACTGCGCGCGGCGGTCAGCGGACCCAGTGCCAGCATCCGGACGCCCATCCTCCAGGAACCCTCCACGCGGCAGTAGACGAACGCGCTGGCGGTGGGATGCGAGGGGTCAGTCATGCGGCAGCCTTCTCTGGCGCGGTCATTGCCCCGACTATGGCATCGGGCCGGCCGGAGACGGCATGTGAGCAGGACGTCGGCTACCCGCATGGCAGGAACACGACGGGTCCGTCTCAGATAGTAGGAAGTCCGAGTAATTGTGGAGACAGACGGCCGGAGCTGTCCTAACTTTGTAGGAGCCGAACGTCTCGCTCCACCAGCGATCGGCGGATGAGAGCCGCGCCAGTTGGCGCAGGGCCACCCCCTGCCGTGCGTCTGCTCCCCGCCCGTTCTATGGCGACCTGTCGACTCCGATTCCCTTGGAGCTGTTCACCATGGACGAGACCGCCCGCAAGAACGCCGCCGAAGCCCTCCAGCGCGCCCTCGACCGCCGCGACAACGGTGGCCGCACGGGGCATGAGCCGCGCTGACGCGCGGCCCGGCCCCCCCTGCTGCCTGCATTTTCCAACGGCTGACCGCTGACTTCGCTTACTTCGCCTTGCGGGCCACCGTGAAGTGGTCGACCCGCTCACCGGTCTCCGCCAGCGCGGACACCGTGAGCGTCGTGGTGTGCCCGGACGTGGCCGGCTGGACCTCGACCGCCAGGAACGAGTAGCCCGTGTAGCGCACCCGGGACCATTCCACCGTCTCGTTGACCCTGCCGTCCTTGCCCGAGTGCCAGGTGTCCACGCTGTCCACGTCTGCGACGTGGCCCTCGTAGCTGTCCGGCACCGGGAAGCTGTAGAGGCTCCGGCCCGCGCCGCCCGCCGTGACGTAGACGATGCCGTCGGTCTCGGAGCGCACAGTCGTGCCGATGGGCGCCTTCTTGGAGACCGCGCCGGCCTTGATCGCGTCCGTACGCTCGTACACGTGGTTGTGGCCGTTGATCACCAGGTCGACACCGTGCTTCTCGAACAGCGGCACCCACGCCTCCTGCACCCCGCCCTCGGACGCGTGGGAGGTGGTGGTCGAGTACGAGCAGTGGTGGAAGAAGACCACGATGAAGTCGACGCCACTGCGCTTCCGCAGCCGGGCCAGCTCCTTGTCCAGCCATTCGGTCTGCAGGCCGCCGCTGATGCCGAGGTTGGCCGGGATCTCGTACGAGACGTCGTTCGCGTCCAGCGAGACCACGCCGACATTGCCGTACGTGAAGGAGTACACGCCCGGGAACTTCGCGGCGTCGGGGCCGTTGCCCGGCAGGGTCCAGCGGGCCTCCTGGCCGCCGTAGCCGTTGGGGGAGTACCAGGCCTCCATGTCGTGGTTGCCGACCGCGATCATCCAGGGGACCCGGGAGGCCACCGACTCGGTCTGGGCGAGGAACTGGTCCCAGGTGCGCGCGTCGTAGGTGTCCGTGTCGTGCCCCGAGCCCGAGGGGTCCGCGTAGCAGATGTCACCGGCGTGCAGGTGGAAGGACGGGTTCTGAGCCAGGATCAGGCTGTCGTTGGCGAGGGCGTGGTAGCTGACGCCCTGGTCGCCGAAGGCCGTGAAGACAAAGCGCTCGGGCCGCGCGGGGGCGGTGGTGAAGGAGCCGATGGTCGCGAAGGCCTGCGCCGTCGCCGGGTCGAAGCCCTCGTGGCCGACGCCGTAGTATTAGGTGGTGCCGGGGCGCAGCCCGTCCAGCGCGGCGTGCAGGTAGTACTGGTCGACGGCCGGGAGCGCGGAGGTGAGTGCGGGGGTGTGCAGCGTACGCACCTCGGCCTCGATCTTGCGGCCGAGGTCCCAGGGCTTGAGCCCGATCCGGACGAACGGCTTCTTCACCGCGAGCGGTACCTGCCACGAGATCCGGAACTGGGTCTTCGGGTCGGCGCCGAGGGCGAGGTGCCGGCCGAACGGCGCGACCAGCGAGCCGTCCACATGGCCGGTGGCGGGCGAGGTCAGCAGATCGGGTGAACCCGCCGATCCCGTGTCCGCGTAGGCCGGGGAGGCCGAGGACGCCAGCAGGCCCGTCCCGGCGGCCAGTCCGGCGGCCGCGACGCCGCCGCGGATCATCTTGCGGCGGGAGAGCTTCGTCCGCAGGTACTCGTGCTGCTCGGCCATGCTCATGCGGTCGGCGAGTCTGTCGTCGATCCCCATACGTGGTGTGTCCATGGGGCAAAGTTGCCACCCCGCGTCAACTACCGGCCGTCGAACGGATGAACGGCATCTGACCGGCGGCTCAAGTGTCCGCCATGCGGACATCAAGTGTCATTCCATGGGACGCGGAGTAAGGTACCGGCATGTCTCGCACCATCAGTCTCGCAGTGATCCCCGGTGACGGTATCGGCCAGGAGGTCGTGGCCGAGGGCCTCAAGGTCCTCTCCGCCGTCCTCCCGCAGGACGTCAAACTGGAGACCAAGGAGTACGACTTCGGCGCCAAGCGCTACCACGCGACGGGCGAGACCCTCACCGCCGCTGACCTGGAGCAGCTCAAGGCGCACGACGCGATCCTGCTGGGCGCGATCGGCGACCCGTCGGTGCCGTCCGGCGTCCTGGAGCGCGGTTTCCTGCTCAAGCTGCGCTTCGCCTTCGACCACCACGTCAACCTCCGGCCGAGCAAGCTGCTGCCCGGTGTCCCCACACCGCTGGCCGGCTCCCCGGAGATCGACTTCATCGTGGTCCGCGAGGGCACCGAGGGTCCCTACACCGGCAACGGCGGCAGTATCCGCACCGGCACCCCGCACGAGGTGGCCACCGAGGTCAGCCTCAACACCGCGTTCGGCATCGAGCGCGTGGTCCGGGACGCGTACACCCGCGCCCAGGCCCGCCCGCGCAAGAAGCTGACGCTCGTCCACAAGAACAACGTGCTGGTGCACGCCGGTCACCTGTGGACCAACATCTTCCACCAGGTCGGCGAGGACTTCCCCGAGGTCACGACCGACTATCTGCACGTGGACGCGGCGACGATCTTCCTCGTCACGCAGCCCGAGCGCTTTGACGTGATCGTCACCGACAACCTCTTCGGCGACATCATCACCGACCTAGCCGCCGCCGTCTCCGGAGGCATCGGCGTCGCCGCCAGCGGCAACATCAACCCCAGCGGTGAGTACCCCTCGATGTTCGAGCCGGTGCACGGCTCGGCCCCGGACATCGCGGGCCAGGCAAAGGCGGACCCGACGGCCACGATCCTGTCGGTCGGCCTGCTGCTCCAGCACCTCGGCTATGCCGACGAGGCCGCGCGGATCGACACCGCTGTCGCCGCGGACCTCGCCGAGCGCTCAGGCGTGCGGTCGACCGGCGAGGTCGGCGACGCGCTCGCGGCGCGAGTAGCCGGCTGACCGCCGGGAGTAACCGCTCCACCACCCCAGCAGTCGGCCCGGCGACTGACAGAGCACCTCTCGGGCCGCGCATGCACGACCACGGCCCCACCGCTGCGATAATCGGCGGTGGGGCCGCTGTGCGAGGGGAAACTCGGACGTCCTAGCAGTAGCAGGAGGACGGCGGGTGCGGTCCGCCTTGAACCTGACGGCCTTGACGGCAAAGGACATCACACACATGACGACGCCCACGATCGAGCTGAAGCCCTCCTCGCACCCGCTGTCCGACGCGGAGCGCGAGGCGATCCTGGCCAACCCCGGTTTCGGCCGGCACTTCACCGACCACATGGTGACGATCCGCTGGACCGAGGGCCGCGGCTGGCACGACGCTCAGCTCGTCCCGTACGCGCCGCTGTCCATCGACCCGGCGAACATGACGCTCCACTACGCCCAGACGATCTTCGAGGGCCTCAAGGCCTACCGCCAGCCCGACGGCTCCGTCGCCACGTTCCGGCCGGCGGCCAACGCCCAGCGCTTCCAGGCCTCCGCCCGTCGGCTCGCGATGCCCGAACTGCCCGTCGAGACCTTCATCGCCGCCGTCGACGCCCTCGTCACGCAGGACAAGGCATGGGTCCCCAGTGAGGGCGAGCAGAGCCTCTACCTGCGCCCCTTCATGTTCGCCACCGAGGTCGGCCTCGGCGTCAAGCCCGCCAACGAGTACCTCTTCATGGTGATCGCCTCCCCGGCCGGCGCCTACTTCCCCGGCGGGGTCCGGCCGGTCTCCATCTGGCTGTCCGAGGACCGCGTGCGCGCCGTCCCCGGTGGCATGGGCGACGCCAAGACCGGCGGCAACTACGCCGCGTCCCTCCTGGCCCAGGCCGAGGCCGCCGCGAAGGGCTGCGACCAGGTCGCCTACCTCGACGCCGTCGAGCACAAGTGGGTCGAGGAACTGGGCGGCATGAACCTGTACTTCGTGTACGGCAACAAGATCATCACCCCCGAGCTCACCGGCTCGCTCCTCGCTGGCATCACCCGCGACTCCCTCCTCTCCGTCGCCCGCGACCTCGGCTACGAATCCGAGGAGGGCCGCGTCTCCATCGACCAGTGGAAGCGCGACACCGAGAACGGCACCCTCACCGAGGTCTTCGCCTGCGGCACCGCCGCCGTCATCACCCCCGTCGGCACCGTCAAGTCCGCCCAAGGCGACTGGACCCAGTCCGCCGGCCGCCCCGGCGACGTCACCATGCAACTCCGCAAGGCCCTCCTCGACATCCAGACCGGCCGCGCCGCCGACCCCCACGGCTGGATGCACCCGCTCGGCTGACGCCGAGCGCCAACCCGCGTCGGGGGTAGGCCGTCCGCCTGAGGCGGCGGGCGCGCACTACGGCGGTGGGTGGTTGGGGCCGTGTTGTGCCAGCCCTCCCCCAGCCTTCGGCCGGGGGGACCCCCCCCACTCGTCCCAAGACACAGGCCGACAGACAACCCACAAACCCCAAAGGCAAAA
>NZ_JBHYXC010000050.1:37464-45317 GCF_042751495.1 Streptomyces sp. NPDC059373 | reverse complement strand
CAGTTCCGAGCGAGCGAGGAACAGGGCGGGCGAGGATAGCTGTCTCATAGGACCCACCCCGACACGCCCCCGACCCACCCACGAACCGAACGCGCACCCGGCGCAGGCGGCGTCAGCCGACCGGCGCCCACCGCGCCGCGAACGCCGCGGCGTCCCACGTGCCGCCGAGTTGCGGGGCGAGCCACTCCGGGGCGGCGGCGCGGAAGCGCTCCGGCGGAAGCGTGCCGACGCCGGCAGGGATCGCGCCCAGCAGCGGGGCGTCGGCGACGTCGGGGAGGTCGGCGAGGTTGCAGCGGGCGGCGAGGTCGGGGGCCTCGGGCCAGGAGCCGATGACGAGGCCGAGGCAGCTCAGGTCGCGGGCGGCGAGGGCTTCCGCGGTCAGCGCGGCCGAGTTGAGGGTGCCGAGGCCGGCCGGGGCGACCAGCAGGACGCGGGCGCCGACCAGGCGGGCGGCGTCGGCGAGGGTGGCGCCCTCCTCGTCGTACCGTACGAGCAGGCCGCCGGCGCCCTCTACCAGGACCACGTCGTGCACGGCGGAGAGCTTGGCCGCGGCCTCCGCGATGTCGGCCGGGCCGATCGCCGGGAGCCCGGCGCGGCGGGCGGCCGTCGCGGGGGCCAGGGGGTCGGGGTAGCGGGCGAGTTCGACCGCGGTGACCTCGCCCGCGAGGCGCGCGACCTCCGCCGCGTCCCCGGGCTCACCGTCGAGGACTCCCGTCTGCGCGGGCTTGAGCACGGCGACGCTCAGCCCCTGCGCGACGGAGGCCGCCGCGACGGCGGCCGTGACCACCGTCTTGCCGATCTCCGTACCGGTCCCGCTGACAACGACAATCGCCATGAAAAACAAGCCCTCTCGGTTCAGCCCGCAGCCGCCGCCGCGCACACCGCGGCGCAGATCCGGGCCACATCCTCGTCCCCGGTGACGTACGGGGGCATTGAGTAGACCAGATCCCGGAAGGGCCTGAGCCACACCCCGGCCCCGACCGCCGCCCGCGTCGCCGCGGCCATGTCCACCTCGTGGTCCAGCTGGACGACGCCGATCGCGCCCAGCACCCGTACGTCCCGGACCCCCGGCACCTGGTGGGCGGCCGCCAGCCCGTCCCGCAGCCCGGCCTCGATCCGCTTGACCTCCTGCGCCCAGTCCTGTCCGAGCAGCAGGTCGATGGAGGCGCAGGCCACCGCGGCGGCGAGCGGATTGCCCATGAAGGTCGGCCCGTGCGCCAGCACCGGGACGTCGCCCCGCGAGATGCCTTCCGCCACGCGCTCGGTGCACAAGGCGGCCGCCATCGTCAGATAGCCGCCGGTGAGCGCCTTGCCGACGCACATCACATCCGGCGAGATCCCGGCCTGCTCGGCCGCGAAGAGCGTGCCCGTGCGCCCGAAACCGGTCGCGATCTCGTCGAGGACCAGCAGCACGTCGTGCTCGTCGCACGCCTCCCGCAGCACCCGCAGATAGGCGGGGGAGTGGAAGGTCATGCCGCCCGCGCCCTGCACCACCGGCTCGACGACGACCGCCGCCAGCTCGTCCGCGTGCCGGGCGACGGTCTCCCGCAGGTGCTCCGCGTACGCGTCCTCGTACGCCGCCGGGGGCGCGTCGGCGAAGACCTGACGCGGCAGCACCCCGGCCCACAGGTCGTGCATGCCGCCGTCCGGATCGCACACCGACATCGGCTGCCAGGTGTCGCCGTGGTAGCCGCCCCGCCAGGTCATCAGGCGTTGTTTGCCGGGCCGGCCGAGCGAACGCCAGTACTGCAGGCACATCTTCACCGCGACCTCGACCGACACCGACCCGGAGTCGGCGAGGAAGACGTGCCGCAGCGGCTCCGGTGTGATCTCCACCAGCTTCGCCGCGAGCCGCACGGCGGGCTCGTGGGTGAGCCCGCCGAACATCACATGGCTCATCCGGTCCAGCTGCCCGCGCGCGGCGTCGTTGAGCACCGGGTGGTTGTAGCCGTGGATCGCCGACCACCAGGACGACATGCCGTCGACCAGCTCGCGTCCGTCCGCGAGCCGCAGCCGCACCCCCGACGCCGACTCGACGAGCAGCGGCTCGTTGCGGCCCGGCATCGGCCCGTACGGATGCCAGACGTGCTCCCGGTCCAGGTCGAGCAGCTCGCGCTCCCGCTCACGCATTGGGCGCGAGATCCGTCCCGGCGCCCCGGCGGCGCACCGCGACCAGATCCGTACGCGGCTCGGTGTGGGGCTCGGTGCGCGGCTCGGGCGTGGCGCACGCACTGCCGCCGGAGTCACCGCACGGTGCGCAGCCGCCCTCCGCCCGGTGCTCGGGCAGCGTCACCTGGTCGGTGCCCTCCACCTCGAAGCCGGCGTCGGCGATCATGTCGAGGTCGGTCTGACCGGCCTGGCCCTCGCTGGTGAGATAGTCGCCGAGGAAGATCGAGTTGGCCAGGTGCAGTGCGAGCGGCTGCAGGCTGCGCAGGTGCACCTCGCGGCCGCCGGCGAGCCGGACCTCGACGTCCGGGCAGACGAAGCGCACCATCGCCAGGATCCGCAGGGCGCGCTGCGGGGTGAGGTTCCACTCCTTCGCCAGCGGGGTGCCCTCGAAGGGGATCAGGAAGTTGACCGGCACCGAGTCCGGGTCCAGCTCGCGCAGCGCGAAGACCACGTCGACCAGGTCCTCGTCCGACTCGCCCATGCCCGCGATCAGCCCGGAGCAGGCGGACAGCCCGGCGCCGTGCGCCTTCTGCACCGTGTCCACCCGGTCGGCGTACGTATGGGTGGTCGTGATGTCCCCGTACGTTCCCTCGGACGTGTTGAGGTTGTGGTTGTACGCGTCCGCGCCCGCCGCCCGCAGCCGCTCGGCCTGGCCGTCGGAGAGCAGCCCGAGGCAGGCGCACACCTCGACGCCCTCGTTCGTCTCCTTGATCGCCTCGATCGTCTGCGAGACCCGGTCCACGTCGCGGTCGGTCGGCCCGCGGCCGCTGGCGACCAGGCACACCCGCTTGGCGCCGCCCGCGACCCCGGCGGCGGCCGCCTTGGAGGCCTCTTCGGGCTTGAGCCAGGTGTACTTGAGGATCTCGGCCTTGGAGCCCAGCCGCTGCGAGCAGTACGAGCAGTCCTCCGGGCACAGGCCGGATTTCAGATTGACCAGGTAGTTGAGCTTCACTCGGCGGCCGAACCACTGGCGGCGCACCCGGCCGGCCGCGGCCACCACGTCGAGGAGGTCGTCGTCGGAGGTGGCCAGCACCGCCAGCGCCTCGTCCCGGGTGGGCAGCTCACGGCGCAGCCCCTTGTCCACCAGCGTCTTCAGCAGATCCATAGCCGCGATCCTGACGCAACCGACCGCTCCGGGCCAAGGGCGGAACCCACAACTCCGCTCGACTCGGGTGTGTGCATCACCACACCGTGTCACGAGGACCTGACCGCTACGTTGCTCACCGGACCCCTTACACCGCCTCCGACCACCAGGGACGACCATGAGCCGCGTCACCTCCGACCCGTTCCACTGGCTCGACGCCCACGCCGACCAGCGCCGTCGTGCCGGGCTGGTCCGTACGCTCCGCCCGAGGCCGGCCGAGTCCCCGCTCCTCGACCTCGCGAGCAACGACTACCTGGGCCTGGCCCGGCACCCGGAGATCACCCGTTCGGGTGCCGACGCGTGCCTGCGCTGGGGCGCCGGCTCGACCGGTTCTCGACTGGTGACCGGGTCCACCGAACTGCACGCCGAGCTGGAGGCGGAGCTCGCCGACTTCTGCGGATTCGAGGCCGCACTCGTCCTCGCCTCCGGCTACGCCGCCAACCTCGCCGCCGTCACCGCGCTCACCGGCCGGGGCGGTCTGCTGGTCTCCGACAGCGGCAACCACGCCTCGCTCATCGACGGCTGCCGGCTCTCCCGTGCCGAGACGGCCGTCGTCCCGCACGCCGACCCGGAGGCCGTCGCCAAGGCCCTGGACGGCCACCGCCTGGCCGACGGGCCCGCCGTCGCCGTCACCGACTCGGTCTTCTCGGTGGACGGCGACGCCGCCCCGTTGCCCGAGCTGGCCGCCGTCTGCCGCGACCACGGCGCGGCCCTGCTGGTGGACGACGCCCACGGGCTCGGCGTGCTGGGCGACGGCGGGCGGGGCGCGGCGGACGCGGCGGGGCTGGCCGGCTCGCCCGGTCTCGTATGCACCGCGACGCTGTCGAAGTCGCTCGGCAGCCAGGGCGGAGTGGTCCTCGGCCCGGCTCGCGTGATCGAGCACCTGGTCAACGCGGCCCGTACCTTCATCTTCGACACCGGCCTCGCCCCCGCCGCCGCCGGTGCGGCGCTGGGCGCGCTGCGGCTGCTGTGCCGAGAGCCCGATCGTGCGGCACGGGCCCGTGCGGTGGCCCGTGAGCTGTACGAGCGGCTGACCGCCGAAGGGCTGGTGGCGGTCGCGCCGGACGCCGCCGTGGTGTCGGTGCGCGCTCCCTCACCGGAAGCGGCGGTGCGCTGGGCGGCGGACTGCCGTGCCGGGGGTCTCGCGGTCGGCTGCTTCCGTCCGCCGTCCGTGCCGGACGGGATCTCCCGGCTGCGGCTCACCGCGCGCGCCGATCTGACGGACCGGCAGATCTCCGATGCCGTCGGAACCATCGTGCGCACGGCGCCGCGCGGCTGAACTCAGCCGCTCTCGGTCATCACCGTGCCGAGAAACCGTTCCCAGGCGGCCGGCGCGAAGAGCAGTGCCGGTCCCTCCCGGTCCTTCGAGTCGCGTACGGCGAGCTGCCCTGAGCCCAGACGAGCCGTCTCTACGCAGTTGTTCGCCGCGGTGCTGTAGCTGCTGCGTCGCCACTGTGCCTCGGCGAGAGCCTCACTGGACGATACGTACCGGGGCTGTGCGGGTGGCATGGTGCCTCCTTAAGCGCCTTAGCCGGTCCCGGCAATGCTGGAGATGTAGACCAACGAGTCTTCGTGCGGCAGGGCGTGGGAGTGCAATCGGTCGAACGCGGCGCTGTACGCCCTGAGATCTTCTTTCCGATCCAGATAGAGACTACTCGTCAAATGGTCGAGAACAACAACATCCAGATCGGCAATGCGCGGAAATGAGAAGATTACGAAAGGCCCGGTAACGCCGATGTGACCTCCGGCAGAGAAAGGCAGCACCTGCAGTCGCACATGCGGCAGCGATCCGATCTCGACGAGATGTCGTAATTGCGCCGCCATGATCTCCGGTCCGCCGACCCCGCGTCGCAGTACCGCCTCGTCCAGCACCGCCCACAGCTCCAGCGGCGGATCGGCCCGCAGCACCGCCTGCCGCGCGATCCGTACATCCACCAACGCCTCGACCTGCCGCGGCGCCAGTTGTGGCAATACCGATCGGGTCAATTCCCTGGCATATGCGGGCGTCTGCAATAGGCCGGGCACCACCGTGGTCTCCAATGTGCGGGCCCGGCGGGCGTCGGTCTCCAGAGTGATGAAATCCCGGTATGTCGACGGCAGCACCTCCCGGTACTCCTGCCACCAACCGCCCCGTGCGCCCTCCCCGGCCAGCGCGTCGAGCAACTCCCGTAATTCCGGGTCGCCCACCCCGTAGGCGTCGAGCAGCGTCGCCACGTCCTCGGGCCGGACGCTGCTGCGCCCGGTCTCGATGCGGCTGACCTTCGACTGGTGCCACCCGACCAGGCGGGCCGCCTCGCCACTGGTCAGCCCGGCCAGGTCACGCTGGCGCCGCAGCTCCGTGCCGAGCTTCCGGCGGCGTACGGCGGGCATGTGCTGCATGCTGGGTCACTCCTCCTGGGCCCGGCTCGTGCGGGGCCGGACGCCCTTGCGCAGTCTGCCGCGCAAATACGTTCTCGCGTAGCAGAGTTCACTGCTTCGAGCGACAGATATATGCATATCCCGGTGGACGGACCGGAATAACGGCACTATGAGTGGCACTCTGGCGCGAAGTAGTCGTTCACGGGCGTACCGTACGCCGGAGTCCCGGGCACGGCGGAAAAGGGACATGTCCTCATGGCAGACCACCAGGAAGCATCCGTCACCCTGCCGAGCGACCCTGCCTCGGTTCCCGCGGCACGCCGCTACGTCAGCGAGCTACTGACGGAATGGGGAATGTCCGACGCCGCACCGGCCGTGGACGCCGTACGGCTCATCGTCTCCGAGCTGGCCACCAACGCCGTGCTGCACACCTTCGGCCAGTCACCCACCTTCACCGTCGACGTCCAGCTCGACCGCGACGAGCAGCTGCGCATCGGCGTCACCGACAGCCACCCCCGCTGGCCGCAGCGCCTTCCCGCCGCCGTCCAGCAGGACAACGGGCGCGGCATGGTGATCATCCGTCACCTGGCAGCCGAGTCCGGCGGCAAGCTCCTGGTCACCCCCACGGACGACGGCGGCAAGACGGTCTGGATCACCCTTCCGTGGGGCGCGCCCGTGCAGTGAGGCGCCCCCGGGTCAGCGCTTGTCGACCCGGGGCAGGTTCCGCCGGAGCGCCCACGGCAGTACGCCCCACAGGCTCCCGCACACCACCAGGGTGGCCACCGCCGCCGCGATGCCCGCGGCACGGCCCAGCACCACATCGACGACCAGCATGACCGCGCCGGTGAAGGACAGCCCCAGCATCGCCAGCCCGATGCTCGCCAGCAGCGACGACACATCGACGATCAGCCGCTTGGCCCGCCGCCGGAACAGCCCCCGGTGCACCGCCGCCGGGGCGGTGAAGAGGGCGGCGGACAGCATGGCGAGCAGCAGCGTCGCGATGTACGTGCCGCGCTGCACGTCGTCCAGCGTGGGGAAGCGCTGGGTGAACGCCAGGGTCAGCAGAAAGGCGAACAGGATCTGCACCCCGGTCTGCGTGACGCGCAGCTCCTGCAACAGCTCGGCGAAATTCCGGTCGGCGCGCTCCAGCGGCGTTTCGCCCCGCTCGGCATCCGCCTCATTCGAGTCGGCCGCCTCGTTCGCCTCGGCCGCCTCGTCCCCGGATTTGTCGTCCATGGGGTGATTGTTGCCGCTGATCCGCGTTCTAGTGCCGTGACCGGCAATGTTTGCCCGTCAAGGAGCGTCGTCCGGTGCGTGCGATCGCAAGGCGGCCGGAAGTCCTTGTAGCGGAGCTACCAGGACTTTTGGCCAACGCCGCGAGCGTGCGTGCTGGGCGGCGCGACAGGGCAAAGCTTGCCGGGAGGGGCACTAGCCGTGCTCCGGGCCGCCCCGGGGAACCAGCAGCGCCTCCGCGCCCACCGGCGAGAAGCCGGCCGCCAGCAGCGCCCGTACGCTCGCCGCGTTGCCCGGCGCGATCTGCGCCCACAGGGTCTCGCCCTCCGGTACGAGATGCCGCGCCGCCCGCGCCAGCCGCCGCCCCAGCCCGGCCCCCCGGGCCCCGGGATCGACCTCGACGGCGACCTCCCAGCGGCCGGCGACACCGCGCCCGGTCAGCACCGTCCCGCCGGGCACCGTCCAGGCCCGTACGTCGTCGCGGTGCCGGAGCGCTCGTACGATCCGCGGGTGCGAGCGGTCCTCGGTCGGATCGAGCTCCAGGCCGAGGTCGTGCGGCGGCGGCCCGGGCAGCGAGGAGGCGAGGGTGAGCAGGTCGATGTTGTTGACCTGCCGCCCGAGACGCTCGGACAGGGCGGTGAGGAAGGGCGGATTCAGCGGCGCCGAGAAGTCGCCGGGCGGCAGCAGCCCCCGTATCCACTCCGGATCGGCGTCCGCGAACACCACGGCGTGCGCGGTGAAGGAGACCACCCCCGCGTCGCGCGGCGAGGGCTGCGGCACGATGGTCACGCCGCCGTCGGCCGGCGGGAAGACACCTTTCGCGGCGTCGGCCAGGATCCGTTCCAGGGTCAAGCGGTGCCTCCGGGTGTGCTCGGGGTGGGTGGGCGTGGGGGGGCCCGCCCGCCCGGGCCCCCCCCCCCCGGGGACCAAAAAAAACACACCCACCCCC
>NZ_JBHYXC010000050.1:0-37454 GCF_042751495.1 Streptomyces sp. NPDC059373 | reverse complement strand
TCACCACCCCATCCGCGGCGCCGCCCCGGTCCCTTACCGGGGCCCGGCGGGCCCGCCGTGTGTGCTCGGGGGGGGGGGGGGGGGGGGCCCCGCCCGCCCGGCCCCCGCACCCGGGTTCACCTCACATCAGCTCACCCGCCCGTACCAGACACTGTGGGTCCAGATCTTCTCCAGCCGCACCCGCGTGCCGGGCTTGGGGGAGTGCCAGATCTTTCCGTGACCCGCGTAGATACCGACGTGGTAGACGCTCCGACCGTAGTGGAAGAACACCAGGTCACCACGCTTGCGGTGCGAAGCGGAGATGTGCTTGGACTTGTTGTACTGCGCCGCCGCCGTACGCGGCAGTTTCTTGCCCGCCCTCTTGTACGAGTAGAGGGTGAGCCCGGAGCAGTCGAACCGGTGCGGCCCGGCGGCTCCGTACTTGTAGGGCGATCCCTTCTTCGAAGCGGCGATGTCGAGTGCCCTGATCGAGAGTGTCGCCGCGTCCGCCTGCGAGGCGAGACCTGGCAACACCGCCGGGCCGGCCACCGCTGCGGCGGTGAGAGCCGAGGTGGCCCCCACCCTGGACAGAAGTGCGGACACGCCTGTTCGCGCAGTCATGCGCAACCCTTCGTCGTCCGCCTGCGAAGGATGACCTGTCGGGTTCGGGCAGGCGAAGATGCCCGGCCGCTGACGCGGCTTCACCCCAAGGGGACGGCCCGGTTCTCACCGGCGACCCCGTCGTGCCTGGGTCCTCCGTTCCTGCCGAATGCAATCGTGTCGACCTGGCATCCGGGCAGCGGCAGGACTCGGCGTCCGCCCGGACCGCCCGCCGGGATGGCGGGGCTTGTCGTCGAAGGGATGTTCACCCACCGAAGCGGCCAATACCTAACTGAAACGGTCGAATGTGAGCCTCTTCACGACTCACCTATTCGGGTGGACTTCCGTTGAACGGCAGTTCGTTGGCCACCCTGACGCAGCCCCGCACCAGGCCCGCAGCGGTGTCCCACGCGAACCAGGGAGCCGCACTGCGCAACTCCTGCCATGCCTGCCACCTACGCCGCACTACTCCAAATGGGGGACGGCGGATGGTCCATCAGCGCCCCTCTCAGTGCGGCGGATCGTTCGGCAGGGCCACCAGACGCGTGCGCCGCTCACCGTCCAGCACCCGCAGGGCCCGGTCCAGGGTCGCCGTGTGCAACTGGCTCTCGCCCCGGGTGTGCATCAGCGTCAGCGCGTCCCGCAGTTCGGTGGCCCGCGCCACCAGCGCCTGCGCCGCGCGCAGTCCGCTGTAAGTGTCCGCGGCCCGGGCCGGGTTGATCCTGCCCAGCAGGTCGACGACCGCCAGGTAGGCGTCGATCAGCTCGCCCTCCGCCCTCGTCAGCGCGGGCAGCGGCGGCAGTTCCGGCACCACCCGGATCACCCGGTCTTGCGGCTGAGGGTGATCTGGTCGACCAGTCCGTACGCGAGTGCGGCCTCCGCGTTCAGGAACGTGTCGCGCTCGATGTCCTTGCGGATCCGCTCGATGTCCTGGCCCGTATGCCGCTCCAGAAGCGCCTCCAACCGCTCGCGCATCCGCTCGATCTCGCGGGCCTGGATCTCCAGGTCGGTGGTCTGACCCTGGATCACATCGCCGAACGACGGCTGGTGGATCAGGACTCGGGCCCCCGGAGTCGCCAGCCGCTTGCCGGGCGCCCCTGCGGCGAGCAGCACCGCGGCGGCCGAAGCGGCCTGGCCGATGCAGACCGTCGCGACATCGCACGTCACGAACTGCATCGTGTCGTAGATCGCGGTCATCGCGGTGAAGGAGCCGCCGGGCGAGTTGATGTAGAGGTTGATGTCCTGCTCGGGCGCAGAGCTCTCCAGGTGGATGAGCTGGGCCATCACATCGTTGGCCGACGTGTCGTCGATCTGGGTGCCCAGGATGATGACGCGCTCCTGGAGGAGCTTGGAGTACGGATCCATGGTGCGGACCCCGTTGCTCGTGCGCTCGCTGAACTCCGGCAGGACGTAGCGGGCGGTCGGATGAAGCATCGCTGCACCTCCATCTGTAAAAAATGTACAGGACGTACATCCCGTTATGATGGGGAGCATGGCCTATGAAGTCCCGGTGACACAAGCCCGCGCCGAGCTCGCGGAACTGATCAACCGCGTCGTCTACGGCGGTGAACGCGTGGTGGTGACCCGCCACGGCAAGCCGCTCGTCGCCCTCGTGTCGGCCGCTGACCTGGAACGACTCCAGGAGCTGGACCTCCCGGAGGAGGAGCAGGTGATCAGCACGGTCTCCGCCGTCCGCCCCCCGGCGTCCGCCACGGGCGAACGCCGCCGCTTCGGCATCGCCGCCGAGCACCGGGGAACGACGCACGCCCGCCGCGACGGAGCCTGACGGGGCCCGCCGCGACGGCCGCGGGCCGTCACGTACGCCTCACGGGCGTCACGGCACGTAACGCGAGTTAACGCCACCGAAATGCCACCGAACTAACCTGCGACTTCCGGATAACGGAAGCCAGGATCCGCCGGTCAGGACATCGCGGCGGGTCCGCCCGGCGGGACGACAGTGAGGTGTGTGGCCATGCAACTGACTCCCCACGAGCAGGAACGACTGCTCATCCACGTCGCCGCCGACGTGGCGGAGAAGCGCCGGGCCAGGGGACTCAAGCTGAACCACCCCGAGGCCATCGCCCTCATCACCTCGCACATCCTCGAAGGCGCCCGCGACGGCCGCACCGTCGCCGAGCTGATGGCCTCCGGCCGCAAGGTCCTCACCCGTGCCGACGTCATGGAAGGCATCCCCGAGATCATCCACGACGTCCAGGTCGAGGCGACCTTCCCCGACGGCACCAAGCTCGTCACCGTCCACGACCCGATCGCCTGAGGGGGCCGGCACATGATCCCGGGAGAGATCCTCTACGCGGACGAGCCGATCGTCCTGAACGAGGGCAAGCAGGTCACCCGCCTGACCGTCCTGAACTCCGCCGACCGCCCCATCCAGGTCGGCTCCCACTACCACTTCGCCGAGGCCAACCCCGGCCTGGACTTCGACCGCGCCGCCGCCCGCGGCAAGCGCCTGGCCATCGCCGCCGGCACCGCCGTCCGCTTCGAGCCGGGCATCCCGGCCGAGGTCGACCTGGTGCCGCTCGGCGGCGAACGCGTCGTCGCGGGACTCCGTGGCGAGACCGGAGGTGCCCTCGATGACTGAGCTGTCTCGCGCTGTCTACGCCGACCTTTTCGGGCCGACCACCGGTGACCGTATACGACTTGCCGACACCAACCTGCTGATCGAGGTCGAGAAGGATCTCTCCGGCGGCCCCGGCAACTCCGGCGACGAAGTCGTGTTCGGCGGCGGCAAGGTCATCCGCGAGTCCATGGGCCAGTCCCGCGCCACGCGCGCCGAGGGCACCCCGGACACCGTCATCACCGGCGCGGTCATCCTGGACCACTGGGGCATCGTCAAGGCCGACATCGGCATCCGCGACGGCCGTATCACCGCCATCGGCAAGGCGGGCAACCCCGAGACGATGGACGGCGTCCACCCGGACCTGGTCATCGGCCCCGAGACCGAGATCATCGCCGGCAACGGCAAGATCATCACGGCCGGCGCGATCGACGCCCACGTCCACTTCATCTCGCCGACCATCGTCGACGAGGCCCTCTCGGCCGGCATCACCACCATCGTCGGCGGCGGCACCGGCCCCGCCGAGGGCACCAAGGCCACCACCATCACCCCCGGCTCCTGGCACCTGGCCCGGATGTTCGAGGCACTGGAGCACTACCCGGTCAACTTCGGCCTGCTCGGCAAGGGCAACACCGTCTCCACCGAGTCGATGCACGCCCAACTGCGCGGCGGCGCCCTCGGCTTCAAGATCCACGAGGACTGGGGCTCCACCCCGGCCGCCATCGACGCCTGCCTGAACGTCTGCGAGGCCACCGGCGCCCAGCTCGCCATCCACACCGACACCCTCAACGAGGCCGGCTTCGTCGAGGACACCCTCGCCGCCATCGCCGGACGCGGCATCCACGCCTACCACACCGAAGGCGCGGGCGGCGGGCACGCACCCGACATCATCACCGTCGTCTCGCAGCCCAACATCCTGCCGTCCTCGACCAATCCGACGCGCCCGCACACCGTCAACACCCTCGACGAACACCTCGACATGCTGATGGTCTGCCACCACCTCAACGCGGCCGTCCCCGAGGACCTCGCCTTCGCCGAGTCCCGCATCCGGCCCTCGACCATCGCCGCCGAGGACTTCCTCCACGACATGGGCGCGATCTCGATCATCTCCTCCGACTCCCAGGCCATGGGCCGGGTCGGCGAGGTCGTCCTGCGCACCTGGCAGACCGCGCACGTCATGAAGAAGCGTCGCGGCTCCCTGCCGGGCGACGGCCGGGCCGACAACCTCCGGGCCCGTCGCTATGTCGCCAAATACACCATCAACCCGGCGGTCGCCCAGGGCCTCGACGCCGAGATCGGCTCCATCGACACCGGAAAGCTCGCCGACCTTGTCCTCTGGGACCCCGCCTTCTTCGGCGTCAAGCCCCAGCTCGTCATCAAGGGCGGTCAGATCGCCTACGCGCAGATGGGCGACGCCAACGCCTCCATCCCCACCCCCCAGCCCGTCATGCCGCGCCCCATGTTCGGCGCCATCGGCCGAGCACCGGGCTCCAACTCCTTCAACTTCGTCACACAGACAGCCCTGGACGACGGTCTGCCTGAGAGGCTGAAGCTCAGCAAGAAATTCGTGCCGATCCTGAACACGCGCGCGGTCACCAAGGCGGACATGCGCGAGAACCACGCCCTGCCCCGCGTCGAGGTCGACCCCGACACCTTCACCGTCCGCATCGACGGCGACGTGATCGAACCGGCCCCCGCCGCAGAACTGCCCATGGCCCAGCGCTACTTCCTGTTCTGACATGAGTGAGATGGAGCCGCAGCCGCGCGAACAACCGGAGAGGGTGCGCCGGGGTGCCCCCACAGGCGACGAGAACAGGCGTACGGCACCGATGCGGACTGCCAGCGGTTCGAGCGCCGAGGTGGGGGCACCCCCAGCCGCCAGGGCTGGGGGAGTTCCCCGGTGGCGGCCCCGACCGGGCCACGAACAGAGCGCACCCCGGGCAAACCGAGCGGCGCTCCTGGTTCTGGCCGACGGCCGCTTCCCAGCCGGCGGCCACGCCCACTCCGGCGGAGCCGAAGCAGCCGTCAAGGCCGGCCGGATCACCGGCCCGGGCACGCTCGAGGCCTTCTGCCGTGGCAGGCTGCACACCTCAGGACTGGTCGCGGCGGCACTGGCCGCCGCCGCGACCGCCGGGCTCGACCCGCTCCTCCTGGACGAGGCAGCCGACGCCCGCACCCCGTCGCCCTCCCTCCGTACGACCGCCCGCAAGCTCGGCCGGCAGCTGACCCGCGCGGCCCGCGCCGCCTGGCCCTCACCCGAACTCGACGCGCTCGCCGCCGCCCGCCCCCGGGGCGCCCACCAGCCCGTCGTGCTCGGCCTCACCGCCCGCGCCGCAGGGCTCACACCACTGGACGCCGCCCACGCGGCCGCGTACGAAGCCGTGACGGGCCCGGCGACCGCCGCCGTACGCCTGCTGAGCCTGGACCCCTTCGCGGTGACCGCCGTCCTCGCCCGGCTGACCCCCGACCTGGACGACGTGGCGGCGCAGGCCGCCGAGGCAGCGCTCCGAGCCCTGGACGAGGGCGTGGACGCGCTGCCCGCCGCCTCCGCCCCCCTCATCGACATCTACGCGGAGCAGCACGCCACCTGGCCCGTACGCCTCTTCGCCTCGTAACACCACACCGGAGCCGACCATGCACCTCGACCACGACCACGATCACGACTACCCCGAGCGCTACACCTACGGCAGCCCCGCGACCCGCCCCGACGGAACCCGCAGAGCGCTCCGTGTCGGCCTCGGCGGCCCGGTCGGCTCCGGCAAGACCGCCACCGTCGCCGCGCTGTGCCGCGCCCTGCGCGACCGGCTGTCCATCGCCGTCGTCACCAACGACATCTACACCCGCGAGGACGCCGAGTACCTGCTGCGCAACGCCGTCCTGCCCCCCGAGCGGATCAGCGCCGTCGAGACCGGCGCCTGCCCGCACACCGCCATCCGGGACGACATCTCCGCCAACCTCGAAGCCGTGGAAGACCTGGAGGACACCGTCGGCCCGCTCGACCTGATCCTCGTCGAGTCCGGCGGCGACAACCTCACCGCCACCTTCTCCAAGGGCCTGGTCGACGCCCAGATCTTCGTCATCGACGTCGCCGGCGGCGACGACATCCCCCGCAAGGGCGGACCCGGCGTCACCACCGCCGACCTGCTCGTCATCAACAAGACCGACCTCGCCCCCTACGTCGGCTCCGACCTGGAGCGCATGGCCCGCGACGCCAAGGCCCAGCGCGGCGACCTCCCCGTGGCCTTCACCTCGCTCGTCGCCGAGGGCGGCGTCACGCCCGTCTCCGACTGGATCCACGAGCGGCTCACCGCCTGGACCGCGGTCCCCGCGTGACCGGAGTCCACGCCACCGCCCGCATCACCGCCGCCCCCGACGGCCGCGGCGGCACCGCCCTGCCGCTCCTCACCGGCGACGGCCCCCTCGCGCTGCGCCGTACGCGCTCCGCCGGACCCGAGGCCCACGTCACTGTGGTCGGCGCGATGAGCGCCCCGCTCGGCGGCGACCGGCTCGCCATCGAGGCCGTGGTCGAGCCCGGCGCCGCCCTGCGCGTCGGCACCGCGGCGGCCACGGTGTCGCTGCCGGGCCGGACGGGCGAGCAGGCCCACTACGACGTACGGCTGACGGTCGGGGACGACGCCGTACTCCACTGGCTGCCCGAGCCGCTGATCGCCGCCGAGGGCAGCGACCTCCGGATGACCACCACCGTCGAACTCGCCCCCGGCGCCCGGCTCGTCCTGCGCGAGGAGCAGATCCTCGGCCGCTCCGGGGAACACCCCGGCCGCCTCACCACCCGCCTCACCGTGCGGCTGGCCGGCCGCCCGCTGCTCGACCAGGAGCTGTCCTTCGGACCCGCCGTCCCCGGCTGGGCGGGACCCGCCGTGCTGCACGGCCACCGCGCCGCCGGCCAACTCCTCGTCGTGGACCCCGAGTACGCCGACAAGCCGGTCGAGCCCCGGATTCTCAGCTCCGACCAGGCCGAAGGCGAGGCCGTGTTGACCCCGCTCGCCGGTCCCGCCGCCCTCGTCACCGCCGTTGCCCCGGACGGACTGCGGCTGCGCCGGCTGCTGTCGGCTAGCGTTGCCCCGTGACCAATACGATCAACAGCGATTCCCCCGGACGCCAAGGCCCCGCCGCCACCACGGAAGCCGACCCGGACCGCGTCGGCTCCGTCCGCATGGAGTACGCCCCCGCCCACGACGGCGACCCCGACCCCGGCGAAATCGTCTGGACCTGGGTCCCCTTCGAGGAGAACGACGGCCGCGGCAAGGACCGCCCCGTCCTCGTCGTCGCCCGTGAGGCACACGGCACCCTCCTGGCCGTCCAGCTCTCCAGCAAGGAGCACAACGACGACCAGGAATGGCAGCCCATCGGCATCGGTCCCTGGGACCGCACCGGCCGCCCCTCCTGGGTCAACCTCGACCGCGTCCTGCGCGTCCACCCCGACGGCATGCGCCGCGAAGCCTGCGCCCTCGACCGCGGCCGCTTCAACCTGGTCGCGAACCGCCTCAAGGACCGCTACGGCTGGCGCTGAGCGGACATGCCCGGACCCCGGCCAGGCGCCGGCCGGGGTCCGGACCCCTCATTCCGACACGACTGCGTACTGCGACGACTCTCCGTGCAGCACACATTCGCGCATAGGGGCGCGTTGTGCCTTGAAATCCTCGCTGTCGACGAAGACGCGGTAATGCTCGAGGGTCTGCCATTCGCTGATGACAATCCAGCTGTCGGGGTCCTTCACGGACTTGCAGAGCTGGGAGCTGATGAATCCCTCTGCCCTGGCGATTTTGTTCTGCACGAGATCGTACGCGGCGGCGTATGTGTCCCCCATGCCTTCGTGGAGCCGCATCTGCAGGATGACGCGTGTCTTGGACGAACTGTTCATGGATCCTCCAGTCGCCGTGACGACACGGCAGTGACTGTGGGGGAGGAAGCGGATGCGCGGGGTGAGCCGGGGGGTTACAGTCAAGCTGTCGCCCCGACCGGAAGGGACCACCGGCTGATGCCGGACAGAGCCTGCCGGTCGCCCGCAGCGTGAGCCGATCGGGATCCACCCTCGCTGCGGCCGGTGGCCGGGCGCATGCCAATAGAGTGCGGAACCGCGGGACCGTTCGGCCAGATCTTTCGGTCAGGGGAATTGCGCTCTGCTACTTCTGAGAGCAATTACCCCCGGGTTCCGTTGTCCATTCGATCGTCATGCACTCACCCGGTCGGCGCAAAACGTGAGAGCCAATCGAGTGAATACATGAAGGCGGCCGTTATTCGGCCGCTTTTTCCGGTTGCGCTCTGTGTGCGTTCCGTGACTGCGATGTTCACGGTGTTTCCGGGACGAGCAGCCCGATGAGCGCACGGACCGCCTCACCCGGACTGCTCCGATGCAGCAGCTCCGTCCGGTGCGCCAGCCGCGGGGCGGACACCGCCACCCCCACCACTCCACCCGCCGTCCCGACCACCGACGCCGGCAGCAACGCCAGCCCGTGCCCGGCCCGCACCAGTCCCAGCAACGCGCGCAGGTCGGTGCCCTCATAACGCACCGAGATCCGGAAAGCGCCCGCCCCCGAAGGCGGCACCGTGGTCTCCGGCGCGTCAAGCCACAGCCCGGCGGCGAGGCTCTCGAGCCGAACACCACCACCCCGCCGCCCCGCCAGCGGATGGCCGTCCGGCACCGCGACCACCAGTTCCTCCTCCCCGCACCGCAGCGCGTGCAGCGGCCCCACCTCCGGCAGCCGCAGCGGATCGCTCGGCGCGGCCGCTCCGTCCACCACTCCCAGGTCCAACCGGCCGGTGGCGACCCCCGCCACCACCGCGGCGCGGTCAAGAACCCGAACGGTCACCTCCGTACGCGGCGCGGACACCCGCAGCCGCGCCAGCGCCGAGGCGACCAGGTCGCCCATGGCCAGCGGCGAGGCGCCGAGCACCACCGACGCGGCAGGGGCGCGCCCGGCCCGTACGACCTCGGCGCGCGCCGCCTCCAGCCGCAGCAAGAGTGGTCCGGCGTGCTCGAGGAGCCGCGCTCCGGCCTCCGTTGGCGCGACGGGGCGACGGCTCAGCAGCTCGACGCCGAGGTCGGCCTCCAGTGCGGCGACGTGCTGGGAGACAGCCGACTGGGTGTAGCCCAGCTCCCGTGCGGCACCCGAGAAGGAGGCGCAGCGCGCCACGGCGCTGAAGGTGCGGAGCAGATGCGGATCCATGGGCGATAAGTATTCCTGATGGAGAGTGCACGCATCATCGTTGGACCTGATGCACAACGGGGCTCCAGGATGAGCACATGACCGCTCAAGGCCCCGCCGCCCGCCTCGCCCTCGTCGGCGACCGCTCCGAGAACGTCCGCTCCCACCAGCGCGTCCCGCTGCTCCTGGAAGCCCTGCGCCATCGCGAGGGCCTGGTCCTGGACGCGTACTGGCTCCCCACCGAGGACGCCGAACAGCCCGGCGCCGTCGACGGCTTCGACGGCGTCTGGCTGCTGCCCGGCAGTCCGTACCGCAGTGAGGCCGGCGTACTCGCCGCCATCCGCACGGCCCGCGAGGGCGGCGTCCCGCTCCTGGGCACCTGCGGCGGCTTCCAGCACGTCATCCTCGAATTCGCCCGGAACGTCTGCGGCGCCACCCATGCCCGGCACGCCGAGAACGACCCCGACGCGGCGGCCGACGACCTCGTGATCGTCCCGCTCTCCTGCTCCCTCGTCGGCCATGAGGGCGCTCTCCACATCACACCGGGCACCCGCGCGCAGCGGCTGCTCGGCGCGACCGAGTCGCTGGAGCGCTACCACTGCGCCTACGGCCCCAACCCCGCCCGCCTGGACGACCTCCAGGCCAGGGGCCTGCGTTTCACCGGCCACGACGCCGACGGTGAACCGCGCATCCTCGAACTCCCCGACCACCCCTTCTTCCTGGCCACCCTCTTCCAGCCGGAGCTGTCCGGCGACGGTTCCGTCCCGCACCCGTTCATCCGCGGCCTCGCCGAAGCGGCGGTCGAGCATGCGGCGGCCGGAAGTTGGGCCGAGCCTGTGGGTTGATTAAGAAATACCTGTACGAAAAGATCCCCTTGCAGTTCTGCGATCACTGCCGCCACAAGCGGCACTACAGCAGGGGGAAAACCACATCGTGAGACGCATGACAGTGCTGGGCGTCACAAGCGCCCTCATAGCGGGCGCCGTTGCCGTGGCCGCACCGACGACGGCCACGGCCGGGGACCGCGTACCAGGCGGCCGGGCCGAGGCGCACGGGGAGCAGATCGCCGCGGCCCGCGCCGCGAAGGCGGGCATCGACTGGGCCGCGTGTCCCGCCGACTGGGGGTTCGAAGCGCCCATCCAGTGCGGCTACGTCACCGTCCCGGTCAACTACGCCAAGCCCAACGGCAAGTCGATCAAGATCGCGGTCGACCGCATCGGCAACACCGGGACCTCGGCCGACCGCCAGGGCTCCCTCATCTACAACCCCGGCGGCCCCGGCGGCTCGGGGATGCGCTTCCCGCGCCGGGTCACCACCAAGAGCGCGCTCTGGACGAACGTGGCCAAGGCGTACGACTTCGTGGGCTTCGACCCGCGTGGCGTCGGCCACTCCGCGCCCATCTCCTGCGAGGACCCGCAGGAGTTCGTCAAGGCCCCCAAGGCCGACCCCGTCCCGGACAGCGAGTCCGACAAGGCGGCGCAGCGCAAGCTCGCCAAGGAGTACGCGCAGGGCTGCGTCGAGCGCACCGGCGCCGCCATGCTGTCCCAGATGACCACGGCGAACACCGCCCGCGACATCGACGTCATCCGCGCCGCGCTCGGCGAGAAGAAGCTCAACTACCTCGGCGTGTCGTACGGGACCTACCTCGGTGCCGTCTACGCCACGCTGTTCCCGACGCACGTACGCCGGATGATCGTCGACAGCGTCGTCAACCCGGCCCGGGACCAGATCTGGTACCAGAACAACCTGGACCAGGACGTGGCCTTCCAGGGTCGCTGGGACGACTGGAAGGCGTGGGTCGCCACGTACGACTCCGTCTACCACATCGGCGACACGCCCGAGAAAGTACAGGCCCAGTGGGACGCGCTCCGCGCCACCGCGAAGCAGAACCCCATCGGCGGCGTCGTCGGCCCGGCGGAGCTGCTGGGCTTCTTCCAGAGCGCCCCGTACTACGACTCCTCCTGGGCCACCGTGGCCGGAGTGTGGAGCAAGTACCTCGCCGGTGACACCCAGGCCCTCGTCGACGCGGCCGGCCCCGACATGGCCGACACCGCGGGCAACATCTCCTCGGAGAACGGCAACGCCGTCTACACCGCCGTCGAGTGCACCGACTCCAAGTGGCCGACCAGCTGGCGGAAGTGGGACCGCGACAACACCGCGCTCAACGCCCAGTACCCCTTCCTCACCTGGCCCAACGCCTGGATGAACCTCCCCTGCGCCACCTGGGGCGTCCCCCAGCAGACCCCGGTGGACGTGCGCACCCACCACGGCCTGCCGAAGGTCCTCATCGTCCAGAGCACCCGCGACGCAGCCACCCCCTACTCCGGCGGCGTCGAACTCCACCACCGCCTCCAGGGTTCCGAGCTGATCACCGAGAAGGACGCCGGCTCCCACGGCGTCACCGGCCTCGTCAACCCCTGCATCAACGACCGCGTCGACTCCTACCTCCTCAGCGGCACCCTCGACGGCCACGACGTCGAATGCGCCGCCCACGCCGCCCCGGTGCCGGCCACGAGCTGACCCAGGGCGCCTGCGCACCACCCCGGGACCCCCACCCCGCAACCCCGGGGTGCGGGACCGTCCGCGCACTGCCTGGTGCCGGTACGACACGGGGCACAATGCCTACACGTGTCAGTGGCACGTGCAACAACCACGGCAGTACCGGGCATGGCCAAGGAGTCCCTGATGAAGCTGCACACCCGGGAATGGGGAACGGGCGACCGGATCGCGGTTCTCATTCACGGCATCATGTCCGATTCCCGCACCTGGCACAGGGTCGCGCCCCGGCTCGTCGACCATGGCTACCGCGTGATCGCGGTCGACCTGCGCGGCCACGGCCACAGCCCCCGGGGCTCGTACAGTCCGCAGGAGTGGGCCGAGGACCTGCTCGACACGGTGCCGACCACCCCCGATCTGGCGATCGGGCACTCTCTCGGCGCGGTCGCGCTGGCCCTGGCCGCCGACCGGCTGGCGCCCGTCCGGGCGGTCTACTGCGATCCGCCATGGCAGACGGTGAACGCCGAGCCGCTGCTCGACCTGTCGGTGTTCGCGCGGTTCAAGTCGGCCACCCGCGAACAGATCACCGCGATGAACCCGCGCTGGGACCCCACGGATGTCGACGTCGAGATCGCGACGCTGCGGCTGTGGGATCCCGAGACCATCGAAGGCGCGAAGCTCATCGCCGCCGCCGACCCGGTCCCCGACCAGCCGCGCTCGCCGTCACTCGTGCAGCTCGCCTCCGAGAGCTTCCTGCGCCACGGCCCGACGAACGTAGAGGACCTGCGGAACCGAGGCCTGGAAGTGCGGGTGGTGCAGGACGTCGGCCACTGCATCCACCGCGACGACCTCGACGCCTTCCTCGCCGGCCTCGACGGATGGCTCTGATCCCGTGCGCAGGCAGCGGACTCAGGCAGCGGAATCAGGTGGTGATCAGTCGTGCCGCCTCGTGGCCCGCGTTGGGGTTGGGTACCCCGGCGCGGGACCCCGCGAGTTTGGCGGCGAGGTGCGCGCCGACGGTGACGGGGACGTACCTGGCCGGTTTGGACGGGCTGGTGCAGACATCGAGACACTCGATGACGGCTTCGACGTTGCCGTCGTGGAAGAAGGCGGCGGATCGGCGGGGGACGAGTTCTCCGTCCACCCGTGGCGGAGCGACGCGGTGCATGGTGGAGATCCACTCGTCGTTGGTCCAACGGGCCAGTGCGTCACCGAGGTTGACCAGCAGGGCGCCGTCGGCGGGTTGTACGGGATGCCACGTACTGTCCGAACCGAGGATCTCCAGGCCGGGTACCTGATCGGCCCAGAGCACGGTGACGATGCCGTAGTCGGTGTGTGCTCCCATGCCGGCCTGGTCGGGTTCAAGGACCGTGTCTGCCGAGGGGAGGCGGTAGTTGATCATACGGAGGACGTCGATCGAGTGGTCGGTGTACCGGTCGAAGTGGTCCGCGGGCAGGCCGAGGGCGACGGCGAAGATGCGGGTCATGGTGCGGGCGACACGGCCCGCCTCGGCGAACCACGCGCTGACAGCCGGCTCCATGGACGGGACTTCGGCGGGGTAGTGGTTGGCCGCGTACTCCTGGGGAGGCAGGTCCAGCCCGGGGTGAGCGGCGGCCGGGACGCCGACGTTGAATGACTCGAAGAGGTCGGCCGCGGTGCTGAGGCCGAGGCTGGAGGCCACGGACTCCGACTTGGGAGGGCTGTAGCCACGGTTGATGTGCGGGGGACAGACGTAGCGCCTCTTGGCCGCCAGGTCGAGGCCGAAGAACTCGTCGGTGGCCGCGGTGAGCGCCTCCCTGACGGTGTCGGGGACGCCATGCCCGACGATCTGCAGGAATCCGACCGTCCGGGCCGCCTCGTCGACGGCGCGGGCGACCGCCGCGCGGGCCTGCTCGTCGGCGCTGTCCTCGACGAAGGGAGTGATGTCGATGGTCGGGATGTTCAGGATGCCGTTGGTCGTTTCCGCGGTTGCCATGAGTCTTCCTGTCCTCCGAGCCGACTGCAGGCCACTGCCCGATTGCTTTGACTATTCAATTGAGGGATCTTTGAGTGTCCAGAGTGATCGATTCTCATTGCAGGTGGGTTAAATGACGCAGAGCGCAGACCCGGCCGAGAAGCACCTGGCGGCGCGGGTGGGGGCCGGGATCCGGGCCCTGCGCGAAAAGGCCGGGCTGTCAACGCGGCAGTTGGCCAAGGCCGCCGGCATCAGCCAGGCGTTCCTGAGCCAGATCGAACGCGGACTCAGCGCGCCCTCGATGGCCACCACGTACCGACTCGCCGAAGCACTCGAGGTCGTCCCGGGCGCGCTCCTGCCGCCTATGGAGCGCACGTCCCCCGTCACCTTCGTGCCGGCCGTCGAGGGCCGGACGCTGCCCGTCGCCGACCGCGAGGGCGCGGCCGTCGGCCGAGCCCTCATGATGGACCCCGGCAAAAGTCTCGAAGTCATCGAATACGTCATCGAGCCCGGCCAGTACATCCAGGAGTGGTTTCAACTCGAGGGCGAACTCGCCGTGTACCTCGTCAGCGGGGCCCTCGACGTCGAAGTCGAGGGCGAGGGCACCTGGCGACTCGGCCCGCGCGACCTCATCGCCCATCCCGCCGGCATCCGTCACCGTTGGCTGCTCGTCGAGAACCAGCCCGCCCACGTGCTGTTCGTGATCGCCCACCCCGAAGGCGGCAAACGCCGAGCGACCTGAAAGGTCCTAGCCGTCGAGCCGGACGCCCGTGGTCCCCTCGTTCCCGTCCCCGGCGTTGACCGTGCCGCGGGGCTCGAACATCAGGATCCGGGTACCCCGGTCGGCGCGCGGGCGGTGCGGGGTGCCCCTGGGCACCGTGTAGACGTCCAGCGGATCGAGCGTCACGGTGCCGTCGGGCAGCTCCAGGCGCAGCCGTCCGGCGAGGACGAGAAAGAACTCGTCGGTGTCCGCGTGGACATGCTCCACGAAGTCGCCCTCGACGTTGGCGACCTTGACGTCGTAGTCGTTGACCTCCGCGAGGACGTGGGGGAGCCACTTCTCCGGCACCGCGTCCATCACGGCGCTGATGTTCAGCTTGTCGTGGGTGTCGTGCTCGTCGTGCTCGCCCATATCTGCTCCCCGCCTACAACTCGTCGTGGATCGCGCGCCGGACCTCGTCGATACGGTCCTCGTCACGCCGGTAGAAGACCCACTGCCTGATGCGGGTCCCGTGGATCAGCCCGGCGCGCGACAGGGCCTTCAGATGCTCGCCCGCGACCGGCTGGCTCACGCCGAGCTTCTCGGCGATGAAGAGCCCGCACACCCCGTCGCGCACCAGGTCGCCGTCGGTCTGCGGCGGGAAGTGGCGGACCGGGTCCTTGAGCCATTCCAGGATCTGCAGCCGGCGCTCGCTGGCGAGGGCTTTGAGTACATCGACGCGCAGCACGATTAGCGAGTTTGCTAAGTGCCTATACGGATGTCAAGGGCGCCCGGCGAGCCAGCGGTCCTCGGCCGCGTAGTCGAAGATGTCGTGGTCGCCCTCGCCGTAGATCCGGGCCAGCGTCGGGAAGACCTCACGCCAGTCGCGCTCGCGCAGCGCGTCGAGGGTCCAGCCGATGGTGTCCGGGAGCGAGTCCTCGTACGTCGTCACCGCCCGGTACCCCAACTCCCGCTCGGCGGCCGCCATGTCGAACACCGCGGGCCGGGGGACCGACCACGGCGAGGACCCGACACCTGGCGCCGGCGGCTCGCCCTCCACCAGGACCGTCTCGCACGCGTACCCGAGCACCAGGCCGACGGCCGCCGCGATCTCCGCCACCGACGGGGTGTGCGGGTCGACGGCGTTGAGCACTCGCGAGCCCGGCTTGCGGGCCGCGAGGCGCACCAGTTCGGCGATGTTCGAGGTGTGCGCCGGGCTGAAGCGGCTCTCGCCGTTGAAGGCGAGCACCTGCACCGGCCGCTTGTCGAGCGCCCGCTTGATGAAGTACATCTCGCGGAGCATCGGGCTGTGGCGTCCGTGGATCGCCCCGGCCCGCAGCAGCGTGCTGGGCAGCCGGTCGCCCGCGGCCAGAAGCTCCCGCTCCAGGGCGACCTTCTTCGTGCCGTAGCTGAGATCGCCGGGTGCCACGGTCCCGTAGGTCTCCGGGACCGGGTCCGGGTAGGCGGGGAAGCCGTCGGGCTCGTCCTGGGTGTCGAAGCTGCGGCCGCGCTCGTCCTGGTACACCGCCGCGCTGGAGATCACGACCGCCGAGCCGATCCGGTCCGCAAGGCCCAGCAGTTGCTGGGCGTGGCCCGCGTCGTACGCGACGCAGTCCAGCAGCACATCGCAGCCGTCGCCGAGCGCGGCCACGAGCGCTTCGCTGTCCGCCCGGTCCACGCGTACGCTCCGTACGCCCTCCGGCCAGTCCTCGTCGGCGCCCCCGCCGCGCGAGGCCGCCCGCACCTGCCATCCGTCCTCGGCGAGGGCGCGCACCGCCGCCCGCCCGATCTGCCCGGTCGCACCGATCACGAATGCCGATCCTGCCGCACCTGCTGAGCCCGCTGTCTCTGTCATGGTCCGGACGCTACGGGCGATCACCGCCTGCTCCCAGCGACGTTCGCCCTGCGCTGATCCGCCGTCAGCGCAAAGTGCCGGTCAGGGCAGCATCCAGGACAGCGCGGCCGTGGACTGCAGCCACACCAGCAGGCAGAGGAAGGCGAGCATCCCGGCGCTGTAGCCGACCACGCGGCGGAAGATACGCCCCTCCTGGCCGTGCAGATGGGCCGCCGCGGCCACGATCGCCAGGTTCTGCGGGGAGACCATCTTGCCCAGGACGCCGCCCGAGCTGTTCGCGGCCGCCAGCAGCGTGGGGGACAGGCCGGCGCCCTTCGCGGCCGTCACCTGCAGGGTGCCGAACAGGGCGTTGGACGAGGTGTCGGACCCGGTGATCGCGGTGCCGATCCAGCCGAGCACGGGGGAGAGCACCGCCAGGATCACGGTCGCGCTCGCTAGGGCGTGGCCGATGGTGGCCGTCTGCCCGGACAGGTTCATCACATACGCGAGCCCCAGCACGCACGCCACCGTGGCGATGGCGGGGGCCAGCTGCCGCAGGTTCGCACCGTAGGCCCGCACGGCCGGGCCCGGGCGGACGCCCAGGACGACCGCCGAGATCACCCCGGCCAGGAGGAGCAGAGTGCCCCCGGCCGGCAGCCAGTTGACGTTGTACGTGCTGAAGCTGACCGGCTTGCCGGACGCGTTGACCACATGCAGCCCCGGCCACGCGAAGGCGTGCACGCCCTTGGCCAGCAGCTCCTTCACCGCCGGTATCTGGGCGACGGAGAAGACGGCGATGATCGCGGCGTACGGGGCATAGGCACGTACGACCTCGGCGGGAGCGTCGGTCACCGGTGCCGTGGCCCGGACCGTGGTGAGCGTGGCGCCCGCATCCGTATCCGCGTCCGCATCTCCATCCGTATCCGCGTCCGCGTCCGAATCCCCGTCCGCACCGCCGCCGTCGGTGGCCGGTGGCTCGTCGGCGGCCGCCACCCGGGCACGCCGTGCGTGCGGCAACCGGGTCCAGCCGACCAGCACCGCCGCAGAGGCGAGCGCGGCAACGATGTCGGTGAGCTCGACAGGCCCGTACGAAGCACACGCGAACTGGGCGATGCCGAAGACCAACCCGCCCAGCAGCGCGGGCTGCCAGGTCTCCCGCAGCCCGCGCCGCCCGTCCACGATGAAGACCAGGACCAGCGGCACCAGCACCGCGAGCACCGGAGTCTGCCGCCCGATCGTGGCGCCGAGGTCGCGCACCGAGTAGCCGGTGACATTGGACAACGTGATGACGGGCGTGGCGATGGCCCCGTACGCGACCGGCGCGGTGTTGGCGACCAGCGCGACCACGGCCGCGCGCAGCGGGGTGAAGCCGACGGCGATGAGCATGACCGAGGTGACGGCGACGGGGGTGCCGAAGCCGGCCAGTGCCTCGAGGAGGGCGCCGAAGCAGAAGGCGATGACGACGGCCTGAAGGCGCTGGTCGTCGGAGACCCTGCCGAAGGAGCGGCGCAGTACGTCGAAGTGGCCGCTGTTCACGGTCATCCGGTAGATCCACAGGGCGTTGACCACGATCCACATGATCGGGAAGAGCCCGAAGGCCGCGCCCTCCAGGGCCGCCGACACCGCCTGTCCGGCGGGCATCCCGTAGACCCAGGTGGCGAGGACCAGGGCGACCGCGAGCCCGGCGAGCGCGGTCCAGTGGGCGCGCAACCGTCCGCTGCCGAGCAGGACGAACACCGCCAGCAGGGGCAGGGCCGCGACCACCGACGACCAGAACGCCGATCCGCCGACGGGGTTGAGCACTTGCTCGTACACGCCAACCATCCCTCTCATTTGAGGAAGTCATGACACATGATTGACACAAGATCGCCGCGAAAACCCTCGACGCCCGCGCACCCGTCCCGGAATACTGCTTCCGCATGCCGGGCACGTCAATGCGGAGGCACAGATGACTTCTTGGGCCGTTCCCGATGTCCTCGACCGTTCCCGGAGCGTGGCCCCGCCGGGCTGGAGCCGCTGGCTGGTGCCGCCCGCCGCGCTGTCCATCCACCTCGCGATCGGGCAGGCCTACGCCTGGAGCGTCTTCAAGCCGCCGCTGGAGACCTCGCTCCACCTGTCGGGCACCCTCAGCGCCCTGCCCTTCCAGCTCGCCATCGTCATGCTCGGCCTGTCCGCCGCCTTCGGCGGCACCCTCGTCGAGCGCAACGGCCCGCGCTGGGCGATGTGCGTGTCGCTGATCTGCTTCTCCTCCGGCTTCCTGATCGCCTCACTCGGCGCCGCCACCCGCCAGTACTGGCTGGTCGTCCTCGGCTACGGCTTCGTCGGCGGGATCGGGCTGGGCATCGGCTACATCTCGCCGGTCTCCACGCTCATCAAGTGGTTCCCCGACCGGCCGGGCATGGCGACCGGCATCGCCATCATGGGCTTCGGCGGCGGGGCGCTCATCGCCTCGCCCTGGTCCGCCCAGATGCTGAAGTCCTTCGGCTCCGACTCCTCCGGCATCGCGCAGTCCTTCCTCGTCCACGGGCTCGTGTACGCCGTCTTCATGTCGCTGGGCGTACTGCTGGTGCGCGTACCGCCGGACGGCTGGAAGCCCGCAGGGTGGACCGCACCGGCCCCCTCCACCGTGCGCCCCCTGATCAGCGGCGCCGACGTGTCAGCCCGCAACGCCATCCGTACGCCGCAGTTCTGGTGCCTGTGGGTGCTGCTGTGCTGCAACGTCACCGCCGGCATCGGCATCCTGGAGAAGGCCGCCCCCATGGTGACGGACTTCTTCTCCGGCACCTCGGCGCCCGTCGGCGTATCGGCGGCCGCCGGCTTCGTCGCCGTGCTCTCGCTCGCCAACATGGCGGGCCGCTTCGTGTGGTCCAGCACCTCCGACCTGATCGGCCGCAAGAACATCTACCGCCTCTACCTCGGCGCGGGCGCCCTCAGTTACCTCGTCATCGCGATAGCGGGCAACGCGTCCAAGCCGCTCTTCATCATCTGCACGATGCTCATCCTGTCCTTCTACGGCGGCGGGTTCGCCACCATCCCCGCCTATCTCAAGGACCTCTTCGGCACCTACCAGGTCGGCGCCATCCACGGCCGGCTGCTCACCGCCTGGTCCACCGCCGGCGTCCTCGGCCCGCTCATCGTCAACGCCGTCGCCGACGCCCAGAAGTCGGCCGGCCGCACGGGCCCAGCGCTCTACACCGTGTCCGTCTACATCATGGTCGGCCTGCTGGTCGTCGGCTTCGCCGCCAACGAACTCGTACGGCCCGTCAGCCCCCGCTTCCACGAGCCGACCGCCCCCGACGCGCCCGCCCGCGCCGCCGCCACCGAAGGAGGGGCCGCCGCATGAGCACCCCCGTCAAGGACCGCCGCCCGCTGATCGCGCTGGCCTGGCTCTGGGTCGGCCTGCCCTTCGCCTACGGCCTGTACGAGCTGGGCCTGAAGGTCGCCAAGCTCTTCAGTGGCTGACCCGGCCCTTGGGCTTGGCCTTGGCCGCCTTGGCTTTTGCGGCCTTGGCCTGCTCCGCCTTGACGTCCGTGGCGTAGCGGTCGACGTACTCCTGGCCGGACATGCCGAGGATCGCGTACATGATCTCGTCGGTGACCGACCGCACCACGAAGCGCTCGCCGTCCATCCCGGAGAACCGCGAGAACTCCAGCGGCTTGCCGAAGCGGATCGTCACCCGCCGGATCCGGGGGACGAGCCGCCCCGCCGGCTGGATCTCGAAGGTGCCCACCATCGCGCACGGGATCACCGGCACCTGCGCCCCCAGCGCCATCTTCGCGACCCCGACCCGCCCCTTGTAGAGCCGCCCGTCGTGCGATCGGGTGCCTTCCGGGTAGATGCCCAGCAGTTCACCGCGCCCCAGCACCCCCAGGCCCTCCCGGAGCGCGTTCTCGCCGGCCTTGCCGCCCGAGCGGTCCACCGGGATCTGGCCGGCGCTGCGGAAGAACGCCGCGACCAGCCGGCCCTTGATGCCGGGACCGGTGAAGTACTCCTGCTTGGCCAGGAAGGTGATCCGGCGCGGCAGGATCGCCGGCATCAGGAAGTGGTCGGAGAACGACAGGTGGTTGCCCGCGACGATCGCCGCGCCCTCGTCCGGGATGTTCTCCAGCCCCTCGATCCTGGGCCGGAACAGCAGCCGCAGCAGTGGCCCGAGCAGCACGTACTTCAGCACGCGGTAGAACATGGCAGGCGCCTTCCCCTGATCGTTGCGGGAGTACGCCCCGCCCACGCTGACGGGCACAGTAGTGCGTGAACCAGGTTGACGCGACGGGGCCCTGCGGGTCCGCCGTGTGCCGGGCGGCTCAGCGCGGCACCTTGATCGCGAGTACGCCGGCCGTCGCGACCCCCAGCACCACCCACGCGAACCACAGCCAGCCGTCCGCACCGAGCGCCACGGTGTACGCGCTGACCGCCACCAGGCATGCCATGGTGCATACCGCCATTGCCTTCGCCGTCGGCTGCATGGGTGCCCTCCTCCCCGCGGCCACCGGGCCACCGGGCTTCCATGGTCGCCCTCCGCGCGCCCGGGCGCCACTGCCGTGCAGCGGGAGACTGCCTCGCCTACCAGTCGCCGTCGGTGACCTGACCGCCGTTGTCCTTGAGCTTGTGGACCTGGCCGGGCTGCGTTTCCGCCCAGGGCTGCTCGTCGTCGCCCAGCCAGTCACCGACCGGCTTGACCCCCGTCAGCGGCCCGGCCGCCGGCAGATCCTCCGCGTCGGCGTCGTAGTAGTCGAACCACGGCAGACCCGCCGCGGTGTACGCCGCCCGGTCCACCGGCGACGTCGGCGGCGCCTCGCCGGTGATCTGCCGCCACTGCGGGGCGGTCGCCAGATGGACGAAGACCCGGCCCGAGGCGCGCTCCCGCCAGTCGGACAGCGGGCGGTCGTCCCGGTAGACCTCCTGCCGCATACGGCCCCCCGCGCCCAGGCCCATCGCGGGCGCCGGCCGCGGCAGACCGCGCGACGGCCCGGCCGGCCCGGCCGGTGCGGCAGCCATCGGCATCGCGGCGCCGTACGCCGTCTCGTCGCCCGCCACCCCCCACGGCCCCCGGTGCCGTACGCTGCGCCGCCGCTGCTCGGCCCGCCAGGCGGCCAGCGGTTCGTCCCCGAGCTCGAAGACCTGCAGCTGCACCCCGCCCCAGACCTCCTCGCCGGAGACCTGGCCCTCGACCGTCGCGCCCAGCCCCAGCGGCACCGCCACGAACTGCCGGATCGTGCCCGAACCGGAGTTGATGCCGTCCAGCCACGGCTGGCGCGGCAGCACCACGTAGTTCTGCGGCTCCCGCGACAGCCGGTCGCTCCACGGTCTCCCCGACACCGCGCACACCTTGCCGACCCCCACCTGCAACGCGGCCGGAGCCGTCGCGGAGAAGCTCAGCCACATCGCCTCGCGCTGATAGACCGGCAGCATCACCCCGCCCCGCGCCAGCCACTCGGCGGGAGCCCGGTCCGGGTAGTCGGCCACCCTGCGCAGCGGGAAGGTCCCCAGGCCGGGTGGCAGTGGATGGGTGCCGGTCTCCGGCAGCCGCAGCGTCCGCATGAACCGCACCGTCACTCCACCGGGCAGCTCCAGCGCCGCACCCGATATCCGCACCTGGTCGTCGCCCATCGCGGGGCCTCCCTGCTGTCAACGACCGCTCAGCCGCGGCCGCGTGCTTCCAAGGATGCCAAGTACGCGTTGTAGGCGACCAGCTCGGCGTCACCGTCGCGGTCCGCCGCCCGGTCCTTGCGCCGGGCGTGCCGCTGCTCGGACATGTACCACTGGAACAGCAGGGCCACCAGAACGATCACGGACGGGATCTCACTGAACGCCCACGCGATGCCGCCGGCCGCCGTCTGGTCGTCCAGCGGATCGATGCCCAGCGAGGCCGGCGGGTGCAGGAAGGTGGTCACCATCGGCTCGCTCGCCATCATCAGCGCGATCCCGAAGAACGCGTGGAACGGCATCCCCGCGAACAGCTCCAGCATGCGCATGATGTAGCCCGGCCGGTTCGGCCCCGGATCCACCCCCATGATCGGCCAGAAGAACACCAGGCCCACCGCCAGGAAGTGCAGCATCATCGCGATGTGCCCGGCCCTGCTGCCCATCAGGAAGTCGAAGAGCGGGCTGAAGTACAGCGCGTACAGGCTCGCGATGAACAGCGGGATCGTGAACGCCGGATGCGAGATCACCTTCATGTACCGGCTGTGCAGCACCGCCACCAGCAACTCGCGCGGCCCCTTGCGGTGTCCCCGCCCCGACGCCGGGAGCGCGCGCAGCGCGAGCGTCACCGGCGCACCCAGCAGGATCAGGATGGGGGAGACCATGCTGATGACCATGTGCTGCACCATGTGGACGCTGAACATGACCATGCCGTAGTCGTTCAGCGCAGTGCACATCATCAGGGCGACCGTCATCACCCCCGCCGTGAAGGCGATGATCCGCCCCACCGGCCAGCGGTCCCCGCGCCGGAGCAGTCGCACCACACCCCAGCCGTACAGCGCAAGCGCCAGCAGACACCCCACCATGAAGACCGGATCCCCGCTGAGCTCCAGCCCGCGCCCCAGCGTGAACGGCGGCAAGTCCGTCATCGTGCCGTGTCCGCCGTGGTCCATCCGTCACTCTCCATGTCGTGCGTACTGCCCGCACCAGACTAAAGCCGCCCCGCAGCCGGGGCGGCGGCGGGGCGGCTCGGGTCCGGGCCTATATGTCCTGGAGTACGGACAGGACGTTTCCGGCCGGGTCCTTGAACCACGTGACGTACGGGCCCTGGTCACCGCGGACGATCCCCTTCTCGTCCGCCTTGAAGTCGTCGTACCTCTCGAAGCGCACTCCGCGTGCGGCGAGGTCGTCCACCGCCTTGTCGATGTCGTCGACGGGGAAGTTGAGGACGGTGAAGGACGCCGGGGTGTGGTCGGGTTTCGGGTAGACGAGGATCCGCGTGCCGCCGGCGATGTGCAGCCACAGCATGCCGTTCTCCTCGGAGACCGACAGACCGAGGGTGTCGGCGTAGAAGGCCTTGGCCCTGTCGATGTCGTTCACGGCGAAGCCGCTGAACGCCTTGGTGTCCCTGAACATGATGACCCCCTTCCACGTCCCAGTCTGCTCGCGCGAACGCCGCCCCGCAGCCGGAGCTGCGGGGCGGCGTCCAGGACCGGAGCGGGTGGCCTACAGCACGCACTCCGCCTCGACGTAACGCTCGGCCGGGACCGTCTTGAGGTGGTCGACCGCCTCGGCGAGCGGCACCAGGGTGATGTCGGTGCCACGCAGCGCCGTCATGTTGCCGAAGTCGCCGTGGTGCGCCGCCTCCACCGCGTGCCAGCCGAAGCGCGTGGCCAGCACACGGTCGTACGCGGTCGGGGTGCCGCCGCGCTGGACGTGGCCGAGGATGACCGGGCGGGCCTCCTTGCCGAGCCGCTCCTCCAGCTCGACGGAGAGCTGGTTGGCGACGCCGGAGAAGCGCTCGTGACCGTAGACGTCCTTGGCGCCGGAGGTGAACTCCATCGTGCCCTCACGGGGCTTGGCGCCCTCGGAGACCACGACGATGGCGAACTTCTTGCCCGCCTCGAAACGCTTGCCGACGACCGCGGTGAGCTCGGCGATGTCGAAGGGCCGCTCGGGGACGACGATGGCGTGCGCGCCGGCCGCCATGCCCGAGTGCAGCGCGATCCAGCCGGTGTGGCGGCCCATGACCTCGACGATCAGCACCCGCTGGTGCGACTCGGCGGTGGTCTTCAGCCGGTCCAGGGCCTCGGTCGCCACGCCCACGGCGGTGTCGAAGCCGAAGGTGACGTCGGTCGAGGAGATGTCGTTGTCGATGGTCTTGGGCACACCCACGATCGGCAGCCCGTTGTCGGACAGCAGCCGGGCCGCCTTGAGGGTACCCTCACCGCCGATCGGGATGATCGCGTCCAGGCCCAGGTCGGCGACATGGCCCCTGGCCCGCTCCACGCCGTCCCGCAGGTGCTCCGGCCGGACCCGGGAAGAGCCGAGGATGGTGCCGCCGCGAGCCAGGATGCCGCTGACGGCGTCCAGGTCCAGCTTGCGGTAGTCGCACTCGAGCAGGCCCTTCCATCCGTCGTGGAAGCCTATGACCTCGTCACCGTGGTCGACCACGGCGCGGTGCACCACCGACCGGATGACGGCGTTCAGTCCGGGGCAGTCGCCACCGCTGGTCAGCACGCCAATACGCATTGCTCGTTACTCCTGACAGATCGATCCGGGCGCCGGACCCCGTCGTCCGGATGGACCTGCGGCGCAGAGCCGCACTCCTTACGATACTGAGCCACCCTCGGGCAGCGCTTAAGCGCCCGCAGTGCGGACACCCCGGACCCGCCCCGGGGTGTCCCCTCAGTTGTTCAGGGCCTCAGGCCGGCTGGCTCGCGGCCGCGATGCGCTCGGCGCGCAGCGCCTCGTACCACTGGTCGTCGGCCGGCGGCAGCGCCTTCACGTCCAGCGCCAGCTTGATCAGCATGTCCGCGATCTGCGGATTGCGGGCCATGACCGGGCCGTGCATGTAGGTGCCGAAGACGGTGTCGTTGTAGGCGCCCTCGGTGCCGTCGCCCGTGCCGTTTCCGTTGCCGAAGCGGGTCCGGGCGAAGGGCCGGGCATTCCGGCCGACATGCGTGACGCCCTGGTGGTTCTCGAAACCGGTCAGCGGGGGCAGGCCGAGGGCGGGGTCGATGTCCGCCAGTACGTCGCCGACGCAGCGCTCGCCCTCGCCGCGCACGCTCACCACGTCCAGCAGGCCCAGGCCCGGCTCGGGGCGGCCCAGGTCGTTGATGAACTCGTGGCCGAGGATCTGGTAGCCCGCGCACACCGAGAAGACGATCGCGCCGTTCTCCACCGCGCGGGCCAGTCCGCCGTCGCGGCGCAGTCGATCGGCGGCCAGCCGCTGCGGGCGGTCCTCGCCGCCGCCGATGAGGTAGATGTCGCCCGAGGTCGGGACCGCCTGGTCGGACCGTACGTCGATACGGGTGACGGGGACGCGGCGCTGCCGGGCGCGGCGCTCCACCACCAGGACATTGCCCTGGTCGCCGTAGGTGCTCAGCAGGTCGGGGTAGACCCACACCAGGCGCAGGCTGGAATCAGTCATGGCTTGCGTACTCCCTCAGTTGCCGACGCGGCGGCGCAGGTCCTGGAACGCGGTGTAGTTGGCGATGGCCTCGATCCGGCCGGCGGGCGCGCTGCGCACCGCCTCGTCGGCGTCCTGGCAGACCCGGAACTGCAGCCCGGCGACCTCCAGCCGGACCGCGAGGTCCAGCTTGCGGTCGCCGATGACGAAGATCGGGTGCCCGGCGAGCCGGGTGTAGTCCACGTCCCACAGCCACGAGGTGTCGGTGCCGTCGGCGCCGCGGGCGTTGACCGAGAGGATCACCGGGGCGGGCGGCCCGTCGATGAGGGAGAAGGTCTCCAGCCACCCGGCCGGGTTCTTGGCCAGCAGCAGGCGTACGTCGCGGCCGAGGAAGCTCACCACGTCGTAGCGGCCCGCCACCGCCTGCACCGCGTACATCCGCTCCAGCGCGACCTTCGGGTCCACCCCGAAGGCGGCGGCCGCGGCGGCGGACACGGTGGCGTTGGACTTGTTGGCCCGGCCCGGCAGCTGCAGCTGGATCGGCCAGGCGGCGCCGTACGGGTCGATCACATGGTCACCGGACAGCGCCCAGGTCGGCATCGGACGGCGGAAGCCGCACTCGCCGCAGAACCAGTCCTCGGAGGGGCGCTGCAGGACGCCGCCGCAGGACGGGCAGGACCAGGCGTCGTCCTTCCACTCCTGGCCGGCCGCGACCCACACCACGGTCGGGCAGGAGGACGCGGCCCAGGTGATCAGCGGGTCGTCGGCGTTGGCGATCACGATCGCCTCCGTACCGGCCAGGCCCTCGCGCCACTTCTCGGCGAGCATCCGGGTCTCTGCGGCGCGGTCGAGCTGGTCGCGCGACAGGTTGAGCAGGGCGATGGCCTTGGGGTTGACGTCCCGGGCCACGCCGGCCAGGTACTTCTCGTCGACCTCGATCACGCCGTAGCGGGCGTCCGAGCCGCCGGCCAGCGCGGAGGTGATCCCGGCGGGCATGTTGGCGCCCAGCGCGTTGGAGACGACCGGGCCGTTGGCGCGCAGGGCCTCGGCCAGCAGCCGGGTGGTGGTGGTCTTGCCGTTGGTCGCCGACACCAGCACCACGTCGAGGTGGGTCGCGAGCCGCGCGAGCAGATCCGGGTCGAGTTTGAGGGCCACCCGGCCGCCGATCACCGATCCGCTGCCACGGCCTGCCGCGCGCGACACCGCCGCGGCGGCCTTGCCCGCCGTCACGGCCAGCTTCGCCCGCGGCGACAGCGGCTCCGAGTTGCCTGCCATCGTCTCCACAACCTCCTTGTGTCCGGCCCCACGCCTGCCCCGCGGGTCGGTCGCGCATCAGCCTATCGACTCCGTGCACCGGCCCAGAAACCCGCCGCCCCCTACAGTGGCCCCCATGCGACACGGCACCATCCCCGGCAGCACCGGAACCATCCACCCGATGCGGCTGCTCGGCGACCCCGGCCTCCACGAGCCCTGCCGCGAGGTGACCGCCTTCGATTCCCAACTCGCGCTGCTGGTCGAGGACTTGTTCGCCACCATGTACGCCGCCGAGGGCGTCGGCCTCGCCGCCAACCAGATCGGCGTCCCGCTCAGGGTCTTCGTCTACGACTGCCCCGACGACGAGGACATCCGCCATCTCGGGCACGTCGTCAATCCGCGCCTGGTCCGCGCCGACGGCGTCACGGTCACCGGATCCGAGAGCTGTCTGTCCCTGCCGGGCGTCCACGCGGGCACGACCCGCCACGACGAAGCCGTCATCGAGGGCTTCGACCGGCACGGCGAGCCACTCCGCGTGGAGGGCACCGGATTCTTCGCCCGCTGCCTCCAGCACGAGTGTGATCACCTGGACGGCCGGGTCTTCACCGACGGCCTTACGGGCCTCCGCCGCCGCCGCGCCCTGTGGGCGGCGCGGCGGGTCGGCAAGGCCGGCCCGTCCGGTGGATGAGGACCCGCTACAGCGCCGGCGCGCCGGGCCGGTCCGCGGCGGCGGCCAGCCGCCCCCAGAGCAGATCCGCCAGATGGCGTACCAGCTCGTCGCGGGACGTGGGCCGCTCAGCGAGCCACCAGTCGCCGGCCGCGTGCATCATGCCGACGATCCCGTGCCCCCACACCCGCGCCAGCGCCTCGCTGTCCGGCCCGAGCTCCAGCCGCTCGGCGATGACCTTCGCCAGCTCCTCACCCATCCGGCGCAGCAGCGGCGCCGAGTGGCCGCCGAAGTCGAAGCCCTTCTCGCCGTCGGCGGTGTCCTCCGCCGGGTGCATCAGGAAGCGGTAGACCTGCGGCCGCGCCTCGATCGCCGCGAGATACGCGTGCAGCGTCGCCTCGACCCGGTCCCGGCGGTCGTTCGGCTTGTCGAGCGCCGCCCGCAGCGTGGCCAGCAGGGCGTCGGTGTGCCGCTTGGCCAGTGCGCGGTAGAGGCCGCTCTTGTCGCCGAAGTGCCGGTAGAGGATCGGCTTGGTGATGCCCGCCTCGGCGGCGATGGCGTTCATGGAGGCCTCGGGCCCGTCGCGCAGTACGACGCGGTCGGCAGCCTCGAGGAGCTCCCTGCGCCGCTGTTCCGCAGCTGTCCGCTGCACCTGCCGCTGGCTGGTATCCACCAGAGCCTCCCCGCCCGTTCGAATTTCCTCACGCCCACGCAACGTAACACTCCGGCGACAGCCATCTGGCCGCCCGGCCCCGAGTTGACAGTCATACCAGCGGGTAACAGACTTGTGTTACCGCAAGTAACAGGCACGTGGAGGGGACTCATGGGCGACTTTACGCTCGAACTCAACGACGACCAGACGGCCGTACGCGACTGGATCCACGGCTTCGCCGCGGATGTGATGCGTCCGGCCGCCGCCGAGTGGGACGAGCGCGAGGAAACGCCCTGGCCGGTGATCCAGGAGGCCGCCAAGATCGGCCTCTACTCCCTCGACTTCTACGCCCAGCAGTACTTCGACCCCACCGGGCTCGGCATCCCCCTCACCATGGAGGAGCTGTTCTGGGGCGACGCCGGCATCGGCCTGTCCATCGTCGGCACCGCCCTCGCCGCCGTCGGCGTCCTCGCCAACGGCACCGAGGAGCAGATCGGCACCTGGATCCCCCAGATGTACGGCGACGTCAACGACGTCAAGCTCGCCTCCTTCTGCTCCTCCGAGCCCGACGCCGGCTCCGACGTCTCCGCGATGCGCACCCGTGCCGTCTACGACCAGGCCAAGGACGAGTGGGTCCTCAACGGCACCAAGACCTGGGCCACCAACGGCGGCATCGCCAACGTCCACGTCGTGGTCGCGGTCGTCGACCCCGATCTCGGGGCGCGCGGCCACGCCTCCTTCGTCATCCCCCCGAACACCCCCGGCCTCTCCCAGGGCCAGAAGTTCAAAAAGCACGGCATCCGCGCCTCCCACACCGCCGAGGTCGTCCTCGAGGACGTCCGTATCCCCGGCTCCTGCCTCCTCGGCGGCAAGGAGAAGCTCGACGAGCGCCTCGCCCGGTCCCGTGAGCGCGCCAAGGCCGGCGGCGAGCGGGTCAAGAACGCCGCCATGGCCACGTTCGAGGCCTCCCGCCCGGCCGTGGGCGCCCAGGCGGTCGGCATCGCGCGCGCCGCGTACGAGGTCGCCCTCGACTACGCCAAGACCCGCGTCCAGTTCGGCCGCCCCATCATCGACAACCAGGGCATCGCCTTCCAACTCGCCGACATGCGCACCCAGATCGACGCCGCCCGCCTCCTGGTCTGGCGCGCGTCCTGGATGGCCAGCGCCGGCAAGCCCTTCACCTCCGCCGAGGGCTCCATGTCCAAGCTCTACGCCGGCGAGACCGCCAAGAAGGTCACCGCCCAAGCCATGCAGATCCTCGGCGGCAACGGCTTCACCCGCGAATACCCCGTCGAGCGCATGCACCGCGACAGCGCGATCTACTCCATCTTCGAGGGCACGGCGGAGATCCAGCGCCTCGTCATCGCCCGCACGATCTCGGGCCTGCCCATCCGCTAGGGCTGATGCCCGTTGCGCCTGCGGCGGGCTTCTCCCGCCTCCGTCGGGCTGGCACAGCCCGGCCACCCGCCCGCAGCCGGCAACAAGACCCCAGCGGGGTCCGGGGCGGAGCCCCGGCTTCGGGAAGGGGCGGGTGCGGGGAGAGAAAACCCCCGGCCACCCGCCCGCAGGCGCCACCGAAACCGCAACCACCGACTCACCGCCGGCGCCGGAGCGCCGCCTCCAGGTCGTCCAGCGCGTCGACGAGCAGCTCGGCCGTGCGCCGGGCCACCCGGTCGCGGGCGGAGCCCTCCGCCGGGGGAGGCGGCCACGCCGCGAGCGCGTCCCGGACCGGGGAGAGGTCGGGCGGTCGGCGCTCGCGGACGGCACGGGCGGCGGCCGCGGTGGCGTCACGGAGGGCCGCGGCGAAGACGGAGGCGGCCGGCACCGGCGGGGCGTCGGGGCCGGGGAGGTGGGCTTCCAGAAGCATGGGGACGCGGCCGAGGGCGGTGAGCGCGGCGTCCGCGGCCCGGGCCGCCCGCCGGGAGAGGCCGCGGCGCCGCACGGGTTCGGCGTCGGCGCGGGCCAGCGCCTGGTTCCAGGCGACCGTGGTGGCCCGGGCGTCGAGCAGGTCCTCCCGGACGGCGCGGCGCCGCCTGTCGGCGTCGGGGTCGGCGTACGCGTCGAGCGCGGCGGCGGCGTAGCGCCCGGTGGCCTCGATGCGCTCGGCGAGCCGCTCGCGCAGCCGGGGGGTCTCCCAGGCGGGGAAGACGATGTAGGCGAGCATCGCGAGCAGCCCGCCCAGCAGTGTCAGCAGGACCCGCTCGGGCACCGTCTGCTCCCAGCGCGAGCCGCCCATGCCGAGCAGGAAGACCACGTACGCGGAGACCGACGCCTGCGAGATCGCATAGCTGGTCCGCAGCAGGAAGTACGTGAGCCCGGCCGCCGCCACCGCCAGCGCACCGCAGGCGTACGCCGACGGCGTGGCCAGCCGCATCACGCCGGTGGCCACGGTGACGCCGACCAGGGTTCCGGCGAAGCGCGCGATGGCCCGGGCGTAGGTCTGGGAGAAGTCGGGCCGCAGGATGAGGACGGAGGCCATCGGCGCCCAGTAGCCGTGCCCCAGCGGCAGGGCGGCGCCGAGGGCGTAACCGGTCGGGGCCACGACCGCGAGCCGCAGGGCGTGCCGGAAGACGGGGGAGTCCCACTGGATCTCGCGGCGTGCGGCCCGTACGGCCACCGGCACGAGGCCGAGCAGGGTCGGGCGGGGCAGATATCCGGTGCTGGGGTTGTCGGCGCCGGACGGGTCGTCCACGGAGTCGACGGCCTGGCCCAGCAGCCCGGTGAGGCGTACCGCCGCCCGCCGGGCGGCCCCGGTCAGCTCCTCGGGGGGAGGCTCGTCGACGAGGACGGCCCGGGCGGCCTCCGGCACCCGTACCGGCGTGGCCTTGCGGATCGCCCGTGCCACCGCGTCCAGTGCGGAGGCGGCCGCGCCGAGCAGTTCGCGGACGCGGGCACGCTCGGGGCCCTCCGCGGCGGCGCCGATCTCGGGGTCGGCCAGCGAGGCCAGGACGGGGCGGATCCGTTCGGCCAGCAGCCGCTTGCCGCCGAGGCCGCTCGGCCGCCGCCGTGCCTGGCGGGGGGTGACGGCCGCCGCGCTGCGTGCCGTCATCAGCGGTTCGGGGTCGAACGGCGCGACCGGGTCCTGCCGCAGCCGGCGCGCGTAGTCCGCCTCGGCGGCGAAGGCGTCGGCCAGGGCGTCGCGCTGGGGGCCCCAGCGGCGTACGGGGAAGAGCACGATCAGTACGGCCTGGACCACCCCGCCGAAGGCGATGACGGCCGAGTGCCCCAGGGCGCCGACCACGGAGGACGGCAGCGTCACGACGATGAGCATCACCGACATCGTCAGCGAGGCCAGGATGCCCGCGGTCGGCCCGAGGGCCCACGCCATGCCGACCAGGAAGGCCCATACGGCCAGCAGGGGAAGGAAGGCGGCCCAGTGGGTGGCGGCCAGGTAGCCCAGAAACGCGCTGACGGACAGGGCCGCACCGACGGCCAGCGCCAGCGTCGGGCGCGGCCGCCAACTGCGCTGGAAGGTCGCGGTGCCCGCCGCGTACGCGCCGAAGGCGGACGATGCGGCCACGGCGGGAGTCGACAGCAGCAGCGCGAGCCCGATGACGATGGCCACGCCCGCCGCCGCGCGCAGCGCGAGCAGCGGTTCCAGCCGGGGACGGTCCACTCGCAACGCGGAGCGGAAGGTCTCCTTCAGCGCGCTGGACCACGTCATGATCCAGAGGATATGTCCGCGCGGTCCGGGTAGGGCCTGTCGTGTGGATCTCGGTGGGGCAAGGAGCGGCCCGCCGCGCCGTCGGCTGATGTCACAGCGGTGCGTGCGATCGCAGGGCGAGGGACGGAGGCGGCGCGCCGGGGGAGTGCGCCCGGCGCCAGGGCACGCGACGCCACGCGGATCCACCGGACAGGCCGCCCTCAGCGCAGCGCGGATCCGCTCAGGCGAGGAGAAGACCATGGATCGCGAAGGCCTCGAAATCCACGACGGCCCTGAACGCCTCGAAGGCGATGTCACGCTCACCGTGCCGCCGGTGCCCGCGCCGCCGCGGCCGACGCCCGTGCCCGTCCCGCCGGACCCGCTGCCGCCGGCTCCCGGCCCAGGTCCGGAGCCGCCGCTGCCCGGTCCGTCCCCGGACCCGGTGCCGCCCGCTCCGGAGCCCGAGCCGCAGCCCGAACCGCAGCCGCTCTAGGGGGTGACTGCCACCCGGACCGTAATTTCTGGTTCAATGGGTTCCATGGCCAGCCTCATTGACACCGCGACAGGTCGCAGCGACCTCGAGCCTTTCTGGCCGTCCCGGCAGGAGTACCAGTTCGACCGAGAGTGTTGCCGCGCGGCTACCGCGCGGACCCGCACCCACGGCTGACCCCGCCGATCACCGGCAGTTCGGTCAGCGTCCCGGTCCAGTCCCGCGCATACGGCGTCCTTCCGCCCCTTTCCTTCGCGCGAAAGAACCGAGACCTCCATGCCTACGACCCAGTCCCTCCCTGCTCCTGCCCCCGCTCCCACCCGCCAGCGGCTTCGTGCCGTAGGGCCCGACGAAGTCCCGCCCGTACTGGACTTCCTGCCTCCCGGCGCGACCTGGCTGCCCGCCCCCGGGCATGTGATGCCCAGTGGCGTCGGCCAGCCGCCCATGGTCGGCTACCTGGTCCTGGTCCCCGCCGAGCAGGCCGCCGCCGGCCGGCCGGAGACCACCCCGGACGACGCCTCCGGTCCGGTACGGATCGACAGCGACCGTCGCATCGCCAACGTGGACGGCCGACCGCTCGACCTCACGTACCTGGAGTTCGAGCTGCTCGCCCACCTGGTCGCCCACCCGCACCGCGTCCACACCCGCGACCAGCTGGTCACCACCGTCTGGGGCTACGGCCATGTCGGCGACGGCCGCACCGTGGACGTGCACATCGCCCGGCTGCGCCGCAAGCTCGGCCCCGAGTACCGGGCCGGGATCGTGACCGTACGGCGCGTCGGTTACAAGTACGCCCCGCCGACGGCGGGCTGAAAAGCCGAGCCTCAGGTCGTGCCGGGCGTACCAACGGAGTGCGCCCGGCACGGCCGCAGGCGTATGGGTACGCTGTCCTCACCCCGGTATTCCACAGGCCCAGGAACCTCGCCGGAACCAGCGGAGTGTGAGGCATGGCTGATCAGCGGGAATGGACGGCTTCGGCCCCCGCGATCGGTGGCTGGCCTGCCCCCGCCGCCGCGCACCTCGCGCTGAACAACCTGGGCGGCTTCGACTGGGACCTGGACCGCGCCCGCCTGCACCTCGACCCGGTCGCGCTGCGGGTCCTGGACCTCGACCCCGGGGAATTCAAGGGCGACCCGGAGTCGCTGCTGCCCCGGCTGCCGCCCGAAGAGGCCGACAACATCGAGCAGGCGATCACCCAGGCCGTCAAGGACGGCCAGGCGTCATGGAGCGTCTACTTCCGGCTCACCCGTCACGACGGCCACCGTGGCTGGATACATGCCCGGGGCCGCATCGTCCGCGACAGCACCGGACGGGCCTGCCGCGTCATCGGCATCGTCAGCGACGCCACCGACGAGATCCCCCACGCGGCCGACGCCATGCGCCGCGACGAGTCGCACGCCGAGGAGAACAACCTCGTCGTCGAGGTCACCGCGTCCCTCGCCGAGGCCGTCACCGTACGCGACGTGACCGCCGCCCTCACCTCCCACCGACGGCTCGACCGGCTCGGCATCGCCAGCCTCTTCCTCGGCATGGTCGAGGCCGGCCGGGTCCGCGTGGTGACCGACGCCAAGGCCAGCAGCTGGGTGCCTGAGCTGGAGTACACCCGGCTCGAGGACGGCTTCCCGATGAGCGAGGTCGTACGGACCGAGAAACCGCGCTTCATCACCTCGCCCGAGGAGTTCGCCCGCCGCTACCCCAAGCTGTGGCCGCACATCGAGCCGCTCGGCGCGTCAGCCGCCGCCTATCTGCCGCTGATCGCCCAGGGCAAGCCCATCGGCGCCCTCGGGCTGCTCTACCGCCACAAGCACTCCTTCGCCCCGCAGGAACGTAACCTCCTGATCGCCCTGAGCGGCAGCATCGCCCAGAGCCTGCAGCGCGCCATCCTCTTCGACCAGGAGCACGACATCGCGCAGGGCCTGCAGACGGCCATGCTGCCGCGCAGCATCCCGCGCGTCGCCGGCGCCCAGATCGCCGTGCGCTACCGCTCCGCACGCCTGGCCCGCGACATCGGTGGCGACTGGTACGACGTGGTGTCCATGCCCGGCGGCCGGGTCGCCGTCATCATCGGCGACGTCCAGGGCCACGACACCCACGCCGCCGCCGTGATGGGCCAGCTGCGCATCGCCCTGCGCGCGTACGCCTCCGAGGGGCATCCGCCGGCCACCGTGATGGCGCGCGGCTCCCGCTTCCTGTGCGAACTGGACACCGACCGCTTCGCCACCGCCCTGTACGCCCAGATCGATCCGCAGACCGGCCGCACCTCTCTGGTCAGGGCCGGTCACATCGACCCCCTCGTACGCCACCCCGACGGCAGCTGCACGCGGCTGCCCACCATCGGCGGCCTGCCGCTCGGGCTGTCCGCGCAGTTCGGGCAGCTGGACTACCCGGTGACGCAGGCCGAGCTCGAACCCGGCGACACCCTGCTGATGTTCACCGACGGACTCGTCGAGCGACCCGGCACCGACCTCGACGACGGCCTGCGCCGGCTCACCAAGGCGCTGAGCGACGGCCCCCAGGGCGTCCAGCAGCTCGCAGACCACCTCAGCTCCGTCATGGGCGCCCCCGGCACCGACGACGACATGGCGCTGCTCCTGCTGCGCCGGGACGTCGACGCCGCCCCGCAGTACGCCCGCCGGCTTCACCAGCACATCGGCCCCGGCGACCCGCAGGCCCTGGCCGGCGCGCGCACGATGATCCGCGACGCCGTCACGTCGTGGGGCCTTGCCGAACGCGTGGACGACGCCGAACTGGCCGCCGACGAGCTGATCACCAACGCCCTCGTGCACACGGACGGCGGAGCGGTCCTGACGCTGCGGATGACGTCGGACCCGTCCCGCCGGCTGCGCATAGAGGTGCACGACCTGGCCAGCAACTGGCCCCGCCGCCGCGAGCCGGGCGACGCCGAGGTGTCCGGGCGCGGACTGCTCCTGGTGGACCAACTGGCGGACGCCTGGGGCGTGGAGCCGCACGGCGCCGGCAAGTCCGTCTGGTGCGAGTTCCGGGAGTCGGCCCCGGCCGGCCCGCCCGCCGGAAGCTGACCGCCCGACAGGCATCGGCGCAGCTCGCGGCCCCCGGTTCACCCGGATGGCTCACCTGCCACGACACGCCGCGGTTTGGGCAGCAGGCTGTCGGTGAGGAGCCAGGAATGAACTCCGCTACCGCCGCGCCGCTTGGCCGGCACCGGGGAGGTTCGCGATGCCGACGGTGGCCACCAGCGTGATCGTCCCCCGGCCCCCCGAGGAGGTCTTCGACTTCCTGGCCGATGCCCGCAATCTCGCCCTCTGGAGTTCCGGCGTCCACGCTGTCGCGGCCGACGCGGTCCAGCCCGGCGACGGCGCCGAATACCGCTACCACTACCCCGGCCGGCACCGCGAGCACCGCTTGGTCTGCGCGGCCTACCGCCCCTGCGGGGCCGTCGAGTTCCGCGGCCGCCGGATGTGGAGCCCGCTGGGCACCCAGGTCCCGTACTACGGATTCCGGCTGCTGCCGCACTCCAAGGGCACCTTCGTCCAGCTCACCGTCATCTGCACGCTGCGCGGCGGGCTGCTGCTGTTCGCCCCCTTCATGGCGATGGCCTGGCGGCGGGACCTGCCGGTGGACGCCCGCCGGCTGCGCGAGGCGCTCTGCGGGCCGTCCCACGCGCACGCGCCCGCCGGGCCGCCCCCGGTCGCCGTCCCGGTCCCCGACGAGCTCGGCAGGCCGCCGGTCAGGTCCCTCCGCCCGGCCCGCGCCTTCCGGGCCGGTATAGGCACCGGCACATAGCACAATCCGGCGCGGTGCGAGAGATCACCGAGACTCCGGGAGGCCGAGGTGCGAGGCTGGAGTTCCGTTAGCGTCCCGTACTCAGTACTCCCGTACTCCCGGACGATGAAGTGAGAGGACTTTGCGATGGCGGAGCAGGCTCGCATAGGTGTCACCGGACTGGCGGTCATGGGCAGCAATCTCGCCCGCAACCTGGCCCGCCACGGCCACCCGGTCGCGGTGCACAACCGTACCGAGGCCAAGACCCGGGCCCTGGTGGAGGAATTCGGCCATGAGGGGGAGTTCCACCCCGCCGAGACCCTCAAGCAGTTCGTGGAATCCCTCGAGCGCCCCCGCCGCGCGGTCATCATGGTCAAGGCCGGGGCCCCCACCGACGCCGTGATCGACGAACTGGCGGCGCTCCTCGAGCCCGGCGACATGATCGTCGACGGCGGCAACGCCGACTTCCGCGACACCCGCCGCCGCGAGGCCGCCCTCCGCGAGCAGGGCCTGCACTTCGTCGGCACCGGCATCTCCGGCGGCGAGGAGGGCGCCCTCAACGGGCCCTCCATCATGCCCGGCGGCTCCAAGGAGGCGTACGAGGCCCTCGGCCCCCTCCTGGAGGACATCGCCGCCAAGGTCGACGGCGTCCCCTGCTGTACCCACGTCGGCCCCGACGGCGCCGGCCACTTCGTGAAGATGGTCCACAACGGCATCGAGTACGCCGACATGCAGCTCATCGCCGAGGCGTACGACCTGCTGCGGCACGCCGCCGGAATGCGCCCCGCCGAGATCGCCGAGGTCTTCCGCACCTGGAACTCCGGTCGGCTGGAGTCGTACCTGGTCGAGATCACCGCCGAGGTGCTCTCCCACACCGACGCCGCCACCGGCGCGCCCTTCGTCGACGTCGTCCTGGACCAGGCCGGCCAGAAGGGCACCGGCAGCTGGACCGTCCAGAACGCCCTGGAACTCGGCGTCCCCACCTCCGGCATCGCCGAGGCCGTGTTCGCCCGCTCCCTCTCCGGCAGCGCCGACCTGCGCGCCGCCACCCGCGACCTGCCCGGCCCCGGTGAGACCTGGCTGGACAGCGCCGCGAGCGACCGCTTCGCCGACGACGTCGAACAGGCGCTGTATGCCTCGAAGATCGTCGCCTACGCCCAGGGCTTCAACCTGATCCAGGCCGGCAGCCACGAGTACGGCTGGGACGTCGACCCCGGCGCCATGGCCACCATCTGGCGCGGCGGCTGCATCATCCGGGCTCAGTTCCTCAACCGCATCAAGGAGGCGTTCGACTCGGACCCCGGCCGCCCGACCCTGCTGACGGACGGGCACTTCGCCGACGCCCTCGGCGGTGCCCAGGCCGCCTGGCGCCGCGTCGTCTCCACCGCCGCCGAACTCGGCGTCCCCGCACCCGGGTTCTCCGCCGCGCTGGCCTACTACGACGCGCTGCGCGCCGAACGCCTGCCCGCTGCACTGATCCAGGGCCAGCGGGACTTCTTCGGCGCCCACACCTACCGGCGTACCGACCGCGAGGGCGTCTTCCACACCCTCTGGGGCGGCGACAGGTCGGAGATCGAGGCCTAGGCGGCTTCCTTCCGAATCGTCCGCGCACATCAGCACGCCGCCGGGGCCCGCGACAAGGGCCCCGGC
>NZ_JBHYXC010000049.1:0-47892 GCF_042751495.1 Streptomyces sp. NPDC059373 | reverse complement strand
TCAAGCCACCGCCCTGCGCGTACCTCATACACACGGCATACCGCAGGGATCACCACCCGTCAGCCCCCACGACACCACGCATTCAAGGTCAGTAGGTGATGCACCAGGCCGGCAGCGTCAATGGTCTGAAGGTCGATCTCCTCGGTCCACTTGGGCTGAGGAACGCTGCTGTCGTCGCTTGTGTCCTGCCCGGACCAGTTCTTCATACCGACCATGATCTCTGCCGATAGCCGGTCAGGGAAGCTCTCAGCCTGCCAGCAGGACGCGCTTGCGGAGGAGGGCGAAGCCTGCGCGCCCGAACATCTGGCGCTTGAGCATTTTGATTCGGTTGACATGTCCTTCGACGACACCCGAACTCCAGGGGAGGGTGAGCCCGGCGATGACGGCTTCACGATCGCGGTCGATGCCTGCGGCGAGCGTGTGGAGGCTGGGGAGGTCGTCCTGTCTGACGGCGTCGAGCCAGTCCAGCAGGCGCTCGCCCTGGCGTTCGGTGAGCATGGTCGCGAAGGACCGGACGTGCCTGGTAAGTGCGTCGATTTCGGGGCAGTTGTCCCGGACGTTCTTCAGGTGGAGCTGCTCGGTCTCGGAAAGGGTTTCCGGACGTCGGAGGACCCATCCGGCGACACTCCGGGGCGAGGGCGGCCGGGCTGTCACGGGCCGTGGCGACGTGCGCTTCTGACGAATGTAGGCGCGAACTCGCTGGTAGCTGCCCTTGTAGCCGAGCGGGACGATCTCTTCCCACAGCTTCCAGGCGTTGGTGCCGCCCTCGTTCCAGCGGTCGTCGAGGTAGGGCTTGTACTCGTCAAGGACCGAGGTCCGGGTCTGCCACTGACCAGTGAAGAGGTCTTCCGGCCTGGCGGCGTCCGCGTACCGTTTGACGGTTCGGCTCGTCATGCCGAGCTGCCGCTGGATCGCGCGACGGCTATGCCCTGCCTTCACCAGAGCATGGACGGTGGCGTGCACGGTCCGGGTTCGGTCGGCGAATCGGTGGCCGGTCGGCCATGGCGAGCCGGACGGCTTCTCCGCGGGGCCGGGCTCATTCTCGGGCGGTTCAGGCATCTCGGGGACCAGGACGCGCAGACATTGGCGGTGCTGAGCGATGCTCCGCTCGGCGGCCTCGCTGAGGTTGTGCCAGAGGTGCCACCGGTCCGCGACCTGCACGGCTTGCGGGGCACCGACGGTGGCTCCCTCGGCGAAGAACGGCGCACGGTCCCGGCATACGACCTCGATTCCCGGGCGCTGGGCCAGCCACGCGGCCAGACTCGATGTTTCCCGGTCAGGCAGCAGGTCGACGGGCCGGCGGGTTTCGACGTCCACGAGGACGGTGCCGTAGTGGCGGCCCTTACGCGTGGCGTACTCGTCGACACCGACCACCCGTGGAGCGGGCGCCTCCGGCTCGGGAAGTGCGTCGACCAGCCGCAGGACCGTGCTGCGGCTGACCGGCACGCCGACGATGTCGGCCAGGCGGGCGCCTGCCCGACCGGCGAGGGCGAGCCCGATCGCGGCCAGGGTCGAGCGCTGCCGCTCGGTCCGCTGACCGTGCCTTCGGGTCAGGCCGGGTATCTGCTCGACGAACGTGCGGCGCGGGCACTCGGCATTCCGGCAGGTGAACCGGCGGACCCGCAACCGGAGTACCACGCTTCGTCCCGCGCTCGGAACATCAGCGGGAAACCGCAGGTAGGAGCCGTGAATCTGGTCGGCCCAAGTTCCGCACCCCGGACACCAGGCGCCCGCAGCCGTGCAGCGCGCATCAACACGCACTACCGCAATGTTCACGTCCACCGACAGCACCGCGACGTCCGCGATCGACGGGAACAACAACTCCTCCAGCCGGAGCAAGATCTCTTTCACAGCCCCGAACTGTCGGCCCAGTCACTCCTGCCACTGCTCGTTTTGAGGCAACTTCCCAAGCCAACTCAAGGAGTTCCGCCGTCACTCAGAGTGCACGGATCACACAACCTGAGCCAGAACCTGAGAGCTGACACCGTTTGTCGGTCAGCGGCGACAGCACTCGGTGCTGGCGGAGAGTGATATCGACGAGTTTTGACACCACTTGGAGCCTTGCGGTGGGAGCATCGGAGTGCTCCGTGTGGTGAGGGGGCGCCGATGCCGCCCAAGTCCAAGGTCGATCTTTACGCGGCGATCCGCCGTGATGCCCGTGCTGGCCTGTCGAACCGGGCCCTGCAGCACAAGTACGGAGTGGGCTTCCGGACGGTGAAGACAGCGTTGGCTTCCGTCTGGCCATCACCCAGGCCCGCGCCGCCGCGCAGGACTCCGTCACACGCTGAGCTGGGAACGGGATTGCTCACCTGCTGCGGATCGATGGACGTTGCAGGGCGTTTTCCGCTGTCGGCAAACCAGCTGGAACGCAGATCGCGGCCTGCCAGGATGGCCGGATGGGGAAGAACATCGCAGTGCGTCGGCTTGACCTGGGGTACTTCATCCGGCCCGCATCGGAGACTGGCGGTCCGCAACCGCGGGTTGAACCCGTGCTCGCCTATCTGGTGCGGCACGACCAGGGACTGATTCTCTTCGACACCGGCATCGGCAGCGCGGACTCCGAGACCGAAGCGCACTACCGGCCCCGACGCCGGGCGCTGCAGGACGCCCTGTCGGCGGCTGGAGCCACCCTCGCCGATATTTCCCTCGTGGTGAACTGCCACCTCCACTTCGACCACTGCGGAGGGAACCCCCTACTGAGCGGAAAGCCGATCCTGGTCCAGGACATGGAGCTGGCCACCGCCCGCCAAGGCGGCTACACCATCGATGAGCTTGTCGACTTCCCCGGCGCAGCCTACGAGGAACTCAACGGTGAGACCGAGGTCTGGCCAGGAATCTGGATCATCCCGACGCCCGGGCACACCCAGGGGCATCAGTCACTGTCCTCCAGCAAGACGACGGCACCGTGATCCTCGCCGGCCAGGCACACGACTTCGCATCCCATTTCGCCTCGGACCACCTGGCCCGCCACGCCGTGCTCCACGGCGTGGAGCAGCCGCTTCCCACCTACCAGCACTGGCTGGAACGGCTCGCCGACTTCGACCCACGACGCGTGCTCTTCGCCCACGACTGCTCGGTCTGGGAACCCTCTGACGGCAATCGTTAAAACGCCGCACCAGGCGGCTCAGCATCGCCCGGAGCAGCACGGGCCGGCGGGCAGCCGTCACCAAGGCCTCCCCAGGATGGGCCAGCCCTCCCAGCGTGGTGTCAGTTCTCATCGATATTTCGCGGCTATCTGATCGACAAGTGCTGCCCAAACTCGTCGACAAGCGATGTCCGTTCCCACCTACAAAGCCAGCGGCCGGGAGCCGCGGCGCCCCAAGACAATCGACGGGCAACAACCGCTCGACTTCCAGGCGTTCCACGCCATGTACTGCGGCACGTACATCCGGTGGGCTGAGATGTACCTCGGGTCCCGGGCCGATGCGGAGGACGCGGTCCACGAGGCGATGCTGGAGCTGCTGGCCCAGTGGAAGAAAGTACTGGAGCAGCCCGAGCCAGCCGCCTACGCCTGGTGGCTGGTGAAGAACCGCACCAAGGACGCCGCCCGCTCCCGCAGCCGACGGCAGAAGATGGCCGACGCCATCTTCGCCACCGCGGCCCTCTACCAGAGCGTCGACCCGATCGGAGAGCTCGAGACCAGCATGGCGCTGTGGGAGGCCATCGACGCCCTCCCCGAACGACAGCACGACGTCTTCCTCATGCGCTTCAGCCTTGAGTACTCCACCCGCGACACCGCCGGTGTGCTCGGCATTACCGAAGCCACCGTCCGCTCCACCGTCCGCGACGCCCGGCGCCGACTAGCCGCGTCGCTGGACCTTGACCCTAAGGGGATACGACGATGACCGCACCGACGTCGCTCGACCAGTTCATCGCCAGGGCCCGGCTCCTAGTACCCGAATACACCCAAGACGAACTCGCCGCAGCGCAGGCCCGGCTGGGCGCTGCGACCACTCAACGACTTGTGTCCGGAGCACTCACCTTCGACGACGCCACCTCCGCCGACCTGTGGCCCGGGCCTGCACGTCCCGACTCGTGGGACGTCGACGCCGACGCCGACGCCGAAGCCCGCGACCGGCAGGAGGCCGCGGACGACCTGCGCCACATGTGCAAGATCGTCATAAGCCAGACCAACGCCCTGCACGCCCTGTCGGACTTCGTCTCCGGCACCACCCTGCAGTCCGACAGCGACCCAAGCCGGATACTCGAACCTGACGCTGCGCGGGTCCTTGCCTGCGTCCTGCACCTAGCCGCCCGGGAGGACAGCGCCCGCTTCTGGTGGCAGTTCGCCGCCGGAGCCGACGACGGCCTAGCCAAGTTCTGCCTATTCCTGCACCACCTGGCCCTCGGGGAGATCCAGGAGGCCAACTGGTGGCACGACCAGGTCCCCCGCAGCGGCCGGGCGCTGTGGGCCCGCGCCGTGAAGGAAGGCCGCGACGAGAAGACCGCCGCAACGGCCAACGTCCTGCAAGTCATCGCCCGGCGCAAGGCAGTCCCCGACGCCACCAACGCCGTCGTCGGCTACGTAAAGACCGCCGTGCGCTTCGTGGACGACGACATCGATCTCCCCCTGCCACCCGACGGATTCGCCGAACGCATAGAAGAGATGACTGCCGACGTGTAACGAGAGACGCACCAGCGCCAGACCCCGCCCCGGGTGGCAGGTGCCACACAGTGCCCTTCGAGCTGGTGGAATTGGCCCGGACTTGGCCGGTGGTGGAGCGGGCCGGACGTCGCGAACGGCGCGGCAGTCGCCGCCGTGAACAATGCGGAGCTGGCTGCTGGTGACCGGGATGACGTCGGCGCCGGGGGCCAGACGGAAGGCGTCCAGGATGGCAGTCCACGAGGTCCGGTGAAGGGGCGCCTGTGGCGACGCTGCGCGCTGGCCTACGGCCACCCTGGACAGTCCTGACCAGTCCTAACGACCGGTGGGTTATCGGGCGGCCCGAGAACCTTGGCGCCATGGGGGACGACGACGCAGCTCCGCCTTCCCCAGGGTCACGACGACGGCTCCGGGCTCGTGGACCTGGCATTCTTCGAGGACTCCACCCAGCCTGCGCGCACACCGTCTTCCACAGCGGACTGGTGCTGGCACGCGGCACCGCCCAAAAACGCGGCCCGCGCACCACAGTGGTCGACACCATGGCCTGGGACCTGGAAGCCCTCGCGACCGCCCGCCGCGACCACGGCCCCGAAGCCGTCCTGCACCTCCTGGGCGAGAGCGGCACTTCCTCCCCGGACACCGGCCGGCCGCAGCGGACGATCCGCATCGAGACCGGCGCTGAACTCCACCCTTATGCCGACCTGCAGCCCCCGGCGACCGCTCCGCCAACATCAAAGCCCTCGGCTACACCAGCCCCGGCAGGCCGGGTGAGCACCATGGAAGCTCAGCCGGGCCCGCATCCCACCACAAGGAGGCGAGCCCCCAAACGGGGAATGAAGAGTCCTACCGCATTGAGGAGATGAGCTCTCACCCGGCGGTCGCGCATTGACACCCAACTCGGTCGCCCCAGATCAGCGCGCTACACACGACTAACTTTGCTGTCGAAGGATAGGCCTCGACGTGATCGGCTACCTGGAGACCCTGATCGAGATCGAAGCGCCGGCCGCCGGGGTTGACGCGCGAACGCAGGGCGCGCCACCTGGTACGCGGTCGGCAAGGTCGTCCGCGCGACCCGCCCAGGCCACGTGTCAACGGCTGGGTCGCCATCTTCCGACAGCCGGCGTGGCCGCGTGCGACCCAGGTAGGCCATCCCGCTGGCCTGGTAAATCGTGCCCCAATGGCCGGGGTGAAGCTGCTCGACGCCGGTAGGGGTGCGGCGCTCGCGTGAGTGCGGGGCGCTGTGGGCGATGACTGCCCGCACGCCGGCCTCGGCGGCGAGCCGGAACGCTCTGGCGGCGAACCAGCTCTCGGCGTTGGCGGGCACCTCGTCCAGCAAAACCAGCCGGGACAGCTCCAGCGACTGCTGATACGGGATCTTATGCGTATCCGGCGTGGCCATCGCCGCAGGTGAACACTGCAAGACCAATGAGTCGATGCTTCGCCTGGCTGGAGCAGGGGGCTATCAGCACCTGCCGAATAGCTAGAGATCTTTAACGGCGGGGGTTATGGCGGTGTGAGGTCGAGTCCGGTCTTGGCGATGAAACCGTCGATGAGGCCGGGTCGGTACTGCATCCGTTTGAGCCTGGTCTTCACCAGGGCGGTCAGCTGGTCGATGCTCTGCTTGGCGAGGTTGGCCAGGGATCTCTTCAGGTGGGACCACACCGCCTCGACCGGGTTGAGTTCCGGCGCGTACGGCGGCAGTTGGTAGACAGTCAGCCATAATCGGGCGGCGATCAGCCCCCGCATCGTGCGGCTGACGTGCGTGTTCAAGTTGTCCCACACCAGGACGATGGGGCCGCCGAGCTGCTGGTGAGCGGCGTCCAGGAGGGCGGCGTAGTCGGTCTCGGTGAAGCCCTTGCGCCGGTCCTTGCGGGGTCCGCGGTCAATGTGGGTGCGGTAGATCAGCCGTGCCCGGTGGCCGGGCTTGGTGCAGATCAGTGCGGCCAGCGAGACGCGTTTGGTGCCCGCTGCGGTCACCCGCACCACCGGAGTGTGACCGCGCCGGCCCCAGGTGCGGCCCTTGGGCGGCCTCAGGCCCTGGCCTGCCTCGTCCTCGAAGCAGAGCCAGGCGCCCAGGTCCGCCGCCGTCCTTTTATGACGGGCCACTGCTCGTCCCTCCACCCGGCGATCCGCGACTCGTCGCGCTCGGTGGCCTGCCGGGCCGGGACCTGCACGCTCCAGCCGATCCGGTGCAGCAGCAGGTCCAGCCCGGCCAGGGTGTAATCCAACCCGAACCGGCGACGGACGACCTCGGCGATCCGGGCCAGCGTCCAGCACTGATCCTCACTCCAGCCATGCGCGGCCGGACCGCCGTCCAACAGTGCCTCCAGCGCCCGCAGCTGGGCCGGGTCAAGCCGACAGCGTGCACCGCCCGGCCCCTTCGAGGCCAAGGCCTGCCTGCCGCCCGAGGCCAAGGCCCGCCTCCAGCGGTTCGCCGACACCCGCGTCACCCGGAAACGCCGGGCCACCTCCTGATCACTGGCCCCCGCCTCGATCAACTCGGCCGCCGCCAGCCGCACCTGCTCACGCCGGGCCCGTTCCCCAGCCGTCAGCCCACCACCATCGGGATACCTCATACATCCGGCATAGCGAACCCCGCGTCAGCCGTCACCAGGCGAAGAACCCCCACCGTTAAAGATCTCTAGTCAAGTGGCGACGGTGCCGACATCACCGAGTTGCCACAGTCGGGACGGCGGGATGGTGCGTGCCGCGCGGGCTGCGATCACGGCGTGGCGCTCTGCGCCTTCGGAGTGGCGTTGTAGGCCGTCGCCGACGACCCACGCCAAGCCGGAGGTTCTCGGCCATGCGGCCGCCGGGGCCGCGCTCCTTGCCATCCGCCCCACATCGCCATAGCATTACGACCGTAAGGTAAACGATCGTAATTCAATTGCCCAAGGAGTCCGTCATGGCGACACAACGGCCGGTAGCACTCGTGACGGGGGCGTCATCGGGGATCGGTAACACAACCGCTCGCGCCTTCGCCGCAGCCGGGTTCGAGGTGATCGGAACCGGGCGGAACACCTCGGGACTCACCCCGCCGGCCGGTGTGACCTTCCTCGACCTCGACGTGACCAGTGACGAATCCGTCACCGCTGCCGTCCAGGAAGTGATCGAACGGTTCGGTCGGATCGACGTCCTCGTCAACAACGCCGGCCTGGGCTCGGCCGGCGCCGCCGAGGAGAACTCCGTCGCCCAGGCCCAGAGCCTCTTCAACCTCAACTTCTTCGGTCTCGTCCGCATGACGAAGGCCGTCCTGCCGCACATGCGCGCCCAGCGCCGTGGACGCATCGTCAACCTCTCGTCCGTCCTCGGCGTCATCCCGCAGCCCTACATGGCCCTCTACGTCGCCGCGAAGCACGCCATCGAGGGCTACTCCGAGTCCCTGGACCACGAAATCCGCGAGCACGGCGTCCGCGTCCTGCTCGTCGAGCCCGGCTACACCCGGACCGCCTTCGATGCCAATGCCGCGCAGCCCGACACCCCGCTGCCGCTGTATGCGGAGCGGCGGCGTGTCTTCGACGAGGTGGTCGCTGAGGCGATGAAGGCCGGCGACGACCCCGCCGTCGTCGCCAAGGAGATCGTCACGGCAGCCACCGCCCCGAAGCCGAAGCTGCGCTACACCGCCGGACCGCTCGCCTCACGCATCACCACCGCGCGACGCCTCGTCCCCGCCGGGATCTTCGACAAGCAGATCCGCAGGTTCAACCGGATGCCCGGCTGACGTCGCACCCGGCTCATCGACCTGCAGGGCGCGCGAGAGGCGCGTTCAGCTCTGACCTGACAAGGAGCAGCACCATGGGAATCAGCACGGAAGCACAGCAGTTCGCACAGTTCCTCGAAAGCGTGCGCGCGAAGGCGTCGACACCGGGCCTCGATCTGGCCGTCGTCCGCGACATCGTCGACACACATGCTTCGGCATCGACCGAGCCGGAAGGCGTCACCTACGCCGACGTGGACGCCGACGGCGTCCACGCCCTGTGGGTCATCCCTGAGGGCGCCGACCCTGACAAGGCGCTGCTCCACTTCCACTTCGGCGGATCGGTCGCCGCCTCGATCGCGTCGGACCGCAAGGCCGCCGGCCACATCGCCAAGGCAGCCGGAGCCCGCTCACTCGTCGTGGGCTTCCGCCTGGCACCCGAGCACCCCCACCCGGCGCAGATCGACGACGCCGAGACCGCCTACCGCTGGCTGCTCGCGCAGGGCTACGAGCCGCGGAACATCGGCAGCACCGGCCACTCCATTGGAGGCACTCTCGCGGTCGCGCTGCCGCTGCGCCTGCTCGCCAAGGGCGAGGCAACCCCCGGGGCGATCGTCAGCATCTCGCCGTGGACCGACCTCACCATCAGCAACCCGAAGGTGGACGAGAACGAGGAACACGACAAGATGCTCAGCCGGGACATCCTCGAGCAGTTCCGAGCGGCTTGGCTGCAGGACCCCGGCGTGGACTTCGCCGACCCCGACATCAGCATCGTGAACGCCGACCTGACCGGCCTGCCGCCCACAGCCCTCCACTACGGCGAGTACGAGACGCTTGCCGGCGAGGGCGCCGACTTCGGCCGCCGACTCGCCGACTTCAAGATCACCTCCGAAGTCCGCCCGCTGCCCGGGGGCCAGCACTCGTTCATCCTCGGCGCGGGGCGCGTGCCGGAGGTGGACCGGGCGATCGGGCAGATGGGTCAGTGGCTTCGCCGACACCTCGGCAGCTGACGTGGAAGCCGCCCGGACATGCGCATCGTCCGCCAAGAAGGCAACCGAGAAGATCACACAAAGAGATGGCTGACATGAAGGCATTCGTCGTCGAGAAGTACGGCAAGGACGGCCTGCGCGCCGCAGACGTTCCCGAGCCCACCGTCAAGGACAGCGACGTCCTGGTCCGGGTGAGCGCCGCCAGCATCAACCCGCTGGACAAGATGGTCCGCAACGGGGAGTTCAAACGACTCCTGAAGTACAGGCTGCCCTTCGTACTCGGCCACGACATCGCCGGCACCGTGACGCAGGTCGGGTCCGCCGTGCGCGACGTGGCCGTCGGCGACGAGGTCTACGCACGTCCCCGCGACCTGCGGATCGGAGGCTTCGCCGAGTTCATCGCGATCGACCAGGACGACGTCGCACCCAAGCCGCAGTCCCTCACCCCTCGCGAGGCGGCCGCGGTGCCCCTGGTGGCACTGGCCTCCTGGCAGATCCTCGTCGACCGCGCCCACGTGATGCCGGGTCAGAAGGTGCTCATTCACGCCGGTGCCGGTGGCCTCGGATCGACGGCCATCCAGCTCGCCAAGCACCTGGGCGCCACGGTGGCGACGACCACGAACACCCGCACCGAGAAGTTGGTCAGGAGCCTCGGCGCCGACATCGTCGTCGACTACACGAAGGAGGACTTCTCCAAGGTGCTGTCCGGCTACGACCTGGTGCTGGACTCCCTGGGCGGGGCGAACCTCGAGAAGTCGCTGACCGTGCTGAAGCCGGGCGGCCTGGCCATCGGCGTCGCCGGCCCGCCGGACGCCGGTTTCGCCAGGCAACTCGACGCCCCCTCGTTCATGGGCATGGCCATGAACGCGCTCAGCCGCAAGGTGCGCAAGCAGGCCAAGGCCCTGGGCGTGCGCTATGAGTTCTTCTTCATGCAGGCCAGCGGCACCCAGCTCCGCGAACTCGGCGCCCTGTACGACAACGGACGGCTCCGCCCGGTCATCGACCGCACTTTCCCCTTCGACCAGACCCTCGAGGCGATGGCGTACGTCGAGCAGGGGCGTACCACGGCCGGAAAGGTCGTGATCTCGATGGCGTCCGGCAACGACTGAATCGGGCTGGCCGCAAAGAAGGCGTGGCGGTGCTCCAGATGCCGGTCGCCTCCCATTGGAGTTCGTTCGTAATCCAATACGATGGCGAAGCCAGCGGAGGGCAGGCGACCCTTCCGGCGCACAAAGGAGCGAGCGCGTGGCGCGTTACGGGAAAGAACACAAACAGGCGACCCGGCAGCGGATCATCGAGACCGCCGGCCGCCGGTTCAAGAAGGACGGTATCGACGGCTCGGGCATCTCGACGCTGATGGCGGACGCCGGACTGACCAACGGCGCCTTCTACGCCCACTTCGAATCCAAGGACGACCTCGTGGCCGCCGCGGTCGCGGACCAGTTGCGCACGCAGTACGCGAACGTCATCGAGCAGGCGGCCCCCGGGATCGCCGGACTCGAGCAGATCGTACGGTGGTATCTGTCGCCCCAGCACCGCGACAGTCCCGACGACGGCTGCCCCTCCGCCGCACTCCTCGACGAGATAGGGCGCTGCGCGGACGAGACCAAGCAGGCGTACACCGACGGCGTGCTCGCCGTCATCGACGGTATCGCCGCTCGCCTGGCGCCTGCCGATCCGCGCTCGGTGCGCACGAAGACCCTCAGCGTCTACGCCATGATGGTCGGGACGCTGCAGCTCTCCCGCGCCCTGGCCGACCGGCGACTCTCCGACGAGCTCCTCGAAGAGGGCATCCGCAACGCCCTCACTCTGCTCAGCGCACAACCACCGGCTAGGGCGCGTATCGAGTCGTGATCAATGAGCACCGCAGCTTCCGGGCCGGGTGCCCCGTCGGGGGTACGGGGCCGGCGATCTGCGGCTGCGCCGTGTGGGCGCGAGTGACCGGAAGCGATGCCGCAGGCAGGCAGCGGGGCCCGAGGACCCCGGCCGTGTGCCATCCGGGACGGTGCGTCAGAGCATGGCGAGCCGGTCCACCAGCAGCTCCGTCCTGCACTCGGTGTCCTCCGGCGGGAGCCGTCCCGCTCGGGTCAGGGTGGCCAGTCCGTGCAGGGACGCCCAGAATGTCTCGGTGAACAGCTCCGGGCGCACGCCGTCCCCGGCGACCTCGCTGAGGCACTCCAGCAGCGCGGCGAAGGCGTCCTTCAACGGTTCGGGGGTGTCCTCCTGCGCGTACGCCAGGCCGCCGTCGAGCTGGAACAGGGCGTCGTAGACCGCCGGATGGCGTTCGGCGAAGGCGAGGTAGGCGCGGGCCAGCGCGGTGACCCGGGCGCGGGGGCCGTCGGCGGCGGCGGTCGCGGCCCGCATCGCCACGGCCATCTCGGAAGCGCCCTGCAGAGCGACGGCGCCGATGATCTCGCGCTTGCCGCGGAAGTGGCTGTAGAGGACGGGCTGGCTGTATTCGATGCGTTCGGCGAGCCGCCGGGTGGTGACCGCGTCCCAGCCCTGCTGCTCGGCGAGTTCGCGGGCCGTGGCCACGATGAGGCGCTCGCGGCTGACCCGTTCGCGCTGCTTGCGTTCCTGTGCCGACATGATTCGATCCTAGCACCGCTAGACAATCTGGCGACAGCAGCGATAGCGTTGCTGTCATCATCTAGCAGCGCTAGATCCCAGGAGGGGTCATCATGCTCAATGCACTCGAGGTCGTCACCATCGTGGTCGTCGGCGTGATGGTGGGGGTGGAGTTCTCCGTCCCCTTCTTCAGCAACCCGATCCTCAACGCACTCCCCGGCGACAACGGCCTGCGCGGCCGCGTCCACGGGGCCCGACTGGGCGGCGCCGTGATGCCGTTCTGGTACATCGGCTCGCTCGTCCTCGTCGGGGTCTGGGCCGTCGCCGGATGGGACGACGATGGCACCGGCCTCGTCGTGACCGCCGCCGCGCTGCTGATCGTCAGCGTGCTCATGTCGATCCTGGTGCTCGTCCCGATCAACAACCTGGTCAAGACGTGGACTGCCGGCAGCCGGCCGGCCGACTGGAAGGAGCAGGTGAAGCGCTGGGACCGCTGGCACCACGTCCGCGTCGCCGTCATCATCGCCGCCTTCGCCTGCCTGGCGGCCGCCCTCACCTGAGCCCGCGGGCCGGCGCGGCGCCGGTGGCGCACAATCCCCACCCCGGGCGGCAGCGGGCCACCGAAATCCCGACGTCCGGGCATGCAGCTGCCGCTGAGAGTCCACACCTGCGATCCCGACAAGCTACGCCCCTCGATCACCTGCGCGGCTCTTGGCTCTGGTTCGGGTGAGGTCTTTGATCCAGATCACCGAGGCACGCAGGTGAAGCCCGGCGAGGTAGCTTTCCGGGGTCTTGTCGTAGCGCGTCGCGATGCCCCGCCACGCCTTCAGTTTGTTGATCAGGCGCTCGACGGTGTTCCTCTCCTTGTAGAGCTCGGCGTCGTGGTCGACGGGGCGTCCCCCTTTGCGGCCCTTCCTCTTCCGGTTGGCGGCCTGGTCCCGTTTCTCCGGGATGACGGCCTTGATGCCGCGCCTGCGCAGGTGGGCGCGGTTGCCGCGGGAGGAGTACGCCTTGTCCCCGGCGACCGCGTCCGGCCTGGTGCGGGGACGGCCGACCGGACCAGGGACGCGAACCTTGCTCAGCACGGGGATGAACCGGGGGCTGTCCGCGGCCTGTCCTGCGGTCAGTACGATCGCCAGCGGGCGGCACCTACGGTCGGCGGCAAGGTGGATCTTGCTGGTCTGCCCGCCCCGTGAGCGCCCGAGCAGGGCGGCCTTCAGCCGGACTCTGTGCCGGCGCCGGATGCGTCTTCGGTCTTCTCGCGCGGGGGCGTCCTCGGTGTACTGCCCGTTCCGTCCTTCCGAAGTGCCCCTTTTTGACGGGCCTTCTCCTCCTCGGCGGCGACCTTCTCCAGAGCGGTCAGGACATCGTCATCGAGGTGCATCCCGGCGGCGTCATGGTGGGCCCGTGCGGTGGTGGAGTCCACGCTGACCAGCGACAGGTCCACCTCGTCCCGCTTCGCGGCCTCGGCGATCAGGCCCTCCAGCAGGGCCTCGAAGACACCGGCGTCGCGCCACTGCCGGAAACGGTTGTGGACGGTCGACCAGGCACCGAACTCGGCGGGCATTTCCCGCCACTGCCCGCCCGTCCGAAATCGCCACAGCACCCCCTCGAACTGCTGCCGCAGCCGCACCGGGTACAGGCCATACTCGCCGATCGGCAGGTACGGCTCGATGAACTCCCATTCCACGTCGGCCAGTTGCGCACATGTCATGCAAGACGATCTACCGGATCGAAGATCAGCGCGAGGGGAAAACCCGCTCATTGATCACGACCCGATACGCGCCCTAGGAGCGTTCCCCAATACTGTTTGCTCATCAGGACGGGTCTGCGGGCAGTGTGTTGGAGGTTTCCGGTACTGCGGTGGTGGTTCGGGTGCTGACGCGTTACACCGATCTGGTGGAGGCGATGGTCGAGGTGGTGCGTGGCGCTCGGGAGCAGTTGGTGGTGACCGGGTCGCGGTCGCGGTAGGAGACCTATTTGGCGGCGATCGAGCAGGCGGTTGCTGAGCAGTCGGACCTTGTGTACTACCGCGTGCTGTATGGGCCGCCGCGCCATCGGGCGCTGGCTGAGCCTTTACTGCGGCTGGTGGGGATGCGGGACCCTGATGAGCGCCGTAACGGTGTGAAGACGCTGCACATCGGGCTGGTGGAGCCGGCCGGCGTATTGGAGCGGTTCTTCGTGGCGTCGGAATCAGCCGCGGTGGTGCCGCTGCCGTCCTTCCACGGGGCCGAGGGTTTCGACTGCGGGGTGCTGCTGGGCGGGGAAGCGGCGGCGGGGCTGGTCCAGCACGGCCGTGAGGCGTGCGCGTCGGCGGTTGCAGTGGAGACCATGGAAGCGGTGCGCGCCCTGCCGGTGCGACACCTCTGACAGCGGGGTGAGGAGATAGGTGAGCGAGAATCTGGTGGCGGCTGCGGCCGAGCGTTCGGCGTCGGTGACCGAGCTGGCCATGGACCTGGTCCGGCAGCCGAGCCGGGGCGGGATCGACGACTACGGTCCGGTCCTGCAGATCCTGGAGACCTGGCTGGGCGACCGGGACCTTCCCCACCGCCGCCTGCACGACGGCGCCGGCGCGCTGGTCGGCCTGGTGGTGGAGATCGCCGGAGGCCGGCCGGGCCAGTGGTGGACGCTGGACGCCTGCGTGGACACCGCCCCGTTCGGCGACGAGAGCGCCTGGTCGTTCCCGCCCACGTGTGGGCGGGTGGAAGACGGATGGCTCCTCGGGCGTGGGGCGGCGGACTCCAAGCTGGCCGCTGCCATGTTCTGCCACATCGCCGCAGACCTCCATGGCCACGCCGCGGGCCTGCACGGCGGGCTTGCGGTTCTGCTGGACGTGGACGAGCACACCGGTGGCTTCGGCGGCGCCCGGGCCTACCTCGCCGACCCCGCCACGCAGCGGCCGGCCGGGGTGATGATCGGCTATCCGGGACTGGACGACGTCGTGGTCGGCGGCCGTGGCCTGTGGCGCGCACAGGTCAGTGTGCACGCGCCGGCCGGGCACTCGGGCTCCGGCCAGTCAGTGGTGGGCGCTGTCTCCCGGGCCGCCCACCTGGTGCGTCTGCTCGACGCCGCCGAACTCCCGCCCGCCGGCGCAGGGTTCCCGCTGCCCCCGAAACTGTCGGTTACTGCGATCCACGGCGGTGAGGGCTTCTCCGTCACCGCCGACCGGTGCACGGTGAACGTGGACGTGCGCCTGACCCCCACCTTCGACGCCGAGGACGCCCACACCTTGCTCCGCAAGGCCGTCGCCGAACTCGACGGGTCCCTGCCCGGACCGCGCCCCACCACCATCGAACCGGTGGCCGCCTGGCCTCCGTTCCAACTCGGAGCCACCGACGAACCCGCCGCGGCCCTGCTGCGGGCCGCCGCCTTGGTCGGCCTGGCGCCGCGGCCCAAGACCGCCGGCCCGTCCAACATCGGCAATCTGCTGGCCGGTCAGGGCATCGCGGCCACCGCCGGATTCGGCGTCCCCTACGAAGGCCTGCACGGCATCGACGAGCGCGCCGACCTCTCCCGCCTCCCGGAGGTCTACGCCGTCTACCTCCAGGCCGTTACCGACCTCCTGATGCGCGCCTGACCGCTACCACCCGCGTCCCACCCCCGTCCCAAGAGGCGTCCCAGCAAGTCCCCACTTGCGTCTCTGTCGCCAACCGGCGGATGGAGATGACATGGAATCCTGGGCGACCTGCTTCGCCCGGCGCGCGCTCGTCAGGCTCAGCACCAGCTCACGGCACACGCGCCGGCGCACACCGATTCCCGGCTCCATCAGCCACCACACCGTCGACGCGATCTCGATAGCGGACCGCGCGAGAATGGTCGGGCCGATCACCGGCATCGGATTGTCAAGCAGCTGCCGCAGGCTCCTCAGATCGTCCAGGACGGCAGCCATCATGAGGTTCGCCGCCGCATACGCGGTCCGCGGCGGCCGCTCGCCCCACGGGCCGTTCGGGCCGGCCTCGCAGCTGGCCAGCTCGGCCTCCGCCTGCGATGCCGCACCGGGAGTCCACGACGGCTCCCGCACGGCCCGCTCGCCGAACGCGAGGGTCGCCTCAAGAACTTCCCGGTTCTGAGTGATCACCAACTGATGATCCATTCCGGTATTCACCTCACATCGCCTGCGCAGACCGCCCAGTCTGGCAGTGTCGGCTCCGGTCACCGAGGCAATTCCCCGTCGGCTCACGTCACACTGTCTTCTGCGCACGCAACTGCGTGTACGCCATCTGTACGGCGATGGACGCAGTTGGGAGCATGAAGGGGTACGCCGAGCAGGTGGGGGGCGGCATGGGTCCGGACGAGATCAGATCCCAGGGCTTCAGCCTGAAGGAACTGTTCCGTGACGTGACCTATGAGATCGACTACTACCAGCGTGACTACACCTGGGGCGAGGAAGAAGTCCGCACTCTGTTGCGGGATCTGTGCGACTCATTTCGGAACTGGTCCACGGACCCGGCCTATCTGCGTCGCCCGCACACCGCGCCGCAGTACTTCCTGGGCCCCTTCGTCTACTACGAGTCGTCGCGAAGCCGGCGCTACCTCGTCGACGGGCAGCAGCGTTTCGTCACCCTGCATTTGATCTTCCTGCGGCTGCGGCTGTGGGCACAGGAAGCCGGATACCCCAGGGCGGTCGACCGCCTCAACCGCGTCATCACGATCGACGGAGACCAGTTCTCGGTAGGCATCAGCGATCACGACCCGGTCCTGCGGGCAGTCAGCCAGGGCCGCAAGTACGAAACAGCCCTTGGGGACTCGCTGTCCCGCCGCAATCTGTGGGCGCGCAGCCAGCAGATCGAATCCCAGCTCGTGGAAGAGCTCGACGCGGAGAAACTGCACCGCTTCACCGAGTGGCTGCTGGACCGGGTGGTCCTGGTCGGGATCCGGGCGGCCGGCGCCGACCACGGCTACCGCATGTTCGAGACGATGAACGACCGCGGCGCCCGCCTCACCGCCATCGACCTCCTCAAGAGCCACCTGCTCTCCCACGTCGGATCAGGCGAGGACCAGCTCAACACCCAGTGGCACGAGATGCTCAGGGAGCTGATCACCGACCGAGAGGACCCCGTAGCGGCCTCCCGCTTCATCAAGGCCTACCTCCTGGCCCGCTGCGCACGCGAGGGCCGGGACGACGACCGTCGGCAGATCGCCACCAACCTCAATGTGTGGGTCCGCCAGAACGCCGCCCACCTGGGCCTGGTCCCCGAACGTCCCGACAACTTCCTGCAGTTCGTCCAGAACCTGCTGAAGTCGGCCAGGCTGTACCGGCCCTTCCTGGCGGCCAGCCGTGCCCTCAAGAAGGACGGCGACCGCCTGGAGACCGTGCTCTTCAACGAACGCAACGGCCTCAGTAACCAGGCAGTCGCCGTCCTCGCCGTCATCAACCCCGACGACCAGCCCTCCGACGCCAAGGACAAAGGCCGCCTCGTCGCCGCCTACATGGACCGTTGGTATGCCCTGCGGGTCCTGCAGGACCTGCCCGTCCAATCGACTGACGCCGACACGCTGGTCCACACCACCCTCGTCCCCCTCCTGCGCAGGTGCCGTAACGTCTCCGACGTCGCCTCCGCGCTGGGCGATCTCGTCCTGCACGACGGAGGTGCGATAGAGGACGCGGTCACCCTGGGGCTTCGGGGCAACAACGCCCACCAGATCCGCTATCTGCTGGCCCGGGCCACCGCCTACGTCGAAGAGGCGTGCAAGCGGCCCCACGATGCGCTCGCCTACCTCGACCGGGACCAGTTCCACATCGAACACCTCTGGGCGAACCACCCTCACCGCGTGGAGGAGGGACTCAGGAACGAGGTCGTCTTCCGCAGCCTGCGCAACCAACTCGGCGGCCTCGGCCTACTGATGGGCCGCGAGAACTCCAGCATCAACGACCTGCCCCTGCACGACAAAGCCGCCCTCTACGCCCGCAGCAATGTCCTGCTGGGCATCATCGCCCCCGGCTACGATCGCCGGAACCCGCTGCTGCGCGACTTCATCAAGTCGCACCAGCTCGACAAGACCCTCCGCTCCTTCGGGCCCCGGGAGACCATGACCACGGTGGTCACCACCCGGCAGCAGCTCTACCTGACCCTGTTCACACACATCTGGGACCCCGAACGCCTGGGCCTGCCCGTCAGCCTGCCGCCCACATCGAACTACCGCGACGAGCCCGCCCGCCCCGCCCGCCAGAACGCCCCCCGGCGCAGGCCGACTGCTGGAGGCCGTCGCACCGATGTCGCCAAGATGGTCGATGCGCAGATCCTCACAGCCGGCACCCGGATCGTCCTCACCTACCGCTCCACCGACCACTGGGCCACCATCGACGAGTACGGCGGAATCATCCTCGCTGCGACCGGAGGTACCCCCTACGGCCGGGCCGACGAAGCCGGCGCCGTTGCCCGCGGCACCAAGACCTGCCAGGGCATGAACGAATGGCAGGTCGAAGACGACAACGGCGTGCGCACCAGCCTGCGTACCCTGCGTGACCGCGCCGTGGAAGTCGGCCTCCTGTAGGCATCAGGCCGCCCGTCTTATGGCGGGAAGGACGAGGAGAGCGCAGGGCCGGTGGCTGGTCGAGTGTCAGGCGCGGCCGCCCAGGCGCCAGCCCCCGGGCGCGGGAAGCAACTCGGTGGTGATCATTTCGCCCAGTTGCCACGGCAGGCAGGACCGTTTGCCGAGCGTCGCCTCCAGCATCCCGTTGGTGTGCGGGGCGGCCATGGGCAGGCGCCGGTAGCGGCCGCGGGCCGGCCGGTCTTGCGGGGGTGGTCCTGTGCGGCGTGGCCCGGGCAGCAGGGGGTTCGGCACTGCCCAGATTTCGACAAGGCCCAATGCCATGGCCACCGGCATGTGCCACTCGTCCAGAAGCAGTGCGACCCGCTCCAGCCAACTGTCGTCCTCTTCCTGGGCGAGGGTGTGCCGCAGGCGTTGGCGCTCCCGTACAGCCAGTGCCTGGGCGAGGCGGACTGCCTCGCGGTAGAACACGAGCGGGGCGACCCCCAGGGCGCAGCGGCGCGGTGCCGACCGGTTCATCGGGGAGCCTTCGCAGGAGTCTGAGCGGCGAATTCGGGCTTGTCGGGGTCGACAGGTGCGCGGCCGGCCGGGGCGCCGGCCGCCCGGCGAGGGCCGGCGCGTTCCTCTCCAGTGCCCGGTGTAGCGGAGCTGTGCGCCGGGCGAACCGCTCGGTGAGCCCGTCGACCTGCTCGACGATGGTCTGGCGATCACAGTCCCGGGCTGGGTAAACGCACCGGCTCACCAGTTGGTCGATCAGGGTCCGGTGCCCGGATCCCGCCACATCCGCCACCTCCGCCGAGCGCTGCCGGTACCCGTCGTGGACACGGCCCGGCACTGTCCCGCACCCCGGACGGACGGCCTGCTGCGTCGCGGTACGCGCCGGGAAGGTGATCACGCCGTCGTGCACCACGACCTCCTCCACCATCACCGTCGAAAGATGGGAGAAGACGGCCCAGAGCACGCTGCAGTCACACGAACAGCCATCCTTCCAGGCGCCCGTGACGCCCGGTCACTGCTCCACAGACAGAGTGTGGATCAGAATCACGTTCAGTGTCCGAGGGCTGCCTTCGCCGCCACGATGACCAACCCAAGGACGAGGTTGACCATCCCCTCGACGGCCGCCTGGGCACGGGACGCGCCGGCATGCAGAGCACCGATGCAGGCCCAGGCGACCTGCTGTGCCACGGCGACCGCCAGCGCGAGCCACGCCGTACCGCTCAGCGCCAGCCCCAGGAGCGGGCTCAGCGCCACCGTCGCGGCGGGCAGTACCGCCGCCTCGGCGATCGGCCACTCGCGCCGCCCGACCCGTCGTGCCTCGGCCCAGCCGAGGCCCTGGCCGGCCAGCCGTTCGCCGGCAAGGTGGGCATAGACGTGCGCGGCCCAGAAGACCAGGCCGGTCACGAGGAGCAGCACCACGAGCTGGAGTCGGGGGAAGTCACCGACCGCGCTGGCCGCGACGATGACAGAGGCGGCGAGCAGGGACCCGTAGAGAGCACCTGCGTAGTCCGTCCGCGATGGCGGCCGACCGAGCGGGTCTCTTCGCGGCCACGGCAGGAGGCGGTTCACCAGCCCACCCTAGAGAAGCGGACCCGCCCCCGGCCGCACCACACGCAGAGACCTCGGCCGTCGTCGTTCACCGCTCACCCGCGGCCACGACGAAGCCGCTGCGTCCCCGGCCAAATCCTCCGAGCGGCAGGTGACTGTTGCGCCCGGAGCTCGCAAGGTGATCAAGGGTCATGCGCCAGTTCAGCAGAAACGGAACGAGCTGACTCCCGATCGTCCTGCGCAGCCACTCTGGCGGCTCCGGCATCCGACGGCGGTCGCCTGACGTGCAGTTCTCCCAGTCCGAATAGGCCCGACGCAGAAGGCGCACCAACGGGACAGCCTCCATTCGTTCGCAGATGATCAGGCTTTCGGGCTGGCCGACTTGCCCGGCCCGTACGCGCGCAGCAGCTCCTCCAGGCGCTTACGGTGCTGCTCGGTGAACGCCTCCAGACGCTGTGGGTAGCCGTCCCGCTCGTCCTCGCGCACAGCGCTGAGGACCACCGTCAGGATCTCGTCCGATGCCTCGGGGATGAGGAAGTTGCCCGGGTCGGTCAGGGCCCACCTGTACCTCAACGCCTCCGCCAAGACGGCCAGCACCCCCTTGCCCTCCTGCTCCGCCGCCCCCGGGGCGCGTCGGAATGGGCTTTCGTCCGCGGCCTGCGCGCAGCACGCACCTTCTGGCGCGCACACCAGCACCCCGACGTCCCCTTCGCGTATGCCTGCCACCAGGACGGCCCCAAGTTCCTGCTCGGCAGATGGATCGCCGACAAGCGACGAGTCCCGGGGGCACTGACCCGGGAGCAGCTCGATGCGCTCCAAGCCCTCGATATGCGCTGGCTGCCACGCCCCCGCTCCCACGGAGACTGAACACCGTCCGTGTCGGCGACGGCTCAGTTTCGGGCCGGTCTGAACGGTTCAGTCGTGGGCCACCGTGTGGTCTCGGTGGTTCGTTCCAGGCCTATCTCTCGTACCAGCCTGTGAGGTGGGCGAGTCCGAGGGTGCAGCCGCGCAGGTTGAAGATCAGCCAGGCGGGCGTCGCTTCCCTGTCGATGTCGACGCTCGGAATGTCGAGGGCGAAGACGGCGAACATGTAGCGGTGTTTCCCGGTGCCCTGCGGCGGTCCGGCGCCGACGTAGCGCTTCGTCCTGGCGTCGTTCGGGAGCTGGAAGGCGCCCGGTGGAAGTCCCGGGCCGGACTCGTCGCCGGCGCCGGCGGGCAATTGGGTGACGTTGCCGCGAATGTTCACCACGGCCCAGTGCCAGAAGCCGCCGACCGTGGGCGCTTCGGGGTCGAACATGGTGACCACGAAGCTCCGCGTCCCCGACGGGAAGCCGCTCCAGGCCAGCTGCGGGGAAACATCCTGGCCGCCGGCGCCGAAGATGCCGCTGACCTGTGGCATCGCCAGCTTCTCGCCGTCGCGCAGGTCGCTGCTGGTCAGTGAGAAGGAGGCCGCTGGGGGAAGACGGTCGTAGGGGTTCCAGCTCATCTGGACTTCCTGTTCAGTCGTTGTCGGTCGTGCGGCTGCGGCCGAGTTCGCGGCCTCGCATGCGGTAGGACTCGCCTTTGAGGGAGTGGACCTCGACGTGGTGGACGAGTCGGTCGATCATGGCGGCGGCGACGGTCTCGTCGCCGAAGGTCTCTCCCCAGCGGCCGAAAGGCTTGTTCGAGGTGACGATCACGCTGGCCCTCTCGTATCGGTTCGAGACGAGCTGGAAGAACAGGTTCGCGGCCTCGGCCTCGAAGGGGATGTAGCCGACCTCGTCGATCACGATCAGCGGGTAGCGTCCGAGCTTGACCAGCTCGTCCTGGAGGCGCCCGGCCTGGTGGGCGGCGGCCAGGCGGTCGACCCACTGGGCGGCGGTGGCGAACGCGACGCGGTGGCCGGCCTGGCAGGCCCGGACCGCGAGGCCGGTGGCCAGGTGCGTCTTGCCGGTCCCCGGCGGCCCCAGAAAAACGGCGTTCTCCTTGGCCGCTATGAAGTCCCATGTTCCCAGATGGGCGAGTTGTTGTCGCGTCAGGCCGCGCAAGTGGGTGAGGTCTAGCTCCTCGATGGTTTTGATCGCGGGGAAGCGGGCGGCGCGGATGCGGCCCTCGCCGCCGTGGCTGTCGCGGGCGCAGACCTCGCGCTGCAGGCAGGCGACCAGGTACTCGGTGTGGGTCCAGGCTTCGGCCTGGGCGCGCTCGGCCAGGCGTTCGGCGGCGTCCAGTAGAGCGGGTGCCTACATGGCGCGGGCGAGGAAGGCCAGGTCGGCGGTGGTCTGCCGGCCGGTGCGGGCCGTCTGGCCGTCCGGCTTCGCCGAGCCGGCGGCAGTGGCCGAGGCATGGGCAGTGGTGCGGGTCATGGGCTGGTCCTGCTCCCAGCCCAGTGCCTGCTCCCACCACGCGCATACCACCGGGTGGGCCAGCGCGAACACCCGCCCCGGCTCGACACCGGCCGCGGCCGCCTGCCGAGCCACCCCTGGCCACGCCCGCTGCGTGGCCTCGACCTGCGGCGCGTGCCGCAGGTCGAGATTGGAGCGGCGGTGGCCCCCCCCCGGCGGTCAGCATCCACCGCTGGTGGCGGCCGCACACCCGCGGCCACGGCGTCAGGTACCGCACCACCACGGTGTCCTGCCCGGTACGCGCCGCCGTGCACAGCCGGCACCTGTACGCCACCGGGCCGTGCGGGCCGGACGAAGCGATCCCCCGCCGGCCGCGCGCCGCATCCTCCGGCTCCTCCTCGCGTGCTTGCGGGCCGTCGGCGAACGCGGGAAGGGCGCGCGCCAGGTCCTGCTGCCCGACCCCGCCCAGCTGCGCCGGCACCTGCCGCCCAGACGTGTTCAGCAGCACCTCGGCGTCGTCCCGGAAGCCGCCGAAGTCGTCCCTGGGCCGCGATCCCGTCCAGTCCCACCGCGGCAGCAGCGCGCCCGGATCCATCCCGTACCGGCCGGCCACCCGCGATAGGTATGACCACGTCGTTTCTCCGGTCACGGGGGAGACCCGAAGGGCCCCCGCGGCCGGTGCCCGGCTTCTGCTGACTGGTCCCGAGTTCGTCTGTACCACCGCCACAGCGGAGCACAGTGCACGCGGCGGGATCGCGAGAGGCGCAGATTCGTCCGCGCCTGCACCGGTGATCCCTCAGAAGCCCAAACGGTGAGCTGGCGCTTTACGCCGCGCCGCCGCTCCAGGGCGTCCAGGAGGAAGTCGGGGTGCGGCGTCTGTACGGCGCCGTTCACGACGACAGGATCGCGGCCCGAGCTTCGGGCACGCGTATGTGGAGTTGGTGGACGGCCCGTTGGACAGCCTTCTCCCGGACGTCACTGGCATTGCGCCAGGAGCGCGCGGGCGGCGCGGCGCTGGTCACGGAGATCGGGAGGTTCGGACCGTGTCGCCAAGTGGTGTGTCCTCGTGGGGGAGCAGCTCGCCAGGTCGCGCCGGCGCTTTCTTGTGCAGCGGCGGCGGCAGTCTCCTCAGGGAAATGGGTGGCGGTAAGTCTGGCGGCAATCGTGGGCGTTGGGGACGTCCCAAAACTTTCAAATTCGAACTTTTTATCGAATATTTTTCATGGGTAGCGTGGCCTTGCTCTTCCGTACCTGCTGCTGGCTGCTCGTTGTGCAAATCTGGCTGGATACGACTCAGTGAGTCCTCTGTGTCACGGCCACGTTCTGTTGCGCCGTCCCAGCGCGATGATCGTGGCGAAGGAGCTTACGCAGACATCAATTGGTACAGCTCGGAGGCTCTTCGGGGGTCTCTCCGGAGGCGGAATGATGTTGATGCGGATCGGTATCGGTTCTTGAGCAGTGACTGGCGGCGACGAATTCAAGTCACGTAAGGAGAAGGGGAAAACCTCGAATTTGCGGATTCGGGGGCCGTTGTCAGTGGTGCCGTCTACTTTCCAGAAACGAGACGGGGGAGGCGTAGCCCCTGACGGCGTGGAGGGGGAGTGGTGACGGAAGAAGAGCCGGATTTTGCTGGGGCTGATGGTGTGTCTGATGCCCGGCGGGTCGTGGGGTACCTGGTGCGCCGTGAGTCCGACGAGTACATCGCGATCATGGATGTGCTTGAAGGATCGGTGACCGATCTGACGGCTGCCGAGGTCACGGCGGCGCTCCTTGGCTCCGGACTTCGCCTGGACGCGCACGTGGTGGAGACGCGCCTGGACGCCCTCAAAGAAATTGGTGCGGTCTCGGTGCGGTCGGACACCAGCCGCGCACGCCGCTATGTGGAGATCCTGGCGCGAAACTGGCGCTACACCGCCAGCCCTGCCGGGCGGCACGTCCAGCGCTTCTACCGGCAGGTCCTGGCCGGGACAGCGACGGTCCGGGAGATCCCGATCGTGTCGCTCAACCGCATAGTCACCCACCTTGAATCCCTCGCCGCCGCATTGGATACGAGAGAACCTGCCGCAGGCCATCTTGACGCCGCGTGTGTGGAAGCGGTGAGTGCGGTGTTCACCAGCCACGACGATCTGGACGCTGCCCTGGTCGGTGCTGAGGATGCGTTGATGGCCCTGGCCGACCGGTTCGATCTGGATGAGGAACGCACCGGAGATCTCAAAGGACTGCTGGTCGACTACGCCACCCGCGTTGCGGCCGAGCTCGATTCCGGTTCCGCCCGTGCCGCGGTGGCCCTGACGGCTCTGGTGCCGTGGTTCGCCCCCCTGGCCCAGGCGGCGGTCGATGCCTCCCAGGCCCGTGACCTCATCGCGGCCGGCGCGCTCACCGCCTCCCGTGGCGGCCGCATCGGGGACTGGGAGGGACTGCACGCCTGGTTCGACGCCCGCACCGGACGCGCAGCACGGTTTTCGCTGCGCCTGGTGCGAACGCTGCCGAGTATGCATGCCAACCTACGCCGACTGCACTCGTCAGCCGGAACAGCCTCCAGCCGCACCCGCGCTCTCTCCCTCGCCCGAGCAGTGCTGGTCCCTGGCATGGGGGTACAGATCTTCCAGGCCGCGACAGGCGATCATTCCTGGCGCAAGCTCTACGGCCAGGCCGACGAGGACGAAGCCGGCCGCAACCCGTCCTGGCGCGGCGGGCCGCAGGTGCCGGTCCCGACACTGCTGCGCACCACAGGCCGCTCCGGCCCGCGCGGCCGGGGCACCGCACCCCGCGACGACACGGCGGTACGGGCGCAGGTGGCCGCAGCCCGGGCACGTCGGCAGGCCGAACACACGGCCGCGGTCGCCGCGGTCTTGTCCGCAGTGCCCGGCCAGAGGCTGAACGAGGCTGCTGCCCGAGTTGCGCTCGCCGCCCTCATGACCGCCGCTCGCGTCGGCGCGACGGGCCCGCGACGCACCGGCATCAGCGGCGGTCTCGCCTGCACCCTGGTCCACACCGGCACCGGCACCGGCACGCTGGAGGCCCCCACTTGGTGAGTGCTCCTACCCGGCCGTATCCCCCTGTTCCACGAACCCGGCCGCCGTCCCTCCAATGTCGCCCGCGCAGCTGTTGCCGGCACCACCGCGACCGACGACCTGGCGCCGCGCGCAAAGGTACGGATCACCACCGACCGTGGCACAAACCACCTCTGAGAGGCCAGTAGCCATGCCGCGCTCCAGCAGGGAGCGCGACCGGCGCCGTTCGCCCTCATCCGCACGTCACGCCGATGCGATCCGTCTCGCGTTGATGGAGGTCGCACTGGCCGGGCTGAAGAAGCCGAGGCTGATGGCGGTCACCGACTGTCCAGGTCGCAGATCGTGCGCGGGCTCGCCGCCTACCACGAACTCGCCGGCGAGAAGGGGTGGCCGCCGCTGCTGTGGTCGTTCCAGGCCGGCTACCACTTCTGCGAGGACGCCGACGAGCTGGAGGAGTGGGAGAGGCACTGGGCCGAGGTGAAGGCCACCCAGATCAGCAGCGTGATCAACGGGATTCTGTCAGGGCATGCGCGGCTCTTTCCCAAGAGCCGCTGGGTGGCCTGCATCGGCGCCCAGACGAACGCCATCCAGAGCTCGCTCGACATGATCGCCCACCCGCAGAACCGTAACCCCAAAAGAGAGGTGGTCCGCCTCACACGAAGGAGGCCAGAGGGGCCGGCCCGGTCCGCCCATCCGCATTCCCCACGGGCCGGCCCCCTGGCCTTCTCGCATGCGTACTTCCCGCTATCCCTCGGACATGAGCGACGCAGAATGGGCCCTCATCGAACCGCTGCTGCCGATCCCGGCCTGCCGGACATCCAAGGGCGGGGCGCCAGAACGGTGGCCCCGCCGGGAGATCGTCGACGGCATACGCTATCTGGTTGATAACGGCATAAAATGGCGTGCTATGCCTGCCGACTACCCGCCCTGGCGCACGATTTACGGGTTCGCCAGGAGATGGGCCGCCGCCGGTATCCTCGGTGTCATCCGCGACCAGCTTCGTCGCCGCATCCGCCTCGCCGCGGGCAAAACACCCCAGACCGCATCGGTCATCGTCGACTCCCAGTCCATCAAGGCATCCGAGACCGTCAGCCAGGCGACCCGGGGATGGGACGGCGGAAAAAAATCAACGGGCGGAAGCGGCACCTCATCTGCGACCACCGCAGTCTCGTCCTGCTGGTCATGGTCACTCCCGCCGACGCCCAGGACTCCCTGGTCGCCCGGGAGTTGCTGTTCCGCCTCGCCCTGATGCACCCCGAAATCGCCATCGTCTGGGCGGATTCCGCCTACGCCAAGAACAACCTCATCCCCTGGGCGAAGAAGTACCTCGACATCACCGTCAAAACGGTCCGCCGCCCACCGGACGCCAAGGGCCTCATCGTCCTACCGCGCCGCTGGGCAGTAGAACGATCTTGGTCGTGGATCATGAGGTCCCGCCGCCACTGCCGCGACCACGAACGCCTTCCCGACATGAGCGAAGCGCTCATCACCTGGTCAGCAATCACGCTCATGACGAGGCGCCTCACCCGCCGCAACGCCCGTCCCGCCGAACGCCGCGACGCAACCCACGGCTACGTGATGCCAGAAGCAGCTTGACCTATGCATCGTCGGAGACGGGGGCGCCCCGAGGATCAATAACCACCTCTGACGAACGGAGCGGCAGCGTCACGCCACCATCCCGAGCACAGCCTGCAGCCCGTCCGGTCGGCTCTCTACCGGAAGGTGCTCCACCGGCAGGTAGCGGCACCCGACCGCCTCGGCCCCGCCGTCCTTCTGCCGCTCGTCACCAACCATCAGTGCTTCGGCGGGGTTGACGCCCAGCTGGTCGCAGGCGAGCCGGAAGATCCGTGGATCGGGTTTGTCCACCCCCACCTCGTACGAGAATATGTTTGCGTCGATGTACGGCGTGAGGCCGAGCGCGTCGAAAACCGGCCGCCAGTCCCAGCCGACGTTGCTCACGACCGCGATCCGCACACCCCGCTCGCGCAGTCCCCGCAGCACGTCGAGGGCGTCCGGGTAGAGCCGCCACGCGGCGGGCTGGAACGTCCGCTCGTACAGCGCGTCGTACAGGCCCTCCCAGGGCAGCTCCGCCTGCCGCGCCAGACCGGTGAACGCCGCACGGTGCGCCTCCTCGCTGCTGTCGCGCGCCTGCCACACCGCGGCCAGCTGATCCGGCACCACCCGTGGCGGCGTGCCACCGGGTACGGCCCCCACGGCGTCGAGCCGCTCCCCGTACAGGCGTACCTCCTCGTCAGAGGCCTCGATGCCACGGTCGTCGAGCACCCCGCGCAGCCAGCTCTGGGCTGACTCGATCCGCAGCAGGGTCCCGGACGCGTCGAACAACACACCCTTGATCGTCATGATCGCGACCCTAGCCGCAGCACACCGTCGAGCGTCAAGATCAGGACCCTGGCGACAGTTCACTGTCGAGCGTCAAGACCGCGAGGCCGCTCCCGGGATCAAAAACAGGCTCTGAGCTCCTGGCGCACGTCCAGGCAGCGCAGTCGGACACCGGGCTGCCCGGATCCCGTGTCGTACGGTCTGATGTCGCGGTCGCCCACCGTCCGCAGCGGATCTCACCGAACCCGGCGGTGCCGCCGGTACGGCCGAAAGGTCTGAACCAGTACCGGGAATTAGGCCGCGATGAGCTGCTGCTCGCGGTCCGGCGTCTTGATCTTGGGTTTCTTGTTCGGCAGCGAGAGCCGGAAGACCTTGCGCCATGCGGAGACCACCTGTTTGGGCAGTGGCCCGGTGACGTACTCCAGCTCGTACTTTTCGAACAGCGCGCGCACCTTCACCGCGACTTCGGCGTACCGGTTGCTCGGCAGGTCCGGGAACAGGTGGTGCTCGATCTGGTGGGACAGGTTGCCGGTCATGAAGTGCATGGCCCTGGTGCCGCTGATGTTCGCCGAGCCCATCATCTGGCGCAGGTACCACTGGCCGTGCGTCTCGCCCTTGATCGACTGGCGTTCGAAGACCTGTACGTCCTCGGGGAAGTGCCCGCACATGATCACCGAGTGGGTCCAGATGTTGCGGACCAGGTTCGCGGTGAACGTGGCGGCGAGCGTGGTGAGGAACGACGGGCCCGACAGCAGCGGGTGGATCACGTAGTCCTTGAGCACCTGCTTGCGGATCTTGCGGCCCACGGCCTTGGCCCGCGCGCGGAACTGCGGGTTCTTGCGGCGGCGCTTGTGCAGGTTCTTGCCGAGCTCCAGGTCGTACGCTGCGATGCCGTACTCGAAGAAGCAGGCGTTGATGAAGTTCCACAGCGGCTGGCCGAGGTGGAACGGGTGCCACTTCTGGTCCTCGTCGACGCGCATGATGCCGTAGCCGAGGTCGTTGTCCTTGCCGATCACGTTGGTGTACGTGTGGTGCAGTTCGTTGTGCGAGTGCTTCCACTGCTCGGACGGTGAGACGTGATCCCACTCCCAGGTGGTGGAGTGAATCTTCGGGTCTCGCATCCAGTCCCACTGGCCGTGCAGGACGTTGTGGCCGATCTCCATGTTGTCCATGATCTTCGCCACGGACAGACCGGCGGTGCCGAGCAGCCACGCGGGCGGGAAGATCGAGAACAGCAGCACGCCCCTGCTGACCAGCTCGAGCTTGCGCTGCGCCGAGATGACCTTGCGGATGTAGGCGGCGTCCTTCTCGCCGCGGCCGGCGATCACCTCGTCGCGGATCGCGTCCAGCTCGCGGCCCAGCTCCTCGATCTGCTCCGCGGTCAGGTGGGCGGTGGGGTCGGTGGCGGTCAAGGTGCTCCTACCGTTCGATGTCGCAGGGGCCCGCCGCGGCGGACACGCAGGTCTGGATGAGGACGCCCGGCTCGGCCTCGGTGATCTCGCCGGTGCGCAGGTCGCGCACGGCGCCCGCCTTGAGCGGCGTGATGCAGCCGAAGCAGATACCCATGCGGCACCCGGAGGGCATGAGCACGCCGGCCTCCTCGCCGATGTCCAGCAACGGCGTGGCGCCGTCCGCGTCGACGGTCTTGCCGGTGGCGCTGAACGTGACCTCGCCGCCGTCGCCGGAGACGACGATGCTGGGGCGGAAGCGTTCGGTGTGCAGGCGCTCTTGTACGCCGTGCTCGGTCCAGTGCTCTTCGGCGGCGTCGAGCAGGCCCGCGGGCCCGCAAGCCCAGGTCTCGCGCTCGGCCCAGTCGGGCACGAGTTCGTCGAGACGGGCGATGTCGAGCATGCCGTCTGTGTCGGTGTGCACCTCGGTGAGCCGCAGCTTCTTGTCCGCGACCAGGTCGTGCAGTTCGTTGCGGAAGATCACGTCTTGCGGCTGTGGCGCGCAGTGGACCATGACGACGTCGTCGAACTCGATGTCGCGCAGCATGCCCATCACGGGCGTGATGCCGCTGCCGGCCGTCAGGTAGAGCACCTTGGCGGGCTTGGCCTGCGGCAGCACGAAGTCACCGGTTGGCTGGTCGAGCTGGATCAGCGTGCCCGGTTTCGCCCTGCGGACCAGGTGGTTGCTGACCTTGCCGTCCTCGATCGCCTTCACGGTGATCGTGACGCGGCCGTCCTGGCGGTTTGTCGGCGAGGTGATGGAGTAGGCACGCCACAGGCGCACCCCGTCGACGTCGACCCCGATCCGCATGTACTGACCGGCTGTGTGGCCGCGCCAGCCCCGTCCCGGCCTGATCACGATGGTCGCGGCGTCGCCCGTCTCGGGGTGCACGGCCTCGATGCGCCCACGCAGGTCAGCGCCCGCACGCAGCGGGCTGACCAGGTCGAGGTAGTCCGACGGCAGCAGCGGCGTCGTGACCATCTCCAGCAGTTTCCACGCCCTGCTGCGGAGGGCTGCACTTGTCATGATTCCAGCTTGCTGCGCCTCAAGGTGTAAAGTCCTGACCGCAGGACGTAAATCTGGTCGGCTTAATTGTTCGTAGGGAACAAAATGTGAGCCATGCAATCCGGAGGGCTAGCGAACTGGTCCTGGGTGAGACGACGGTCACCGCACTTCGGGCCGCGCTGAAGAGCACCGCCGACGAGGTCGTCCAGGCGATCATCGACGAGGTCCCTCCCTACGCCAACGCCCTTTCGGGCCGCATGGGCGGCACCATCCGCCGAGCCGTCCGCACCGCCCTGGGGCACTATCTGGACCTCGCGAGCGGGAACGCCACAGGCGGCGATGCCGGTGACGCAGCCTACGAGCTGGGCCGCGGCGAGGTGCGCGACGGCCGTTCGATGGACGCCCTCCTCAGCGCCTACCGCGTCGGCGCCCGCGTGGCCTGGCGATGCCTGGCAGCGGGTGCCGTACCCGCAGGTCTGCCCGCCGCCGAGGTCGCCAAGTTCGCCGAGCTGACCTTCGCCTACATCGACGAGCTCTCCGCCGCGAGCGCCGCGGGCCACGCCGACGAACTGGCCGCCTGGGGCAGGGTCCACGAGCGCCACCTGGAACACCTGGCCCGCGACCTCCTCGCCGGCGCGAGCCCGGACGTGCTGCTGGCCTCTGTTCAACGGGCCGGGTGGCAGCCTCCGGTTTCGCTGACCGCGGTCCTGCTGCCCGCCGCCCAGGCCCGGCCCGCCTACCGCGCGCTCGACCCGAGCACCCTCGTCCTCGACGATCTGCCGGACGCCACCGGTGTGCTGCTCGTCCCCGATGCCGACCGATCACATCTCTTGCGGCAGCTGACCGACCGCACCGCCGTGGTCGGCCCGGTCCGGCCATGGACTCGTGCGTCCGCCTCGTACGCACGAGCCGTACGCGCGCGCTCCCTCTCCTTTGATATTCGCGACACCGAAGACCACCTGCCCGAGCTGGTGCTGAGCGCCGACGTGGACGCGTTCGCAGACCTGCGTGCCCGAGCCCTCGCACCGTTGCGGACCTTGCCTGTCGCGACCGCACGGCGGCTGGAGGAGACGCTGCGGGCGTGGCTGCTGCACCAGGGCAGGCGGGACGAGGTGGCGGCGGCGTTGTTCGTCCATCCCCAGACGGTCCGGTACCGGATGTCGCAGCTGCGGGAGCTGTTTCCGGATCTCGCATCGCCACACCGGGTCCTTGAACTGACGCTGGCGGTCGGTCTTCGGGTCAGCTGACGCGTACTTCGACCGTCCACGACCGCGTCCGCGAGCGGTCCAGGATTCGTGTCTCGTTCTCGGTGCCGTCAGCTGGCTCATGCGGCCCGGGGAAGAGCGGTATCAGCCGGCTGAGACCGGGGGTTGATGTGAAGACCGGACAAGGCCTCGGGAAGCCCGTCGGGGGTGCTGTCTCTGAGAAGCGCGGTGGCGGATACGGCTCGACTGGATCCGGTGGACGATGCGCACCGGCCCGCTCGTCGACGCGCTCATCGAGCATCTGGTCGGTGATTTGGGCTGCTATGCCCTGGAAAACGGCTTTCATGTCGTCGTGGAGGGCGCTGTCCTGGCACGAGCTGACCCACGGGCGCGCGGTGGGCTGCAACTGGGTGACCGGCGGGGCGGCCAGGCCGGGTCACCAGGGGGGCCGGGCCGCTGGCGCCGGGGACCACCGTGGTTCTGCGATGGCCCCGTGCCTCCCTTCCGACAGGTCAGCCGGACGACCGGCCGGGCCGGCCTGGCACACCGCGCGAGGGATGATGGGGATGGAATGATGGAACGTGAGGTCAGGAGCTTCCATGGCGAAGCGGGTTCACCGCCCCCGTGAGGACGCGGAGTTCAATTTCATCCTCGGGATGAGCGGAGTTCCGGTCCTCGCATACTTCACCGGGACATGGCCCAAGGCAATCGAGCCATGCCGGGTGATGGACCTCGTCGTCGGTGGCATCGCCGACGACTACACGGGCCGCCTGACGGTCGTCCGCGCCGACATCACGCGTTGTCCGGCTGCGACCGAGCGATACGGGATCACCGGAGCCCCGTCCTACGTCCTGCTGAAGGAGGGAGAGGCGGTGGCGCACGGCACGGGGCCTATGACTATCGCCGAGGTACGGAAGTTCCTGGACGGCCACCTCTGAGCGGCCGCTGCGGCACGTGCTCCGCCGGCTCGGCCCCTACTCGGGCAACAACCTTCCGGGCCCGTGACACGATCAGCAGCATGGACGCTTCGCGGAACCCCGAGTACCTCCGCAAGACCACCGAAGCCGTGACTGAGTTCAAAAACGCCTTCAAGGCATTCATGGAGCTCCACACGGAGACGAAGGACGCCGGCTTCGGGCGTGGCCTCCTACCTGCCGCGGTCGCCCGGGAAGGCGTGTCGCCTCAAGAGCTCCAGGCCGCCACAGATCGGGTGGCACGCGCAGCCGGCCGCGCGTCGGCGGCCCGGGCCTGACCCGGATGTACATAGGCGTCGCCGGCTTCTCCGAACCCGTGGATCCGATCGCGGCCTGGAGGACCGTCGCTACGCCGAAGCCGCTGCTCGAACCGGGCGACGTGCTGGACTCGGCGGAGCAGATCCTGGGCCGCCTGGAGGCGCTGACGGACAAGGCGGAGGCTGAGCTCCCTCCGACCACCGGAGTGGAGGCGATGCACCCGACGATCTGGGGAGCCGCCCGGAAGCTCTGGCTCGACGGCCACTTCCGTCTCGCCGTCCAAAGCGCCGCCGAGACTCTCACCTCCCAGCTAAAGACCCGCACCGGGCTGGCCAACATGGACGCCACCCACGTCTACGAGAAGGTCTTCAACGCCAAAAGCCCGGTGCTGACGTGGCCCGGGGACCCGAGCGACCGCACGGTCAGCTCTATGCAGAACGGCTTGTCCAAGTACGCGCCTGGACTCAACATGACCGTCCGCAACACGGCCACCCACGTGGCCTCCGACGAGATGACCGCCCAGCAGGCACTGGAACGCCTCGCAGCCCTGAGCCTCCTCGCACTGGATTGACGAGTGCGAAGGACCGATCTGACCTACCTGCGCCATGGCGCAGGGCCGACGAGCAACTAACGGCGGTGCCCTCCGGCCCCTCAGCATCCGTCTCTACGCCCACTCCACGCCCAGTTCCGCGAGGGCGGCGCATTGCGGGTCGGTGAGCTTGTCCCGTCTCGCCTTGGTGCTGCTCAGAAATACGCCAAGCCGGACGGACACCGGTTCGGCCTCGCCGTCGACGGCGATCTCTTCGCTGTGCCCGCGCGGTACCGGCCTGCCCGTGCCCTCCCGCGCGATGTACTGCGCGAGGGCCGCCACGCCCCGCGTGAAGGCCGCCGACACCTTGGCCGGACCGCCAGCCGCGCTCTTCTTGGGCGAGGCCGCAGCGGGCTTCACACCCAGCACGGACAGCCGCTCCTGCTGCTCGATGGACAGCTGCGCCCAGGTGCTCGCCTCCTGTTGCCGTGCGAGCCACTTGCCCGGGTCGTCGCCCTCGAACAGGACGCCCGGCTGGATGTCGGGCAGGATGCCGTCGGCGTCGACCAGGTCGGCGAGGACGCGGTAGTGGCGCTGCCAGTCGAGTGGCCAGGGGCAGTTCCAGTCCGCATCGATGGCGGTCAGCTGCGCGGCCCGCGCTGCGGCACGGTCGGGGTCCTTCCCGTATCAGATCGAGGCGTCGTCGGCCAACGAAGGCACGGCGCACGGACGCAGGACCATGAGCGAGCCTTCCAAGGCCGCCACCATGGCAAAGGGGAACCGGTCGAGCTCAAGACAGAGTGCAACGTCATCAGGATGGACTCCTTGACGCACACCTTCCGCCAGTTCGGCGGCGGCGCGCGACTCGCCAGCGCGGCGGAGGAACTCAGCAGCATCCGTCCCGGCCTCGGTGGTCCTCCGAGCGATGTATTGAGCACACGCCAGATCTTCATCGGCCTGCCCATCCTCGCCAGTGACCACGAACGTGACACTGCCACACTCGCGTGTCCGCAAGAGCCGAGCCGTTGCCTCCGCTACCACGAAGCTGGCGCACAGCACCAGCGGCGCCTCCTTGACCGCAAGGGCGCCGACCGTTCCTGCCGTGGTTTTCTGGACAACGGTCCGTCCGCCAAGGTCAATAGACCGCAGCAGGCCCGGGGAGTTGACGGTGTCGAACCCGGGCGCGGGCGGACCGTCTTTGAGCGCCACCCAATCCGGGTGGCGAGCCTTGAGTGCCAGGGCTTCGTCCAGCGACTCAGCAAGAACGATCTTTTCCGCCCCCTGGGCAAAGGCCCAGGCAGCCACTGTGAAAGCACGCATGACGTCGACTACGACCGCCGCGGAAGGGGCTTCGACCAGCTCAGCGATGCCAAGGAAACGAGAGTCCATTCCGATCATGATCGCGCATGCCCGACCCGAAGCACCCAGGGCGTGATGCGCATCACATCGACGGTCTCGGAATGCAACACCTCCGGCTGCCTGCGTCGCGAAAGTGGTCCGCAACGACCCGCCTGCTCAATCACCACACGGGGTCACCCGCACACGGCCTCTGCGGACACAAGGCACTGCTTCGCCACCGCGGTGCTGGACGTCGCACGGGGCAACGCGGTGATCGCGCGTGATGCTGGCGGTTGGGCCTCGGCTGCGACCGTCGAGCAGGTCTACGGCCATGTGGACGTCCACGATCCGGTCTTTGCTGCGGCGTTGGAGCAGGTGTGGGGACCCGGCCGTGATCCCGCTGACGCTGCTGCCCGGCCGCACCGACGCCACCCGCGTCGGCCGCGACCGGCTCGAACTGCTCACGGCCCTCATCGATGCCCCTGGGTTCGACCCGGTCTTCCGTGACGCGCTGATCTCCATCCCGCCTCAGCACCCGGTCTACGCCTGGCAGTGCGCCGTTGAGGGTTGCGAGCGCATCCGCCGGGTCAGCCACAACCTGTGCAACACGCACAACCTGGAGTGGGAGCAGGCCGAGCGGACGGGCCGGACCAAGCGCGCCTTCATGGACGCGGCCACCGCTCTGCCCGTGGCGCGGGGAGTGGACTACGGCCGGTGCCTGATCTGTTCCGACCGCCCGGCGGTCAGCCCTACCACCCGGCTGTGCCAGCAGCACAGACCAGGTGGCAGTACGGCGAGGCAGCCGGCGTGGACCGCGGCCAGTTCGAGCGCTGGGCCCGCACCCAGCACCCGCTGCTGCGGCGCGCCTACGGGCGTTGTCCAGGAACATGCCGAGTTTGTGCTCGATCCCGTCCACGACTTCGAGGTGCTTCCTGGGTACCTGGAGATGGCCCTCACGGGCGTGGAACTGCTTCGCGGCCCGGATCTTGGCCGCCCATTTGTCTGCCTGTGTACGGGGCGACGGCGGCCGCTCCGACGCCTCTGCTGGGGACAGGTGGAGCATGTGCTCGAGCTTCCAGGCCTGTGCGGGCAGCAGTTGGTCCCAGCCGAGCCGCTGGGCCTGGACCCACGCGCCCAGGTCTTCGCCCTGCAGCGTCATCTGCCCGGGGGCCGTGGGCAGCGGGGTGCCGGCCTCGATGAGGTTGCGGCACAGCTTGTAGCAGCGCTGCCAGGCGACCGGCCAGGCCGGGCACCATGACGGGTCGATGGCCTCGAGCGCGTCCCTGCGTTCTTCGGTTAGCGCGCCCGTGGTGGAGCCGACCGGCAGGCCGGCCTCACGCCGCGCCTCGATCTCCACCGCCCGCCGACCGGCGGTCCTCAAATTCTTCAGCCAGACCCCCACCGGGTGCCCGTCCCAGACCGCTGTCGTGGATGCCAGGAGGTGACCAGGTTCAGCCGCCCACCCCTCCGCCGCTGACAGCCCTTCCTGAAAAGCGACGTCCCAATGCGACCAGATCATCCCCAACTCTTCGAGTTCCTTAGCCCGTACGGGCTTCATCTCACCCGCATTGAAGAACCTCCGCTGGCAACATCACGTGCAGCATCCCGTGCAACATCACTGGCGTCATCACTTGCGGTGCTCCCTGTGGTGAGTTCCGCGTTTCCCCTGCTCAGCGACCCTTTTCGGCGCGTGCGCCATGCTGACTTCCCCTCGTCTGCCTGCCTTTCTGTACCTGGGTGTTGGTGGTGTGTGGTGGGTGGTGTGGTTGGGCGGCGGTCTGTGGGGATGCGGCCGGCGCTGCGCTTGGTGTGACGGAGCAGTGATCTTCAGGGAGCTGGGTTGCTTTGGTCTGGTGTCCCGTCTTTTGGCTGGGAGATTGGAGCTGGGGTAGGGGCCGTGTTCGGGCGTGAGTGGCGTGGCCTGGGGTCGCGTTCGGTTTGGTTGTTCGGGCGCTTGGCCTGCGGTTCGGTGATTGTGTGGGATTGATCTTGGTTTTCTCGTAGGTGTGGTGGCGCGTCTATAGGTGGCTGCGCTCTCTGGGGGCTTGGGGTTCCGGATGATGCTGGTCAGTGGCGTGTGTGGGTGAGGAAGACCCGGAGGGGGTCGTTCGCGTTGCTGGCGAGGTGGGGCAGTCCGAGTCGGTGGGCGATGAGGTTGAGGGCTTTGCCGGTGTCGCGGTGTGGCCGGTTCGGGAGGGCGGCGAGTGCGCGGGCGAGGGCAACGGTTTCCGGGTAGATCACCAGGTCGCGTGCCAGGAGTGCGGGGGAGGCGCTGCTCGTGGTGGTCAGGTGGGGGTTGGTCGCGCAGAGCCGGGTCAGGCGGGTGTGCCAGCGGTGGGTGAGGTGTTGCTGGTGGTCGTACCAGCGGGTGGTGATGGCGCGCGCTGTGGTCCATGCGGTGAGGGCGCGGGGGTGTCGCAGGAGGCGCCGGTGGGCGTGGTGCGCGGCGGCGAGTTCGGGCGAGGCTTGGGTGCGGACGGTGGCGGCGAGTCGTGGGTCGGGGGCGGCTTGGTGGTGGTGCGGGCACAGCAGCCGGTGGGGTGGCGGGTGTACCCAGGCGGTGTGGGTGGCGCCGCGGCTTTGGTGGAGGGCGCACAGGGTGCAGGCGCGGACGGGTTGCTGCGCCGCCTTGAGTCGCTTCCAGCGCGCGGCCGCTTCGGCGTCGTGGGTTGCAGCGCGGCTGAGGGCGAGGCGGGGCAGTGCGCGCGTCAGGTGGGGGAGTGGGGTGCGGGCCAGGACAGCGAGGTGGTGGGCCGCGTTGTGGTTGAGGTGGAATTCGGCCGTCGGTGGTGTGCCGTGGCCGTGGAGGGTGATGCTGGTGCCGTCGAGGAGCTGGGGCAGTGTCAGCTGGTAGGTGTCGGCGAGGCGTTGGGTGTAGGAGGCGGTTGCTTCGCCGGGCAGTGGCCGTACGTGGAGCACGCCCGGTGCGGCTGACGGGATCCGAAGCCATGCCCCTGTGTCGACGATGCGCTGTGGGGTGCCGGCCCCTGCTGTGGCAGGGGCCGTGACGTCTGTCCGGCTCATGAGGTGTTGGTACTCCGGGGCCGGGTGCGGGGTCGGTAGTGCTGTTCGGCGAGGTGGTCCAGGCGGATCGCGTCGAGAGTGGTTTTGGTGATGCGCTCGGTGCCGTCGAGCAGGGCGGTGATGGCGGCCTGGCGGATGAGGCGGGCGAGGCTGCCGATGCGGCCGGCGGTGCGCTCATGCAGGTAGGGGGCCAGTTGGGGAAGGGCTCCGGGCCGGTGGTCGCGCAGGTCGAGGGCGGTCTCCATGGCTTTGACAAGTTCGCGGAAGGGTTCGCTCTCGCCGAGGCGGGCGGGGAAGGCGCCGCAGTCGATGAGGGAGGCGCGTCCGGCAAGCTGCGCGCCGCGCACCCCGGTGAACAGGGGAGTGGCGGTGACGTCGATTCCGGCGTAGACGAAGGTGGCGCCGATGCGTTCGGTGAGGTCCTTGAGCAGGTCGGCGGTCTGGGCGCCGGTGGTGGTGCGGGGGTTGAGCCGGTGTACCTCGTCAATCATCACCAACTGGACGCCTACGGCGGTGTAGGTGTGGCAGACAGCGTTGGTGATCTGGGCCTGGGACATGGCGGCGGCGATGGGGATGCCTAGGTAGCGGGCGAACTCGGTGGCCAGGGTCTTGGCGCTGGCGGCGGGCGGGACCAGGACGTAGGCGACGGGAACCTGCCCGGCCGCTGCTGCAGCGCCGTGGCGTCGGGTGTGGGCGAGGTGGCAGGTGCGGCCGACCTGGAGCAGGGCGGTGGTTTTCCCGGCGCCGGCGGGGCCGGTGACGATCAGCGACGGCCGTGCGGTGACGGCTTGGTGGCGGCCGAGGATCATCAGGGTGCGCACGTTCTTGGCGAGGGCGTCGATGGCCGGGGTGCGCACGGCGACGAACCGCGAGTGGTAGGCCAGACGTTCCTCAAGGCTGCGGCGCGGCGCCCCGGGTGGGGGAGGAGCCGCCATGGGTGTGGTGGCGAAGGCCTGGAAGCCGTCCCAGGTGGTCACCGACTGCTGCTGCGCCTCAGAGGGGCCGCCGTCGGCGCTTGCCGCGGCACCGTGAGGCCGGTCCGCCGCCGACGGGGACATGCTGGCCGGTGCATCGCCTGTGTCTGGTGGGGTGTTCACCACTGCTCGGCTTCCGCTTCGGCGTCCCACAGCCCGTATCCGCCAGCCTCAGCCGCCCGCATGCCCGCGCCCTCCGGCTCGCTCGTGCCAGTCTCGGCCGCCGCGTCGATGCCGATGAGGTCGTCAAGGCTCTCGCTCCACTCCGGGGCCGGGGCCGGTGCGGTATCCGTGTCGAGGGGGCGCCGCTGGCCTGGCAGATCGGGCAGCTGTGCTGCCGTGCTTCCGGAGCGGGGGGTTCTTCGGCGGCGGGTTTCTTGCTCGGTCCCGGTGGTGCTGCGGGTGCGGCGCAGGAGCTGGTCGAGGGCGTCGGCGAGGTCGGCTTCGTGCTGGTCGCGGTCTCCGCGTTGTTCGACCTCGGTCTGGATGTGGCGCCAGAGCTGGTCGTTGAAGGGTTGGTGGACGTGGTCGCGGTGGATCCAGCCGATCTCGTGGAGCTGCCTGTCGGTGAGGCGGACCCAGATCTGGCGGGCGTCGTGGGGGTTGTGGTGGACCTCCCACTTGCCGTCTTTGCTGGCGACGGAGGAGCGCTGGCCGCGGTGGGGGTCGAGGATGTCGTGGTTGTAGGTGCGGTAGTCGAGGCGGATGCCGCGTTCGGTGATGGGCTGCCAGCGCACCGGCAGCAGTTCGAGGTAGTCGGCCCCGGTGAGTGGGACTGGCACGTAGCCGCTGATGGTGATCAGTGCGGCCCACATCTGGTTCGGTGTGAGGGCGGTTTTGGGAAGGACGGGATGGCGCAGTCCGTCGTGGCGCCGGTTCTGCCAGCCACAGGTGATCCATTCGTCGAGGAAGTCCTGCAGCTGCGGGATCGTCCACCGCGTCTCGGCGGTCACGTCCTTGCCGCGCCGCAGGGGGTTGGATCCGGTGTGGCCGGCGACGTGCTGGCAGAACAGGTCGTTGATCGCGCCGAAGGTCCGCTCCACCACGGCTTTGGCCTGCGGCCGCCTCGGTGGAGCGGGCTGCACGCTCACCCCGAGTGTCTCGCAGGCGGCGACGAAGCCCTGCGAGAGGTAGATCTTGCCGCGGTCGACGACGATCGTCTCGGGCACGATCACCGGGCGGGCGGCCGCGCCCTCCAGTCGTTCGTCCAGCGACAGCATCCGCTGATACGGCACCTCGGCCCGCGACAGGTGAAGCGATTGGGGCCAGGCCGGCCGGGCTGGGTGGGGGACGGCCATCTCGGCCAGGAGCAGGGCTGCGTCGACGGCTTTGGTGCTGTGCGGGCGCAGGACGGCGGCCAGGATGGAGCGGGTGGCGACGTCGACGGCGATCGTCAGCTCCGGCCGCCCCAGCGTGCCGTCTTCGAGGACGGCCATGATGTCCAGGCGGGTGGTGTCGATCTGTACCTGCTCCCCGGGCCGCAGCACCACCGGCGCCGACGAGGCGCGGGTGGGGGCGGTGGCGGTGCGTGCGGGACGTCCCGGACGCTCGGTTGGGTCGGCCAGCACACTCACCAGCCGGTAGAACGTCGACCGTGACGGCATTTCCACCACCCCGCGCCCGTGCGTGTCCTCCAGGATCTGCCCGACCATTACCTGAAGCCCCTTCACCGTCCCCTTCGACCGGCCCCGCTGGCGCCGCAGCGCCTCCAGCACCGCGGCCACGACCCGCTCGTCGGCATATCCCGTCGGATGCCGGCCGCGTGCCGGCACCGTGCGTTTGTCGACCAGCCCCCACAAGCCCTGTTTGCGGTAGGCGTACCGCATCCGCTCCACCGTCGTACGCGTCACCCGGGCGAAGCCGAGCGCGGTCAGCTCCTGTGCCTTGGCCGCATCCCGCTGAGCCAAGGTCCACTGCTCGGGGTCGTACTCCGGCCGCATCGTCTGGCCTTCTCGACTGCCTGGGGCGTGCGGCAGTCCGGTCTCCACCTCCCGGACGTGCGGCAGCCAGGCCAGAGCCCGTTGCTGGGCTGCCAGCGGAACGGTCTCGAACAGCCCCCACTGCGGCACCGTGTCCGGCGTCTGCGCGCCCACTACTTCGAAGCCCGGATCGGCGAACAACCGCCCGAGCAGCAGGCTCGTTTCGGCTCCATCCTCCGGGAGCAGGTAGACCTGCTGGCCCTGCAATGCGGCGACCTGCCAGGTCTGTCCCCGGTAGACGACGTGCGCGCCGACCTCCACCACTGGCCGCCGGCTCTTACCGTGTGTGCCGCCCACTGCGTTCAACCTTTCTCCTGCTCGCCGCCGACGTCGCTCAGCCGCCTTTCAACGCCCTCACCACGGTCTGCGTCAGCACAGATCAGCGCCCGCTCGTGCAGCGGCTCATCAAGAGGCGTCGTCAGATGCCCGCACCACAGCGCGTGATAGGCGGCCGGTAGCACCTGCAAGGAATCGCCCACCGCAGCTACGCCGTCGGCTAACGGCCGGGCCTCGGTGAACGCTTCGGCCAGCGCGGCCCGCAGCCTGGGCGGTCCCTGATTGCGTGGGTGGCGGTAGCCGGCCAGCCACCGCAGATTCGCCGCCACCACCGCTGGAGGTGGCTCGAGGCGCCGGTATGACCAGCCCACGCGCGCGCACGCCGCCTCCAGGACCACCCGTGCCCGCTGCGCCCTGTCTCCGCCGACGGTCGGGCTGGAGGGGCAGTCGGCGAGCAGGCCGGTGCCGTCCGTGTACCGGGCGAAGAGCTGCGGCACCCACCCGCGTACGCGCCCGTCGGCCGGGTCCCGCCAGATGAGCCGCACCGGCCGGGCGGACAGTCCGGTCACCTCCGGGTCCCGGTCCAACGTCATCAACTGGGTGCGCATTGTGGCGGAGCCGTGCACCACGTGCCGCCCCGTGGTGGCTGACCACCACCATCCAGGCCCCCACCGGCGTCCAGGCAGGACCGGGAACGCCGCCACCGGCGCCAGTTCCTCAAAACGCACCGAACCGACCGCCTGATCCCACGGCAGCTGGGTGACCTGGCCGGACGGTCCGGTGAATGCCACCTCCACGGGCAGGCCGCGCTCCTGGCCGCCGGCACTGCTCCAGGCGCTGCCTGCGCCCTCACGTCGTTTCACCCTGCCACCGAAGTGGGGACCGGCTGTCAGGAAGACGCGAATCTGCCTGCTCTCACTCGAAAGGGCGATTCTCGGAGAAAATGCGGGACCGGCCCACGACGCCCATGTTGTCCAACAGCGCCTGCTGATGCGGGTGGAGCCGGTCCCACAGGGTGGTCTGTTTGCGGACCCAGCGTCGTAGCTCGGGTGGGATGGGCTGGCCTGTGGCGTGGGCGGCGCGGGCCCGGTGGTAGGCACGTTGCCAGATGAACGGCCAGGGTGGGTTCCACCACGGGTCGAGGACGGTGAGTTCTTGCAGGGTGCGGGCGGACAACTGGCCTGAGCGGGCTTTGCGGCGCTGCTGCACGAGCCAGCGCCCCAGGGGAAACCCGTCCTGGTGGGTATGGATGGATACCGCCAGGTGCCTGTGCAGGGTGGCGTAGGCGCGGGCGTGGGGCAGGCCCTCGCCTGGCGGGTAGTGGCGTGCCGTCGTGCGGGCCGGTGCGGGCACGGCGGCAGTCCCGTCGGTGCCGAGGGCGGCAAGGAGTTGTTGCTGGGCGGGGTGGAGGCTGTCCCACAGCTGTGCCTGTGTCCTGATCCAGCGGCGGTCGGTCCTGGTCAGGGTGTTGCTGTCGGTGGCGGCGCGGGCCCGGTGGTAGGCGCGTTGCCAGGTGAGGGGCCAGGGTGGGTTCCAGTGAGGGTCGAGGGCGTTGAGCGCGGTGATCCGGGCGGGCTCGATGCGGTCCGTCGGCGGCGCGTTGGCGCTGGCGCAGGAGCCAGCTTCCTAGGGGGTGGCCGTTGTGGCGGGTGCGGTCGGTCACGGCCAGGTTCCCGTGCTCGGCCGCGTAGCTACGAGCCTGCGCCAGCCCGACCTCTCCCAGGGCCGGACCGGTCAGGGATGCCGTGACGGTGCGGGCGGTGGCGGCGGTGATACCGATGTCGGCGAGAAGGTTCTGCTGCTCGAGTTGCAGGACATCGTGCCGGGCGCACTGCCGGCGCAACCACACCATCAGCGGATCTTCATCCTCGGCCCGGTCGCCGGGCGGGCCGTGCTGGCCGGGCAGGAGCAGCCTGCCCTCCTGCCACAGCGTGCGGGCCTGCTGGTAGTGGCGCTGCCACGGGAAGTGCCATGGCGGGTTCCACCAGGGGTCCAGCTCCGTCAGGCGCCGCCCGGGCGGCCACGCGGTTCCGGTGGCCCGCAGGTGGCGGCGCTCCTTGCTGCGCTGGGCCACCAGCCAGCGGCCCAGCGGATAATCGTCATGCATGAAGTCAAAGGGCACCGCCAAGTGCCGGTATGCCGCGGCGAAGGAACGGGCGCTGGCCAAGCCGGCCGAGCCACCCAGTCGTGCTGCGGCCTGGCTGGCGGCCTTGGCCTCCTCCGCCGTCATGGGGACTTTGCCGGCTTCCTCAGCCGTGATGCCGATACCTGCCAGCAGGCAATGCTGATCATGCTGCAGACTCCCGTACACCGCGCACTGGTGCGACAACCACAGCGCGGACTCGGCTTCGAGGCCCGGGAAGCCACGCAGCGCATCCAGCGCGTGTCCGTCCTGCACCAGCCGATGGACCTGCGCGAAGGATCTCTGCCATGACAGCGGCCAGGGCGGATTCCACCACGGGTCGACGGCATCAAGCGCGCGGGAGCGCTCGGTGGGCTTTGCAGCCCGGTGCGCCTTACTGCGCTGGGCCCCCAGCCAGGCCCCCAGCGGATACCCCTCGTGCACCGCCCCCTTACCGGAGACCGCCAGGTGGCCATGTTCGGTGGCATAGGCCCGGGCGTGCGCCAGCCCTGTCTCGAAACGCGCCCGCATGCTGGGCCGCCGCGGCCGAGCGGCACGGGCGGCTTCGGCCGTGACGCCGATGTCCGCCAGCAGACGCTGCTGCTCAGGGTGGAGAGCGTCGTACTGGGTGCACTGCAGATACAGCCACTCACCGTTCAGCACGGCGGTCCCGGCAAACCCTGCGGCTGCATCCGGCCAACCGTCCACGGCGGCGTGATCGCGCGCCCGGTAGTACGAGCGCTGCCACTGCACCGACCAGGGGACGTTCCACCACGGGTCCAAAACCGTCAGCACCCGGACACGATCCGGCGACAGCGCCCAGGCCCTGGTCTGCACATTGTGCAGCCATTCCCCAAGCCGGAAGGACCCCACCATGGTGTCCTTCTGGACAGCAAGGTTCCCGTGTTCGCGCACGTACTGACCCGCATGCGCCAGGCCGGCCGTGAAGGACTCATCCGACTGCCGGTTAAGCCCCCGCCGTCTCTTGCCCTCCACCTTCTGCCCGCCGGCCCCGACGGACATCCGCGCGGCGAGCTCGTCAACCAACGGGCGCAAACGGTGCGCCGGAGCGACCGCCCACAGCGCCTGCTCCCCGTGCCCGGTGCGACGCGGCGGCCGCACGCACTGATACGCCCACGCGAACAAAGGCCCCGACGTCTCATCCGCCAGCTGCTCCCCGTACCAGGGGCGCCCCACGCAGCGCGCAACCGCCGAAAGCAGCACCGGCAGATCAGCCAGCCGAAACGGCACATGTCCCCGGGCGTCGGCGATCAGGCACTGCCGGAACCCGTCATCGGCCAGCAGCGTGGCGAGCGCAACCGTCTCCGGGTACGTCACCAGCTCCCGCGCCAGGACCCGCCACACCTCCGGATCTATCCGTCCACTGCCCAAGCTCCGCAGCCGAGAAGGCCACACGTGCTCCCGCGGCCACGCCTGCCACCACCACGAGGCAGTCACCGCTGCAGCCACCTCGAACGCCTGCACAGCCACCGAGGAATGACGCAGCAACCTCGCATGACGACGATGGGCCTGCACCCACTGCTGGCCCCCCGCCGGCAACCCCACCACCCGGCCGGCCGTGCCCGGCACCTGCATCAGCCACCGACGGTGCAGCGCGCACACCCGCTGCTGCGGCTCCAGGTACAAGCGCGCGCCCTCGGCGCGCCCGGCTGATCGCGCCACGCACTCAGGACACGCCGGCCCCCAGGGCACAACCTTCTCCGCAGTGTGATGAAACTGCGCTGCTGGGCCTGCGGCGAACCGCTTTCGAGGCTCCTCCTGTGCCCAGGCTGGCAGCGCCTGTCGCAAATGATCCTCCGGAACTCGGCACAGCTGGGACACCCGATCCCGAGCCTGCCGGTTCAGATACACCTCGCTGTCCACCCGCGTCTGGCCCGTGACGTTCGACAGCCCGCCCACCTCAGCGATTGCCGCCAGCAGATCCCTGAGCCCTACGCCATAGCGTGCAGCCACCCGGCTCAGAAACGACTGCGTCATCTCACCCCGCAGCGGTGCCACCCGCCACACCCCACCTGCCAGGAGCATCGACCCCGCCCCTAACGGCGCCAGCTTCCGATTCCTGCCGCCCATGCCCTGCCCGGTCCGTTGATCTGCAACTCCCATAACCGTCAGTCGGCCTCACTCGTTATGGGTTACCAGCCACGGCTTGGCAGGAAAGCTGCAAACTCGGGGCTCCTACGCCCACTCCAGCCCGAGTTCCGCGAGCGCGGCGCGCTGAGGGTCAGTGAGCCTGCCGCGGCGGCTCTTGGTGTTGGTGTGCCAGATGCCCAGCTTGACGGTGGTGCCGTCCGGCAGTATTTCCTCGTGTCCGCGGGGAATGGTGGTGTGCCCTTCCCGCTCGATGTACTGCTTGAGGGCTGTCACGCCGCGCGTGAACGCCGCTGACACTTTGCCCGGACCAGTTGCCGCGTCCTTCCCGGTGGGGGCGGCAGAGGGGCGTTCAGCGGGTTTGATGCCCAGCCCGGTCAGCCGCTCCCGCTGCGCATCGCTCAATGTCTTCCAGTCGCGGGCCTGCCGTTGGGTCCATTTCCCCAGGTCGTCGCCTTCGAAGAGGACGCCGGGGTGGATGTCGGGCAGGGTGCCGTCGGCGTCGACGAGGTCGCGCAGGACGGCGTAGTGGCGTTGCCAGTCCAGCGGCCAGGGGCAGGACCAGTCGGGATCGATCAAGGCCAGCTGCTCCGCCCGGGCAGCAGCCCGCTCAGGGTCTTTGCCGAGGCCGCCCTTGCGGCGCAGATTGGCCATGTGCTGCCCGATCGGCTCCTCCAGCCACACGGCGTCCTGCCTCGGAGCGAGGTGGTTATGCGCCCGGTGGAAGCCTCGAAGGGCGGCGAGTTTGCCCTCCCATGCCTCGTCTCCGGGCTCCCACACCATCCCTTCGTCCTCCAGTCGGAGGCGGCGGTGGTCTTCGAGCTCGCCGGCGCGGTAGGCGCGCCGCTGCTGCGCCGCCCAGCGCCCCAAGGGAAACTGCGTGACACCGACGGTGACCTCGATGTCATACGGCACGGCATACAGCCCGGTGATGCCGTTCTCGGCCCGCCAGCGCCGTAGCGCCTGGAAGCCCTCCAGCCAGACCAGGGATTCCGGCCGGTAGACCCGGGTGCGCAGGAACGCCGCGATCGTTGCGGCATCACGCGGCCCGGAGAACCGCATCAGCGCACTCTCGATCGCCTCGGGCTGCTCCTGGCCCTCCTCACCGTCTCCTTCTCCCTCCGCGCCCTCGCCCGCTGCCCCGGCCGCGATGATGCGGCCCTGGGCATCGCGCCGGACGTGGACACGCCGCTGCTCCCGGCCCCGCGACAGGGCGCGGGAGGCCAACTGTTCCACGAGCCGCTCATCATGCGAGCGCAGGCCCTGCAGGACGGCTACGAGCGGCTTGTAGCTGGAGGAGGCGACCATGTCCTCGGGATTCTCGCCGGGCGCGAGGAAGACCGGGACCAGGATCCTGGCCACTTTGGTCGTGCCGTCCGGGTTGGGCCGCAAGGCTCTGCCGATGTTCTGGACGATCTCGACTTGGGAGCCGCGGGTGTCGGCGAAGCAGATCGCTTCCACACCGCGCTCGCCGACGATGTCGACGCCTTCCCCGAGAACCCGCACCGAGCACAGGAACGCGCGGTGGACCCGGCGTCCGGCGGCGTTGATGCCGTTGGCGAACTGCCGGATCACCTCGCGGCGTTCGGCGACCAGGTGGTCCCCGCACAGCCACTGCGCCCACACCCGGTTAGCGGGCACGTGCCGGTAGCTCTCCAGCTCGTACGGTTCCGCCCCCATCGAGGACGGCGGCAGTTGCGCGGCGTCTTCCAGGGCCTTGTCGGACACCTCGGTGGCGTAGAGCTCCGCAGCGGTCTCCGGCAGCTTCGCTGCGAAGGCTTCCGCTTCCTCCACGCGCTGGTGAAAAACCATCACGGTGTTGAGGTTGTGGGCTGCGGCGTGCTCCAGCAGTGCGGTCTGCAGCAGCGCCAGGCGCCGACCCCGCAACGCCTCCTCCGACAGCACCAGCATCGGGTCGGGGTCGCGGATCTCCAACACGTCGATCTCGAACCCGGCCAAAATCCCGCGCTCGATGGCCTCGGACAGCCCGAGGTCTACGATCCGCTCGCCGTAGGTTCCCTCCGGGTCGGAGGTCATCGACGCGACCTCCAGCTCCTGGCCGTCCCGCCCTTTCTGCGGCCGAGGCGCGGCGAGAATCCGCGGGGTCGCGGTGAGGTAGAGCCTGTAGTCGGCCTGGATGCGCGCCTGGTCGTGGATGGCCGCCCAGGGCCGACCAAGATCACCAGCGGTTCCGTGGGCCTCATCCACCACCGCGAGGTCGAACGGCGCGAGCCGCTGCCCGTACATCAGCTCCCCACCCGCCAGGGCGTGCTCGATCGGCCCCCGGATCCTCCGCCTCCCGGTGATGTCCCTCGGGTCTTCCCGGTCCACCAGAGAGGCGTACGTGGCGAACACGACGACCGGACCGCTGCCGGCCCACAGAGCGAGCTGGACCGGGTTGGTGGTGGTCCGCACCCCGAGCTGCTCCAGCACCTGGTCCTTCTCCAGCGAGCACACCGCCACCATCGGACTGCGGTGGCCGATCGCGCGCCACGCCTGGGCGGTCTGCACCAGCAGATCGAGGGTGGGCACCATGACCAGGATCCGGCCGTCACGGAACAGGTCCAGCGCGGCCGCAGCAGCCGTGTACGTCTTCCCGGACCCGGTCGCTGACACCGCGGTGGCACGGGCACCCTGCTCCGGCACAACAGATCTTGCAGGAAATCCAACCCACTTACGGATACGCGAATTCGCGTCCACCTGGTGCTCGCGAAGCCGAATCGCAGACATTGGGAAATCTCCATTCCATATTCTGGGGCCGTGAAGGGAGAGGGTGTGCCACTATTCCACCAAGTCTACATGCCGCATCTCATTCATTTACACGCACTACACTGAAGCTCCCTCAGATGAGCCCCCGTCACCCCTTGCTGCCAGCCGACCCGCGTAGCGGGTCCTGGTCCTGCAGGCGCAGCCGGAAGGACCCGGGGGTGGGGGAGCGCAGCGGACCCACCCCAGTTGGGAAGTGCGCAGCACGCCCCAACTCCCCGTACTACAGAAGAAATTAGTGCTACCTGACATGCGATCATCCGGGCCGTGCGAAGCACGGACTGACGGCCCGCAATGCGGGCCGTACCCACGGCC
>NZ_JBHYXC010000048.1:0-50867 GCF_042751495.1 Streptomyces sp. NPDC059373 | reverse complement strand
GCCCCGGTCCGCCCGGACCGGGGCCGGCGACATGAGCAGCCTGGCGTCAGCGTCAGAGGTTCACGCCGAAGTCGGTCGCGATGCCGACCAGGCCGGAGGCGTAGCCCTGGCCCACGGCGCGGAACTTCCACTCCGCGCCGTTGCGGTAGAGCTCGCCGAAGACCATGGCGGTCTCGGTGGCGGCGTCCTCGCTCAGGTCGTAGCGGGCGATCTCGGCGCCGCCGGCCTGGTTGACGATGCGGATGTACGCGTTCCGCACCTGGCCGAAGTTCTGGCTGCGGGTCTCGGCGTCGTAGATCGAGACCGGGAAGACGATCTTGTCGACGTCGGCGGGAAGAGCCGCGAGGTTGACGTTGATCGCCTCGTCGTCGCCCGCGCCCTCGCCGGAGCGGTTGTCGCCGGTGTGGACGATGCTCTGGTCCGGGGACGTCTTGTTGTTGAAGAAGACGAAGTGGCCGTCCGAGTAGACCTTGCCGCCCGTGTTGACCGCGATGGCGCTCGCGTCCAGGTCGAATTCGGTGCCCGTGGTGGTACGGGCGTCCCAGCCGAGGCCGACCGTGACGGCCGTCAGGCCCGGTGCTTCCTTGGTGAGCGAGACGTTGCCACCCTTGGACAGGCTTACAGCCATGAGGTCCCCTCCGTGATGTCGGTTGTTGCTGCCGACGACGCTACCTTCAAGGGTCACAACGCGGTCAGGGGACCGCATGGTTCCGTTACACGGCCAAAAAGCGTGTGACGGACAGGGCCGGGACACGGGATCATGGGACACATGTCCGGGCCCATCCTCATCCGCGGTTCGGTCTCCATCCCGGAGGCCGAGCTCCTGTGGCGTTTCTCCCGCTCCTCCGGGCCCGGTGGCCAGCACGTCAACACCAGCGACAGCCAGGTCGAGCTGCGCTTCGACCTGGCGAACACGGAATCCCTCCCGCCGGTGTGGAAGGAGCGCGCGCTCGAACGGCTCGCCTCCCGCCTCACCGGCGGCGTCCTTTCCGTACGCGCCTCCGAGCACCGCTCCCAGTGGCGCAACCGCGAGACCGCGGCCGCCCGCCTCTCCTCCCTCCTCGCGGAGGCCACCGCGCCCCCGCCGAAGGCGCGCCGCGCGACCCGCGTCCCCCGCGGCATCAACGAGCGGCGCCTGCAGCACAAGAAGCGCCGCGCGGAGACCAAGCGCGGCCGTACCGGCAAGGATTGGGGCTGAGCGCGGGAATGAGCGACGACGACCTGAGGGCGCGGCGGTTCGCGGCGACCCGCGCCTGCGACCGTGTGCTGTCGTACGGCAAGCCGCGGTCGATGGGCGACCACCTCGCACGGCTCTCGGCGTACGAGGGTCTGGACGGGCGCCCGGACATGTACGGCGACGGGGTCGTCGCCGAGCTGGAGCGCCGGGTCGCCGAGCTGCTCGGGACCGAGGCCGCGGCCTTCTTCCCCACCGGGACCATGGCCCAGCAGGCCGCCCTGCGCTGCTGGGCGGGGCGCACCGGCAACTCCACGGTCGCCCTGCATCCGCTCGCCCACCCCGAGTTGCACGAGCGCGGCGCGCTGTCCGCGCTGAGCGGGCTGCGGACCGTGCACCCCACCAACCAGCGGCGCCTGCCGGACGCGGACGAGGTCCGCGATCTCGACGAGCCCTTCGGCACCCTGATGCTCGAACTCCCGCTGCGCGACGCCGGTTTCATCCTGCCCACCTGGGAGGGCCTGACCGAGACGGTCGCCGCCGCCCGCGAGCGCGACGCCGTCGTCCACTTCGACGGCGCCCGGCTGTGGGAGTGCCCACCGCACTTCGGCCGCACCCTCCCCGAGATCGCCGCGCTCGCCGACAGCGTCTACGTCTCCTTCTACAAGTCCCTCGACGGCATCTCCGGCGCCTGCCTCGCCGCCTCCGCCGACCTGGTCGCCGAGGCCAAGGCCTGGCGGCACCGCTACGGCGGCCTCCTCTTCCAGCAGTGGCCCGCCGTCGTCGCCGCGCTCCACGGCCTCGATCACGAGCTGCCGCGCCTGCCGGAGTACGTCGCCCACGCGAAGGTCGTCGCGGCGGCGCTGCGGGAGGGTCTGGCCGCCGGAGCCGTGCCGTTCTTCCAGGTCCACCCGGAGACGCCGTACACCCACCAGTTCCAGGTCTGGCTGCCCTACCCGGCCGACGTGCTGGACGCGGCGTGCCTGCGGCAGGCGGAGGAGACCAAGTCCCAGGTCTTCGGCAGGTGGTTCGCCACGGAGGTCCCCGGCCTTTCGGCGACCGAGATGACGGTGGCGGCCTCCGCCCTGGAGTGGACGGCCTCGGACGTGACGGCGGGCGTGGCCGACTTCCTGGCGTACGTCACCGGCTGAGGCGCGGCCTGGACCGGCCTAGACCTCGACCCGCAGCAGCAGCTTGCCCGTTGTCGTGCGGGTGTCCATCAGCCGGTGGGCCTCCGCCGCCTCGGCGAGCGGGAACTCCGCCGTGACCGGCAGCGTCACCGCACCCTCGGCGACCGTGCGGAAGGCCCGGGCGGCGATCGCGCGCAGCGCCTGGGGCTCGGTCTGGGCGAGGGTGAGGATCGAGAAGCCTGCGACGGACACCGCGCCGGGGTAGAGCTCGGGCTGACCGACCTGCCAGGGTGCGGCGCCGCCGGCGTTGCCGAAGGAGACGAGGCGGCCGAAGAGGGCGAGCGAGGCGAGGCTGCCGCGCAGGGTGTCGCCGCCGACCGGGTCGAGGGCGAGGTCGACGCCCCGGCCCCCGGTGGCGCGGCGGACGTCGGCCGGGAAGCCGTCGCCGGTGAAGAGCTCGTCGTAGCCGTACTTGAGGGCGTGCTCGGCCTTGCCGGGGCTGGACACCACCCCGTAGACCGCACCCGCACCGGCCGCCTTGGCGAGCTGGCCGAGCACCGTGCCGACGCCGCCGGCCGCGCTCTGCACCAGGACCGTCTCGCCGGCGCGGAGGCGGCCGACCTCGTGCAGCAGGGCGTGCGCGGTGGGCAGGACGGTCGGCAGGGTGGCGCCGGTGCGCAGGTCCAGGCCGTCCGGGAGGGCGAAGACCGTGGTGGCGGCCGCCAGGACCACGTCCGCGTAGCCCCCGCCCTCCGTCAGCGCGGCGACCTCCTGGCCGGGCGTCAGCCCCGCCACCCCGGCGCCGACCGCGCGGATCCGCCCGGAGACCTCCAGCCCGGGGCGGAACGGCAGGGCGGGCACCCGGTAGCCGTCGGCGCGGGCCTTGAGGTCGGCGAAGTTGACCCCTGCGTACGCGACGTCGATCGTCACCTCGCCGGGCCCGGGCTCAGGGACCGGCGCCTCCACCACCGCGAGGACCTCGGGGCCGCCGTATTCACCGATCTCGACCGCGCGCATTACTACCCCCAGAGTGTTTAATGAAAAGCGAACACCTAGCCCTCCGGAGTGTACGGATCTCATCGAACACTCCGCAAGCAGGAACCCCGGAAGGACCCCCGCCCGTGAGCCACCGGCCCGCGCCCGAGCACACCCACCCCGACGACGTACCCGTCCAGGCGGCCCTCGCCGCCCTCGCCGACCCCGTACGGCTGCGGCTCGTCCGGGAGTTGGCCCAGGCGGCCGACTGGGAGCGGGCCTGCGGCACCTTCGACGTGCCCGTCGGCAAGGCGGCGCTGAGCCACCACTTCGCCGTGCTGCGCTCCTCAGGGCTGATCGAGCAGCGCGACCTCGGCGCCAGGCGCGTCAACCGCCTGCGCCGCGCCGAGTTCGACACCCGCTTCCCCGGCCTGCTCGACCTCGTCCTGCGCGACGCCTAGCCGCCGCTGCTGCCGGCCCGCACGAGCCCGGTCTCGTACGCCAGCACCACCGCCTGCACCCGGTCGCGCAGGTCGAGCTTGGTGAGGATGCGGCCTACGTGGGTCTTCACGGTGGCCTCGGACAGCACCAGCTTCCGGGCGATCTCGCCGTTGGACAGCCCCTGGGCGACCAGGAGCAGCACCTCGCGCTCGCGCTCGGTGAGCCGGCCGATGCCTTCCGCGCCGGGCTGGGCGGCGGTGCTGGGGAGCATGGGGGTGAAGCGGTCGAGGAGGCGGCGGGTGGTGCTGGGGGCGACGACGGCGTCGCCGCTGTGGACGGCCCGGATCGCGCCGAGCAGTTCGCTGGGCGGCACGTCCTTGAGCATGAAGCCGCTGGCGCCTGCCTTGAGCGCGGAGAAGGCGTACTCGTCGAGGTCGAAGGTGGTCAGGATCAGCACGCGCGGGCCGCCCTCCCGGTCCTGCGCGTCGCCGCAGATCTTCCGGGTCGCCTCGACGCCGTCCATCCTCGGCATGCGCACGTCCATCAGCACCACGTCCACCTTGGTGGCCCGCAGCACCTCCAAGGCCTCCGCGCCGTCGCCCGCTTCGGCGACGACCTCCATGTCGGGCTGAGCCTGCAGCACCATGCGGAAGCCGGTGCGCAGCAGCGCCTGGTCGTCGACGAGCATTACGCGGATCGCCATGGGTGTCCGGTCCTCTTTCTCTGGTGGGCTCTAGCGGGTGGTCAGCGGGTGGTCTTGATGGGCAGTACGGCACTGATCCGGAAGCCGCCGCCCGGCCGCGGTCCGGCGTCGAGCGTGCCGCTGACCATGCCGATCCGCTCGCGCATGCCGATCAGGCCCTGGCCGAGGCCGTCCTCGCCGCCCTCCTCGTACAGCTCGTGCTGGGCGCCGCGCCCGTCGTCCTCGATGAGCAGGGCCAACTCGTGTTCACCGAAGCCGATCCGTACGCTCGCGCTGACCTCGGGCCCGCCGTGCTTGCGGGTGTTGGTCAGCGCCTCCTGCACGATGCGGTACGCGGTCAGCTCGACGCCGCTGGGCAGCGGACGCGACTCGCCCGCCACCTCGAACCGCACCGGTAGCCCGGCCCCCCGCACCTGCTCGATGAGGTCGGCGAGCTGGTCGACGCCGGGCTGCGGGACGTACTCGCCGCCCGCGTCGTCGCTCGAGCGCAGCAGTCCGAGCAGCCGGCGCATCTCGGCCAGCGCCTGCCGTCCGGTGGACGAGATGGTCTCCAGCGCCTGCTTGGCCTGCTCCGGGGAGGCGTCCAGGACGTACGCGGCGCCGTCCGCCTGCACCACCATCACGGAGACGTTGTGCGCGACGACGTCGTGCAGCTCGCGGGCGATACGGGCCCGTTCGGCCGCCACCGCGGCCTTGGACTGCGCCTCGCGCTCCCGCTGGAGCCGGGCGGCGCGCTCCTCCAGCTGGGCGTAGTAGGCGCGCCGGGTGCGCAGGCTGTCGCCGATGACCCAGGCGAGGGCGAAGGGGATGGTCAGGAAGACCATGGAGATGAGGTTGCCCCAGTGGTCCTCGTGACTGCCGGGCCAGCGCAGCGTGGCGACGGGGGAGGCGCACAGGCCGCCGACGAGCGCGAGCCGGGAGGCCCAGCCGGGGCCGTTGGAGGCGACCGTGTAGATGATCACCAGCATGGCGAAGTCGGCCGGGTTGACCTGGACATCGGTGGCGATCTGGGCCAGGCCCGCGGCTATCGCGAGCAGCAGCATCTTCTCCGGGGCCCGGCGGCGCAGCGCGATGACGACGGACAGGGCGAGGGCGGTCACTGCGGCCGCCGCGAGATGGCGCCCCTCCGAGGCGATCCACAGGCAGGAGATTCCGAGCAGCACGAAAGCCCAGAAGGTGTCGACACCGGTCGGATGCCTGCGGAGGAAGTCGTAGAGGCGCTGCACGTCACCCAGCGTATGCACGCCACCCTTGTCCGGGAGTCAGTCGGCAGGGCGATCTGTCCTACTCCGCAGGGTGGAGCCCGGCGGAGTGGCGTCAGCCCGCGCGGCGGTGGTTGCGGTTGCCGGAGCGGGAGCGCTTCTCCAGGTACATGCGCTGGTCGGCGGATTTCAGGACCTGTTCGGCGGTCATGCCGCAGCCGGCCCAGCCGATGCCGAAGCTGGCGCCGACCCGGACCGCCCGGCCCTCGACGCGGATCGGCGGGATGATGGCGTTGCGAAGGCGTTCGGCGAGGTCGGCGGCGTCGTCGCGGGCCAGCCCGTCGGCCAGGACGACGAACTCGTCGCCGCCGAGCCGGGCGACGGTGTCGCCGTCGCGCACGACGCTGGTGAGCCGCCGGGCGACCTCGATGAGGACGGCGTCGCCGGTGTGGTGGCCGAAGCGGTCGTTGATGGACTTGAAGCCGTCCAGGTCGCAGAAGAGCACGGCCAGGCCCTTGCCGGCTACGGCGTCGCCCTCGGGGGCGATGGTGTGGGTGTGGTGGTCGTAGCCGACCAGCGGGGCCGCGCTCTCCTCGGGCCCGTAGCCGTAGCTGTACGCGTCGGCGTGCAGGGCGGCGCCGCTGTGGTGCGGCCGGTCGCAGAGCTTGCCGGAGAGCCGGGCGCGCAGTTCGGCGCTGTTGGGCAGGCCGGTCAGCGAGTCGTGGCTGGCGCGGTGGGCGAGGGCCAGCTCGCGGCTCTTGCGCTCCTCGATGTCCTCGACGTGGGTGAGCAGGAAGCGCGGCCCGTCGGTGGTGTCGGCGACCACGGAGTTGCGCAGCGAGACCCACAGGTACGTACCGTCGCGCCGCGACAGGCGCAGTTCGGCGCGGCCGCCCTCGGCGCTGGTGCGCAGCAGGACGCCGACGTCCTCCGGATGGACGAGGTCGGAGAAGGAGTAGCGGCGCATGATCGCCGCGGGTCGCCCGAGCAGTCGGCAGAGGGCGTCGTTGGCGCGTACGACCCTGCCGTGCTGGTCGCCGCCCATCTCGGCGATGGCCATGCCGCTGGGGGCGTACTCGAAGGCCTGGCGGAAGCTCTCCTCGCTGGCGCGCAGGGCCTGTTGCTCCCGCTCGAGGCGGACCAGGGCACGCTGCATATTCGCACGTAGACGCGCGTTGCTGATGGCGATGGCCGCCTGGAAGGCGTACATCTGCAGGGCTTCACAGGCCCAGGGGCCGGGGTGGCGGCCGTTGACGGGCTTGTCGACGGAGATGATGCCGATCAGCTCTCCGCCGCCCGCGGGGGAGGCGTACATCGGCGCGTAGAGCCGGTCGTCGGGGTGCCACTCGTCGGCGAAGCGCGGTGGGGGGCCTTCGGCGTGCCAGGTGGGGACGTCGTCGCCGTCCAGGACCCAGCCCTCGGTGTGGGGTATGAAGCGGAGCATGCCCCAGTGCTGGGCCATGTGGAGCCGGCGGTCCCAGGACGCACGGCTGCCGACCCGGCCGGCCAGCAGGGTCTCGGCGGCTGCGCTGCCGGAGACAGCGGCGACGACCAGGTCGCCGTCCTGGCGGACGAGGTTGACGGCGGCGAGCTCGAAGCCGAGGCCCTTGACGACGCCGTCGGTGACGGCCTGCAGGGTGTCGGCCAGACTGCGCGCGGTATTCAGCTCCGCCACGACCTGGTGCACTTGGCGCAGGGTGGCGAGTTGGACGTATGGCTCCGACTCGGTGCCCATCGCTCTCCCCGAGCCCTCGACAACAACTCCTGAGACTGCTTGTGACGCTGATTGCCTGCCTGGCTTCCGATTCTCATCGCAACTGAATCACAGCGAGCAGTTCGGCCGGTACACAGGGTCAACAATTCATGCCTCTTGTGACTCAAGTCACAGGAGTTTGTCAGATCTTGACTACGGTCGGTATAGCTTTGCGGATCGATGTCTTCACGTGTTGAACACAATTGATCGCTTGTGCCAGGGCTTGTGACCCGCTCGTGATGGGCGGCGGGTCCCGGGAGTCCTAGGACCCACGGGGTCCGCTTCTCGGTCCAGGGCCCGATGCGGCGGCCGACACGGCCCGGCTAGCGTTCCCGGCGTGCATCCTGAGACCGTGGCCCAGCCCGTTGAAGTCGACCCCGAAGCCTTCCGCGCCGCGATGTCCCGCCTGGCGGCGGGCGTCGTCCTGGTGAGCGCGCACGACCCCGAGGACGGTCCGCGCGGCGAGGACGTCGGGATGACGGCGACCGCCTTCATGTCCGTGTCGCTCGAACCCCCACTGGTGCTGGTCAGCCTGCGCGACGGCTCCCGCATGGACGAGCTGATGGAACGCCGGAGCCGCTGGGCGGTGTCCGTACTCAGCGAGAGCCAGCGGCACATCGCCGGGCGCTTCGCGCTGCGCGGCCGCATCAGCGACCGGCTGCTCTTCGAGGACGTGGCGTACTACCGGGGCGAGAAGTCCGGTGCGCCGATACTCGGCGGCGCGCTGGCCGTCCTGGAGTGCGAGACCGAGCAACGGGTGCCGGCCGGGGACCACACGCTGGTCATCGGCCGCGTCCTGAGCGCCCGCACCCCCAGCGCCGACGGCGGGCCGCTGCTCTACTTCCGGGGCCGCTACCGCTTCCAGGCCTGAACGCCCGGCAGAGGGCAGGAAACACTCCCGTAGCATGAAGCCGTACGTCCGGTACCCCGCGAGGACTGGAACGGAAGGCCAGCACAAGCGTGAACGCATCACACAACCCGGGGCGGATGCCCCTCAGGGCCGAGGGAGCAGGCGCGCGCCCGGCCCGCCTGACCGTCGGTGTCGTCGGCACGGGCCGCGTCGGCCCCGCGCTCGCCGCCGCCCTCCAACTCGCCGGGCACCACCCGGTGGCCGCCTCGGGCGTCTCCGACGCCTCCCGACGCCGGGCGGCCGAACTCCTGCCCGACGTCCCCCTGGTCGAGCCCGACCAGGTCCTCGCCCGAGCCGAGCTGGTGCTGCTCACGGTCCCCGACGACGCCCTCCCGGGCCTGGTCGCCGGGCTCGCCGAGACCGGCGCCGTACGGCCCGGGCAGCTCCTCGTCCACACCTCCGGCCGGTACGGGACCGGGGTGCTCGACCCCGCGCGCCGGGCCGGGGCCCTGCCGCTGGCGCTGCACCCGGCGATGACGTTCACCGGCACGTCGGTGGACGTCCAGCGGCTCGCGGGGTGCTCCTTCGGTGTGACGGCGCCCGACGAGCTGCGGATGGCCGCCGAGGCGCTGGTCATCGAGATGGGCGGCGAGCCCGAATGGATCGAGGAATCCGCCCGCCCGCTCTACCACGCGGGCCTCGCCATCGGCGCCAACCACCTGGTCACCCTGGTCGCCCAGTCCATGGAGCTGCTCCGCGCCGCCGGCGTCGCCGAACCCGGCCACATGCTCGGCCCGCTGCTCGGCGCCGCCCTCGACAACGCCCTGCGCTCCGGCGACGCGGCGCTGACCGGCCCGGTGGCGCGCGGCGACGCGGGCACCGTCGCCGCCCATCTGGAGGAGCTGCGCAAGCACTCCCCACAGGCAGTGGCGTCCTACCTGGCGATGGCCCGCGCCACCGCCGACCGGGCCCTCGCCAACGGCATGCTCAAGCCGGAACTGGCCGAGCCGCTGCTCGACGTCCTGGCCGACGGAGGGGAACGATGAGCGTCCAGCTGCTGGAGACCGCCGAGGAACTGCGGGCCTCCCGCGACCCCGGCCGCAGGCGGGCCGTCGTCATGACGATGGGCGCCCTGCACGAGGGCCACGCCACCCTGATCCGCACGGCCCGGCACAACGCGGGCGAGGACGGCGAGGTCGTCGTCACCGTCTTCGTCAACCCCCTGCAGTTCGGGCCGGCCGAGGACCTCGACCGCTACCCCCGCACCCTCGAAGCCGACCTCAAGCTCGCCGAGCAGGCCGGCGCCGACATCGTCTTCGCCCCCTCCGTCGACGAGGTCTACCCCGGCGGCGAACCCCAGGTCCGGCTCTCGGCCGGACCCATGGGCGAGCGGTACGAAGGCGCCTCCCGCCCCGGCCACTTCGACGGCATGCTCACTGTCGTCGCCAAGCTGCTGCACCTCACGCAGCCCGACGCCGCCTTCTACGGCCAGAAGGACGCCCAGCAGCTCGCGCTGATCCGCCGGATGGCCGCCGACCTCAACTTCCCGGTCGACATCGTCGCGGTCCCGACGGTCCGGGAGGACGACGGGGTCGCCCTGTCCAGCCGTAACCGATACCTCTCGTACGTCGAACGGGTGTCCGCCCGCGAGTTGTCCCGCGCCCTCTTGACCGCCGAACAGGCAGCCCCGCGCGGCCCGCAGGCGGCGCTCCGCTCGGCCCGCGCCATCCTGGACAACGCGGCGCGGACGGAGCCGCCCGTCGTCCTCGACTACGTCGCCCTGGTCGACCCCCGTGACTTCACCGACGCGGCGCCCGACCACACCGGCCCGGCGGTTCTCGCCGTCGCCGCGAGGGTCGGCACGACGCGGCTGATCGACAACATTCCCCTGGAGTTCGGAGCCCGCCCATGAGCGGCACAGGTACAGCTACCGGCATAACCCTGCACGCCGCCGCCCCCGGCTGGTCCCTGGACGCCGACGTGGTGGTCGTGGGCTCCGGCGTCGCGGGGCTCACCGTGGCGCTACGCTGCGCGGCCGCGGGCGAACGCGTCACCGTCGTCACCAAGGCCCGGCTCGACGACGGCTCGACCCGCTGGGCCCAGGGCGGGATCGCCGCCGCGCTCGGTGAGGGCGACACCCCCGAGCAGCACCAGGCCGACACCCTCGTGGCCGGCGCCGGGCTCTGCGACGAGGAAGCCGTCCGCATCCTCGTCACCGAGGGCCCCGACGCCGTACGCCGCCTCATCGCGACCGGTGCGCAGTTCGACACCGCCCCCGGAACCGGCGAAATCCTCCTCACCCGGGAGGGCGGTCACCACCGGCGCCGGATCGCGCACGCGGGCGGCGACGCGACCGGCGCCGAGATCTCCCGCGCGCTGATAGACGCGGTGCGCGCCGCCGGCATCGAGTTCATCGAGAACGCCGTCGTCCTGGACCTGCTCACGGACGCCGCGGGCCGCACCGCGGGCGTCACCCTGCACGTCATGGGCGAGGGTCAGCGCGACGGCGTCGGCTCGGTCCGCGCCAAGGCGGTCGTCCTCGCCACCGGTGGCATGGGCCAGGTCTTCTCGGCCACCACCAACCCCGCGGTCTCGACCGGCGACGGCGTCGCCCTCGCCCTGCGCGCGGGCGCCGAGGTGAGCGACCTGGAGTTCGTCCAGTTCCACCCCACCGTGCTCTTTCTGGGCCCCGACGCCGAGGGCCAGCAGCCCCTGGTGTCCGAGGCGGTGCGCGGCGAGGGCGCGTACCTCGTCGACGCCGACGGGGTGCGCTTCATGCAGGGCCGGCACGAGCTGGCCGAGCTGGCGCCGCGCGACATCGTCGCGAAGGGCATCATGCGCCGGATGCGGGAGCAGGGCGCCGAGCACATGTATCTCGACGGCCGCCACTTCGGCGCCGAGATGTGGGAGAACCGCTTCCCGACCATCCTGGCCGCCTGCCGTGCCAACGGCGTCGACCCGGTGACCGAGCTCATCCCCGTCGCCCCCGCGGCGCACTACGCCTCCGGCGGCGTCCGCACCGACCTGCGCGGCCGCACCACCGTCCCGGGCCTGTACGCCTGCGGCGAGGTCGCCTGCACCGGGGTCCACGGGGCGAACCGCCTCGCCTCCAACTCCCTCCTCGAAGGCCTGGTCTTCGCCGAGCGCATCGCCGAGGACATCACCGCGCACACCGAGGCGGCCCCCGGCGAGCCGGTCATCCCGGACCCGAGCCGCCTCCCGCTGCTCTCGTACGAGACCCGGTACGAGATCCAGCGCATCATGACCCGGGGCGCGGGCGTGCTGCGCAGCGCCGACAGCCTCAAGCAGGCGGCCACCGCCCTGGAGCGGATCCACGACCAGGCCGCCGAGGAGCTCGAACGCGACGGCAAGACCGCCGAGCCCTGCGTCGAGACCTGGGAGGCGTCCAACCTCAGCCTCGTCGCCCGTGTCCTGATCGCCGCCGCCCTGCGCCGCGAGGAGACTCGTGGCTGCCACTGGCGCGAGGACCGCCCGGACCGCGACGATGCGGCCTGGCGCCGCCACCTCGTCGTACGCCTGACCCCCGAGCGGACGCTCGCAGTGCACACCACCGAAACGGAGCAGTTCTGATGAGCACGCCCGACCTCCCCCTCCTCCCCGCCGACGAGGGCTGCGGCGACGACTGCGGTTGCGCCTCGGGCCACGAGGGCGAGGAGTACGAGTGCGGCCTCGACCCCGCGCTCGCCCAGCTCCTCACCGACGCGGGCCTCGACCCGATCGAGGTCGAGGACATCGCACACATGGCGATCTCCGAGGATCTGGCCGGCGGCGTGGACGTCACCACCGTCGCGACCGTCCCCGAGGACGCCGTCGCGACCGGCGACTTCACCGCCCGCGAGGCCGGCGTGGTGGCCGGCCTCCGGATCGCCGAGGCGGTCCTGTCGGTCGTCTGCACGGACGAGTTCGAGGTCGAGCGGCACGTCGAGGACGGCGACCTGGTCAAGGCCGACCAGGTGCTGCTCTCCGTACGTGCCCGCACCCGCGACCTCCTCACCGGCGAGCGCAGCGCCCTCAACCTGCTGTGCCGCCTCTCCGGCATCGCCACCGCCACCCGCGCCTGGGCCGACGCCCTGGCCGGCACCAAGACCCGGGTCCGCGACACCCGCAAGACCACCCCGGGCCTGCGCTCGCTGGAGAAGTACGCGGTCAGGTGCGGCGGCGGCGTCAACCACCGCATGTCGCTGTCCGACGCCGCCCTGGTCAAGGACAACCACGTCATCGCGGCAGGCGGGGTGGCGGCGGCCTTCAAGGCCGTGCGCGAGCAGTTCCCCGACCTGGACATCGAGGTCGAGGCCGACACCCTCCACCAGGTCCGCGAGGTCCTCGACGCGGGCGCCGACCTGATCCTTTTGGACAACTTCACCCCCGCCGAGACCGAGGAGGCCGTCGCCCTGGTCGCCGGCCGCGCCGCCCTGGAGTCCTCCGGCCGCCTCACCCTGGCCAACGCCCGCGTCTACGCCGACACCGGCGTCGACTACCTCGCGGTCGGCGGCCTCACCCACTCCTCCCCGATCCTCGACATCGGCCTCGACCTCCGCGCGGGCAACTGATGCTGCTCACCATCGACGTCGGCAACACCCACACCGTCCTCGGCCTCTTCGACGGTGAGGAGATCGTCGAGCACTGGCGGATCTCCACCGACCAGCGCCGTACCGCCGACGAGATCGCCGTCCTGCTCCAGGGCCTCATGGGCATGCACCCGCTGCTCGGCGCGGGCCTCGGCGACGGCATCGACGGCATCTCCATCTGCTCCACCGTCCCCGCCGTCCTGCACGAGCTGCGCGAGGTCACCCGCCGCTACTACGGCGACGTCCCGGCGGTCCTGGTCGAGCCCGGCATCAAGACCGGCGTCCCGATCCTCATGGACAACCCGAAGGAGGTCGGCTCCGACCGCATCATCAACGCCCTGGCGGCCATCCACCTCTACGGCGGCCCGTGCATCGTCGTCGACTTCGGCACCGCCACCACCTTCGACGCGGTCTCCTCGCGCGGTGAGTACGCGGGCGGCGCCATCGCCCCCGGCATCGAGATCTCCGTCGACGCGCTGGGCGCGCGCGGCGCCCAGCTCCGCAAGATCGAGCTGGCCCGCCCCCGCAGCGTCATCGGCAAGAACACCGTCGAAGCCATGCAGTCCGGCATCCTGTACGGCTTCGCGGGACAGGTCGACGGCGTCGCCGAACGCATGGCCCGCGAACTGGCGGACGACCCCGACGACGTCACCGTCATCGCCACCGGCGGCCTGGCACCCCTGGTCCTGGGCGAGTCGGCGGTCATCGACGCGCACGAGCCCTGGCTGACCCTCATAGGGCTGCGGCTGGTGTACGAGCGGAACGTCTCGACGACGTAGACCCGGATGTCCTGGGCTCGCGGCGCGCCCGGGCATATCTGGTTACGCGAATTTTGTCCGGTTAGTACGTAAAGTCATCCCATGCCCACGCCACACGGGTCCCGAGGCGGTATGGCGTTCAGCGCGGATGAACTGCGCGTGCTCCGGCGCGCCCTCGCAGCGGCCCTCCAGCCCACCACACCCACCCCCGAGGATGTCCAGGACTGTCTCCGGCTCGCCGGGGCAGTGGACGAGGCGAGCCGGGAGGGCGGGCGTCTGCGGACGTTCCTGCTCGCCGAGCTCGCCCGCTACCGGGCCGCGCTCCCGGGCAGCGCGGCCGGCTATCTCGAACGGCTGCGCGGCGCGCTCGACACCGGCTACGTCCCCGGCCCCGACGACCTCGCCGCCCTCCGTCACCTGCGGACCGAGCCCTGTGGAGCCGTCGAGGCCCACCGCAGGGCCGGAATGCTGCGCCGGTGCGAGCACCTCGCGGAACTGGACGTACGGGCCCGCCTCGCGGCCCGTGCGCCGGCCCGCATCCCGGCTCCGACACGGCCCCGCCTCCTCGCCCTGCCCGGCGGCCGGAACGACGCCGACGAGCGCAAGCCGAAGCCCCAGCCGGCCAAGCCCGAGTCCGAACCCAAGCGCAAGGTGCCGACCCCCGCCGAGATCTGGCCCAAGCGCCGCCGCGAGGCCCCGCAGACCCCGCCCGGCCCCCCGCCCCCGCCGGAGGAGCAGCACGAGCGCGCCACCGGCTGAAACGGGCCCCCTGGGCGCAGGCCCTTCCTGCGCCCAGGGGGCCTCGGCCTTGCCCCAAAAGGGCCTGGCTACTCTGGACCCATGGACTATGTCTCCGCACTCGTGCCGCCCGCGGTGATGGCCGTCGCCTTCACCTTCCTCATCCGGACCCTGATCAGGAGCCAGGGCGGGGCGAACAAGTCGAAGGAGGACGCCGCGGTGGACTCCGCTCTCGCGCAGGCGGAGGCCACCCGGCAGGCGAACGGCACCGGACCCCGGGTCTGAATTCAAGATCCGGCATTCTGAGTATTTCCGGCATTTGACGCGGTCCTGGCCACTACTATTTTGGTGTGCCACGTCCATTGGGAGACCTCGAAGACGCCGTCATGACCAGGGTGTGGGAGTGGAACCGCCCGGTGACGGTTCGCGAAGTGCTGGAAGATCTGCGTCGTGACCGTACGATCGCGTACACGACGGTCATGACCGTAATGGACAACCTCCATCAGAAGGGCTGGCTACGGCGGGAAGCCGAAGGCCGTGCCTATCGCTATGAGGCCGTTTCCACCCGGGCCGCTTACTCGGCGGCTCTCATGAACGAGGCCTGGTCGGCCAGTGACAACCCCGCCGCGGCCCTTGTGGCCTTCTTCGGGATGATGTCGCCGGAACAGCGGGAAGCCCTCCGGGACGCAATGCGTGTGGTGCAGTCCACCGACCCCGGAGCGTCGGATGGATCGGACGGGCGATAGCGTCCGCTCATGCCAGTCGCATCAAAAGACGTGACCATCCGACGGGCCCGTACGAGCGATGTGCGGTCGATCCGCAGGTTGCTCGACTCCTATGTCCGGGATCGCATCCTGCTCGACAAGGCGACCGTGACGCTTTACGAGGACATCCAGGAGTTCTGGGTCGCCGAACGGGATCAGGACGCCGAAGTCATCGCCTGCGGCGCACTCCATGTGATGTGGGAGGATCTCGCCGAGGTGCGTACTCTCGCGGTCGATCCCACGCAGCACGGGAAGGGTATCGGTCATCTCGTCCTGGAGAAGTTGCTGCAGACCGCGCGCTGGCTGGGAGTACGCCGAATTTTCTGTCTCACCTTCGAAGTCGACTTCTTCGCGAAGCACGGCTTCGTCGAGATCGGTGAGACGCCGGTGGACGGCGATGTCTTCGGTGAGCTGCTGCGTTCCAATGACGAGGGTGTCGCGGAGTTCCTGGACCTCGAACGGGTGAAACCCAACACCTTGGGTAACAGCCGCATGCTGCTGCACCTCTAACCGGACTGATCACAGAACCGTATGTCCGAATCGTCCCCCCGTCGAAGCATGGGGATCGGGACGAGTTCGTCCAAGGGGTTTGTGTTTTCCGGGAAAAGACGCTTTGCTTTTACCGGTTATCCGTATTCGATGAAAGGAAAGCCGGTGGCACAGAAGGTTCAGGTCCTTCTTGTTGACGACCTCGACGGCGGCGAGGCGGATGAGACCGTGACGTTCGCTCTCGATGGAGTGACGTACGAGATCGACCTCACCACCGCCAACGCCGACAAGCTCCGGGGTCTGCTGACCCCGTATCTCGACAGCGGCCGCCGCACCGGTGGCCGGGCCGGCCGCGGCCGTGCGGTCAAGGCCGCTCGTGGCGGCTCCTCGGCGGGCCAGGACACCGCGAAGATCCGCGCCTGGGCCAAGGAGAAGGGCTATGAGGTCAACGACCGTGGCCGCGTCCCCGCGACCATCCGTGAGGCGTACGAGAAGGCGCACGGCTGATCCGGCAGGTATTCCCGTAGCCGGAGCCGGTGGCAGGCGTTCGCGAGGGCGGACACCAGTGCCGCCAGGCCGACGCCCGCAGCGCCGGCTCCCAGGCTCAGGGCGGGGAGCTGTACATCCGGTCCGGGAGGTCGCAGCCATGCCGAGGCATATCGGTGGCACGCGGCCTCCCTGCCGTTCAACGGCACGAGATCGAGTGGAATCCCGCTCCACTCCAGCCATTCGAGCAGCCCGGGCAGATCTTCGGCACTGTCCGGCGCCACCAGGAACTGCATGCGCCGCCCCCGCAGAGCGACCGGCCCGGTGGCCGTGCAGCGGTCCAGCACCTGGAACCCCGCCTCGGCGGGCACGTCGAGCACGTCGTACGCATCCTCGTAACAGCCCATGCCAGGTGCAACTGACACGGGCGCGTCAGGTTACGAGGAGTCGCCGACCGTTACCCTCCGTAATCACCCGGTAGGTCATTCCCGCGCAAGCGTGTTCGCCCTTAGCAGACACCTACGGTGAATACGGCATGGAGTGTCCGTGCGAGCGGGTAAGAAACTCCTAGTGGGAAGGGACGAAGAGAGGGGTGCGAAGCTCGTTGGAAGGGTGGTGGCGGGCGACGGGTGGGCGTGTCGGCGAGGAGGGCGTTCGCCCTGGGCGTACTGGATATAGGTGCATCCGCCTGGCCTGCGGGAACATCGTCTCGCACCATCGGGTTGGAGCTGTTGTCGGCTGTGCGGGGCCAAACGGTCCCGGGCAGGTGCGACGGTTGAGAAGAGCTGCCCCGCTGTGCGGGACTAGCATGCGGAAGGACAGGGAGGGGACCGACCCCTAACTGCCCGACCGCTCTGAGGAGCGATTAACGATGTTCGAGAGGTTCACCGACCGCGCGCGGCGGGTTGTCGTCCTGGCTCAGGAAGAAGCCCGGATGCTCAACCACAACTACATCGGCACCGAGCACATCCTCCTGGGTCTCATCCACGAGGGTGAGGGTGTCGCCGCTAAGGCCCTGGAGAGCCTCGGGATTTCGCTCGAGGCGGTCCGCCAGCAGGTTGAGGAGATCATCGGACAGGGGCAGCAGGCCCCGTCCGGGCACATCCCCTTCACCCCGCGTGCCAAGAAGGTCCTGGAGCTTTCGCTCCGCGAGGCCCTCCAGCTCGGCCACAACTACATCGGTACGGAGCACATCCTGCTCGGCCTGATCCGCGAGGGCGAGGGCGTCGCCGCCCAGGTCCTGGTCAAGCTGGGCGCCGATCTGAACCGGGTCCGGCAGCAGGTCATCCAGCTGCTCTCCGGCTACCAGGGCAAGGAGGCCGCCACGGCAGGCGGCCCGGCCGAGGGCACCCCCTCGACCTCCCTCGTCCTGGACCAGTTCGGCCGCAACCTGACCCAGGCTGCTCGTGAGTCCAAGCTCGACCCGGTCATCGGGCGCGAGAAGGAGATCGAGCGGGTCATGCAGGTGCTGTCCCGCCGTACCAAGAACAACCCCGTCCTCATCGGCGAGCCCGGCGTCGGCAAGACCGCCGTCGTCGAGGGCCTTGCCCAGGCGATCGTCAAGGGCGAGGTGCCCGAGACGCTGAAGGACAAGCAGCTCTACACCCTGGACCTCGGCGCCCTGGTCGCCGGGTCCCGGTACCGCGGTGACTTCGAGGAGCGCCTGAAGAAGGTCCTCAAGGAGATCCGCACCCGAGGCGACATCATCCTGTTCATCGACGAGCTCCACACCCTCGTGGGTGCCGGCGCCGCCGAGGGCGCGATCGACGCCGCCTCGATCCTCAAGCCCATGCTGGCGCGAGGCGAGCTGCAGACCATCGGCGCCACCACGCTCGACGAGTACCGCAAGCACCTGGAGAAGGACGCGGCCCTTGAGCGCCGCTTCCAGCCCATCCAGGTCGCCGAGCCGTCGCTCCCGCACACCATCGAGATCCTCAAGGGTCTGCGGGACCGTTACGAGGCCCACCACCGCGTCTCCATCACCGACGAGGCCCTCGTCCAGGCCGCCACCCTGGCCGACCGGTACATCTCGGACCGCTTCCTGCCGGACAAGGCGATCGACCTGATCGACGAGGCCGGCTCCCGGATGCGTATCCGCCGGATGACCGCCCCGCCGGACCTGCGCGAGTTCGACGAGAAGATCGCCGACGTGCGCCGGGAGAAGGAGTCCGCGATCGACTCCCAGGACTTCGAGAAGGCAGCCTCTCTCCGTGACAAGGAGAAGCAGCTGCTTTCCGCGAAGACCAAGCGGGAGAAGGAGTGGAAGGCCGGCGACATGGACGTCGTCGCCGAGGTCGACGGCGAGCTGATCGCCGAGGTCCTGGCGACCGCGACCGGAATCCCCGTCTTCAAGCTGACCGAGGAGGAGTCCTCGCGTCTCCTGCGCATGGAGGACGAGCTCCACAAGCGCGTCATCGGCCAGAAGGACGCCATCAAGGCCCTTTCCCAGGCCATCCGCCGTACGCGGGCCGGTCTGAAGGACCCCAAGCGTCCCGGTGGCTCGTTCATCTTCGCCGGCCCCTCGGGCGTCGGAAAGACGGAGCTGAGCAAGACGCTCGCCGAATTCCTCTTCGGTGACGAGGACGCGCTCATCCAGCTCGACATGTCGGAGTTCTCGGAGAAGCACACGGTCTCCCGGCTCTTCGGCTCCCCGCCTGGATACGTCGGCTACGAAGAGGGCGGCCAGCTCACCGAAAAGGTGCGCCGCAAGCCCTTCTCCGTCGTCCTCTTCGACGAGGTCGAAAAGGCCCACCCCGATATCTTCAACTCTCTGTTGCAGATCCTGGAGGACGGTCGCCTGACCGACTCCCAGGGCCGGGTCGTGGACTTCAAGAACACGGTCATCATCATGACCACCAACCTCGGCACCCGGGACATCTCCAAGGGCTTCAACCTCGGCTTCGCGGCCGCGGGCGACACCAAGACCGGGTACGAGCGGATGAAGGCCAAGGTCGGGGAGGAGCTCAAGCAGCACTTCCGCCCCGAGTTCCTGAACCGCGTCGACGACATCGTGGTCTTCCACCAGCTCACCGAGGACGACATCATGCAGATCGTCGATCTCATGATCGCCAAGGTGGACGAGCGGCTCAAGGACCGGGACATGGGCATCGAGCTCAGCACCGAGGCCAAGAAGCTGCTCGGCAAGAAGGGCTACGACCCCGTGCTGGGCGCCCGGCCGCTGCGCCGGACGATCCAGCGTGAGATCGAGGACGCCCTCTCGGAGAAGATCCTCTTCTCCGAGCTGCGTCCGGGCCACATCGTGGTCGTTGACACCGAGGGTGAGGGCGACAACGCCAAGTTCACCTTCCGTGGTGAGGAGAAGGTCGCCGTCGCCGACACTCCGCCGGTCGAGGCCGCCGGTTCCGGTGGCGCGGGGCCGAACCTGAGCAAGGAAGCGTAAGCGCCCGAGCCAGGCACCGATCACAGGGGCTGCCCCGGACCGTTTCACACGGTCCGGGGCAGCCCCTTTTTCTGTGCCGTCAGGTTCTGCGAGGTGAGGACCTTCGTCCCGGTGGAATTGCCCGATGGTCCCGGGGAATTACCGGCCGTCTTTATGCGGCGGTGATGTGAGGCACGTGAGCCACTGCACCTACTAAGGGAAATAGTTTGGGTGCGGTCAGGAGAGTGGCGGCCGAATCGGCCCAGGTGAGGGTGGCTACTGCCTCGGATAGTAGAGACGTTTCTTGGCGTACGGCGCACTGCGGGTTACCAAGGGATGGGGCAAATCCCAATCCCGAGGAATCAGTGAGGTAATTCCGCATGCGCAAGAACTCCAGGAACGTCAAGAACGCCATGAAGGCCACGTCGCACATAGGCGGCAAGGCCGCCGTTCTGTCGGCCGGGGTCGTGGCGTCGCTGGCGCTGGGGGCGGCCGGGACGGCGTTCGCCGCGGAGGCGCACGCCGGCGGGATCCTCGCGCAGGGGACGGCGGAGAGCCTGGCCAAGACGATGAGGGCGCAGGCGGACGTCCAGAAGCGCAAGGCCGAGGTCGCCAAGGCGGACCGCAGCAAGCGGGCCAAGCTGGCGGCCAAGCGGGCCGCGGCGGCGCGGGTGTCGTGGGTGAAGCCGGTGGCCGGGTCGTACAAGCTGTCGGCGGGCTTCAACCAGAGCGGCGGCATGTGGTCGCACAGGCACTCGGGCCAGGACTTCGCGGTGAACTCGGGCACGAAGGTGCTGGCGGTGCACAGCGGGACCGTGGTGACCGCCGGGTGGGGCGGGGCGTACGGGAACAACATCGTGATCAGGCACGGGCACCACACGTACTCGCAGTACGGGCACCTGTCGAAGATCAAGGTGAGGGTCGGGCAGACGGTGAAGACCGGGCAGCGGATCGGCTTCTCCGGGAACACCGGCAACAGCTCCGGGCCGCATCTGCACTTCGAGATCCGGACGACGCCGGTGTACGGCTCGGAGCTGAGCCCGCTGCCCTTCCTGAGGCATCAGGGCGTGTCGGTCTGACCCCGGTGGGCGTCGCGGTGGGCGTCGCGGTGGGCGTCGGCGATGAGACCCTGGGCGACCTCGAGGATGGCGGCGCGTTTGTCGTCGGGGTCGCCCTCGATGTTCTGCATGGCGAACATGCCGGCGTGCATCGAGAAGAGCGCGGTGATGCAGCGGACCTGGTCGGTCATGGAGTAATCGGGCTCCTTGAGCAGTCCGCCCAGGGCCTGGATCTTCGACTTGAAGGTCTCGCCGATGCTGAGCTCGCGCACCGTGGCCTGGTTCTCCTGCATGAAGCGGAAGAGCTCGGCCGCTCCCCACAGCGTTTCGCTGTAGCGGCGCAGGACCTCCTGCTTGGTGGCGAGGGTCCGGGGCTGGCCGGCGGCCCAGTCGATCAGCTCGTCCACGGGCCTGGCCAGGTCGTCGACGATGCTGATGAGGATGTCCTCTTTGGTCTTGAAGTGGTAGTAGAGGGCGGCCTTCGTGACGTCGAGGTGCTCGGCGATCTCGCGTAGGGAGGTCTTCTCGTACCCCTGCTCGGCGAAGAGCGACAGCGCGACGTGCTGGATGCGGTGTCGCGTATCACCCCTGCGTACATGCGGCGTTGCCATGGGCAAACTTTAACTTACTTGACGACCGGCTAGCGGCCGCATACTGTCGCACAACAAAACAACTAGCCGGTCGGCAAGTAAGGGGAGCTGGACATGGCGACGACACAGCAGCCACCGCAGCGCAGCGTGCGGGTGGTGCTGTTCGGGCTGATGATCGCGATGTTGCTCGCGATGCTCGACAACATGATCGTCGGCACCGCGATGCCGACCATCGTCGGTGAACTGGGGGGTCTCAACCACCTTTCGTGGGTGGTCACCGCGTACACCCTCGCGACCGCCGCCTCGACCCCGATCTGGGGAAAGCTCGGCGACATGTACGGCCGCAAGGGCATCTTCATGTCGTCGATCGTGATCTTCCTGATCGGCTCGGCGCTGTCCGGCATGGCGCAGGACATGGGGCAGCTGATCGCCTTCCGTGCCATCCAGGGCCTGGGCGCGGGCGGCCTGATGGTCGGCGTGATGGCGATCATCGGTGACCTGATCCCGCCCCGGGAGCGAGGCAAGTACCAGGGCATGATCGCCGGCGTGATGGCCGTGGCGATGATCGGCGGTCCGCTGGTCGGTGGCACGATCACCGACAACTGGGGCTGGCGCTGGAGCTTCTACATCAACCTGCCGCTCGGCGCGGTCGCCCTGTTCATGATCTCGGCGGTGCTGCACCTGCCGAAGAAGCGGGTCGAAGCCAGCATCGACTACCTCGGCGCCGCCCTCCTGACGGTCGGCATCACCTCGCTCGTCCTGCTCACGACCTGGGGCGGCAACCAGTACGCCTGGGGGTCGGGCCAGATCATCGGGCTGCTGGTGCTCGGCGTCGCCGCTCTCGCGGCCTTCGTGTACGCCGAGACGCGGGCGGCGGAGCCGGTGGTGCCGCTGCACATCTTCCGCAGCCGCAACTTCTCGCTGATCTCGGTGATCGGCTTCCTGGTCGGCTTCGTGATGTTCGGGTCGATGACCTTCCTGCCGCTGTTCCAGCAGACCGTGCAGGGCGCTTCGGCCACGAACTCCGGGCTGCTGCTCCTGCCGATGCTGCTGGCGATGATGATCGTGTCGCTGATCGCCGGACGGGTGACGACGCAGACCGGCCGCTACAAGGTCTTCCCGATCGTCGGCGGCGCTTTGATCACCGTCGGGCTCTATCTGCTGTCGACGATGGACACCGGGACCACCCGCTTCACGTCGGGGCTGTACATGGCCGTGCTGGGCGCCGGCATGGGCTTCCTGATGCAGATCACGATGCTGATCGCGCAGAACAGCGTCGAGATGAAGGACATGGGCGTGGGCTCGTCGTCCTCGACCCTCTTCCGGACCATCGGCGGCTCGTTCGGCGTCTCGCTCTTCGGGGCGATCTTCGCGCACCAGGTCACCGCCACGATGGCGGCACGGTCCGGCCAGGCTGGGGCGTCGGCGACCTCCGGGGCGGCGCAGCTGGACATGGCCAGCCTGGCGAAGCTGCCGCCGGCGGTGAAGGACGCCTATCTGCACGCGGTCGCGTCCGGTACGCACCACGTCTTCCTGTGGGGCGCGGCGGTCAGCGTCGTGGGCTTCGCGGCGGCGTTCTTCGTCAAGGAGATCCCGCTGCGCGGGGCCCTGCCGAAGCCGGCGGAGGAAGAGGCGCCGCCGGCCGACTCGCTACTCGCCCGGCAGGACTAGCTCGGCGATCGCCCCGCCGCCTTCCTGTGGCGGGGCGTTGCGGAAGGTGAGGCGGGCGCCGAGCACACGCGTCTGGCCGGCCGCGATGGTCAGGCCCAGGCCGTGGCCGCTGCCGGCGCGGTCGGCGGAGCCGGTGCGGAACCGGCTGGGGCCGTCGCGGAGCAGGTCGTCCGGGAAGCCGGGGCCGTAGTCGCGGACCTGGATGGACGGCCCGTCCAGGGTGACCTCTATCGGGGGCTTGCCGTGCCGGACGGCGTTGGCCAGCAGATTGGCCAGGATGCGTTCGAGGCGGCGGGGGTCGGTGCGTACGACCGCGTCCCCGCGGATGGTGACATGCGCGGACGGGGATGCCACGGCGACCCGGCGGCGTACGAACTCACCCAGCGCGACCTCCTGGAGGTCGGCGTGCTCGGCGGCGCCGTCGAGGCGGGAGACCTCCAGCACGTCCTCGATCAGGGTGCGCAGGACGGCCACCCGGTCCCGTACGAGCTCCGAGGGGCGGCCCGGGGGCAGCAGTTCGGCGGCGGTGACCAGGCCGGTGACCGGGGTGCGCAGCTCATGGGCGATGTCGGCGGTGACGCGGCGCTCGGCTTCGAGGCGACCGGCCAGGGCGTCGGCCATGGCGTCGACCGCCCGGGCCAGCTCGTCGGTCTCGTCGCGCACCCGGGCGCCGATCGCGTCGCGGACCCGTACGTCGGTGGCGCCGTCGGCCACCTGGCCGGCGGCCTCGGCGGCCTTGCGGAGCCGGCGCGACAGCCGGCCCCCGATGAGGACGCCCAGGGCCGTGCTGCCCGCGACGACGGCGACCGAGCCGGCGATCAGGGCCTGGTCGAGGTCCGTCAGCACGGAGAAGGTGTCGGAGAAGCCGGCGTGCAGGGACATGATCCGGCCCCCGGTGACCGGGGTCGCGGCCCAGATGACGGGGGAGCCGCCGGTCTGCTGGACGTAGGTGGCGCGCTTGCCCTCGCGGGCGAGGTGCTTGAGCTCGGCGGGCAGGGCGGGGTCGTCGAGGCGGGCGTTGATGCTGAGCCGGCCCGAGGACTCGTAGATCCGCTCGGCGAACTGCACGCGCTCGTTCTGCACGTCGCGCGAATTGTCGATCATGCTGGCGCGGGCCGCGTTGTGCACGACCAGGCTGAGCATGAGCGCGACCAGCGCCGAGACGGCGGCGATCGCCGCGCTGAGCTTCCAGCGCAGTCCGCTCTTGGCGGGGCGCAGGCGCGCCAGGAAGGGCTTCCGGGTCGGCCTGACCGTGTCCCCGGGAGTGATCGCGGCACGGGTACGGGTCCCGCCGCCGTCCGGGCCGCCGGCCCGGGTCGGGGCACGGGTTCCGGCGCTCGCCCCGGAGTCGCGCGGCACCCTCGTCGCAGCGTCCGCCCCGGCAGGGGGCGTGCCCTCGGTGTCGCCCCTGACCTTCTTCGTGAGCACCGCCTTCACGCCTTCAACTTGTAGCCGAAGCCCCGCACGGTCTCGATCCGGTCCTGGCCGATCTTCGCGCGCAGCCGCTGTACGTGGACGTCCACGACCCGCGTGTCGCCACCCCAGCCATAGTCCCAGACCCGCTCCAGAAGTCGGTCCCGAGACAACACGGTCCCGGGGGAGGCGGAGAACTCCAGCAGCAGCCGCATCTCGGTCGGGGTCAGCGCGACCGGCTCACCGCCGCGCCGCACCTCCATCGCGTCCGGATCGAGCTCCACATCCCCGAAGGACAGCACTCCGCAGTCCTCCGTCTGCTCGGCGGCCGCCGCCGAGGCCTGGCCGAAGCGGCGCAGGACCGCCCGGATCCTGGCGGTCAGCACGGCGCCGTCGAAGGGCTTGGTGACGTAGTCGTCGGCGCCCGCCTCCAGGCCCAGGACGACGTCGATGGCATCCGCCCGCGCCGACAGCATGATCACCGGCACCGTCGACTCGTCGCGGATCCGGCGGCACAGGCTGACCCCGTCCAGTCCCGGCACCATCACATCGAGCAGCGCGATGTCGGGCTGCTCGGCCCGGAAGGCCTGCAGGCCGGCCAGCCCCTCGGGCACGGCGGTGACCTTGAAGCCGTCGCGCTCCAGGGCGAGCGTGGTCGCCTCACGGATGACGTCGTCGTCCTCCACGAACAGGACGTGCGTCTCAGCCATGGGAGTCCTTGTTGGCGCCGTAGTCGCGATGCGTGAACGAGACCTCGCCGAAGCGTGTGCCCGTCCAGCGGTAGGTGGTGATGTCCTCCCCGGAGGGATTCGACACCGAGTCCTGCGGCTCGTACACCTGATGGGTGACCTTCAGCTCGTCGTCGCTGATCTCGGCGACCACCGGCGGCTGCTCGTCCACGAAGACGTTGCGGTACTTCCCGTCCTGCAGCTGGTAGACGTAGCTTCCGATACCCACGCCGTCGGCGCAGGTCGAGACATTGACGACCATGTCGGTGCGGGCGCCCGAGGAGGTCCCGGTCAGATCCCCGAAGCGGGTTGCGACCGGGTAGGAGGTGCGGCCGCCGCAGCTCACCAGGTCCTCGCGGATGTCGGAGGCGACCTTGGGGTCCTTCTTCAGCAGCTTCACCGGGTCGGTGCCGCTGGCGGCGGACGGGGTCGCGTAGGCCGTCACCGCGGCCGAGTCGGTGCTCGCGGTGCCTTCCTCGCGTACGCCGCCGGTGTGATGGCAGCTGGCCACAGCGATCAGAGCGCCGCACAGGGTGACCGTGGCGGCGGCGGTGACCGGGACTATGCTGCGGCGCACGCGACCTCCGTCCTGCTGTAGCTGTACCCGTTGACGTGCCTGTTCTGCTCCAGCTCGGCGCGCAGTCGCGCCAGCGCCCGGTGCAGGGTGCTCTTCACCGTACCTACCGACATGCCGAGCGCGTGCGCCGTCTCCTCGGTGCTGAGCTGACGGTAGTGGCGCAACAGGACGACCTGCCGCTGCTTCGGGGCCAGGACGGTGAGCGCGTCGACCAGCATGGCCCGGTCGGCGCGCTGCTCGGTGCAGTCGTCGACGGCGTCCTCGGGGAGGTCGACGGTCGGCACCTCCTCCAGCTTGCGCTGGCGCCACCACTCGGTGCGGGTGTTGATCATGACCCGGCGCATGTACGCGTCCGCCAGCCCCTTGTCGGCGATGTCCTGCCAGCGCGGGTAGGTGCGGGCAAAGGCAGTCTGGACCAGGTCCTGGGCGTCGATCGGGTCCGGGACGAGCCTCCGGGCGCTGCGCAGCAGGGCATCCTGCCGCGTGCGTACGTAATCCTCAAAGTCCAGTACCTGGGCGTTCGCCGCCATGGGTTGGTCCCTCCGTCCGGTGTCCCCGTATCGCTCGATCACGATGCGGCTGACGCTACGGAGCGGATGTCCGGCTTCTGCGACCGCGCGCGCACAGCGTTCGCACAGGCGGCCGTCGATTGTGTAACGACGGGTCGTTTTGGTGCCTAACCGGACAAACGGACGCGCCCCAGTGTCTAGCCCGGCAAGCGGTAGACGCCGTCCTCGACCGGCTCCACGAGGCCGTCGGCCACCAGGCCGTCCAGCGCGCGGGCCCGCTGCACCGGCTCGTCCCAGACCCGGTCGAGCACCGCCTGCTCCACCGGCCCGTGCGCCTCGCGCAGCACCGCCAGCAGCTTCCCGCGCACCTGACGGTCGGTCCCCGCGTACGTCTGGCCACGCCGGGGCGGTCCGTCGTGCGCCGGCGAGCCCGCCAGCCGCCAGGCGCACCGTGCGGCGATCGGGCAGCGTACGCACTCCGGGCTGCGAGCCGTGCACACCAGCGCCCCCAGCTCCATCGTCGCCGCCGCCCAGCGCGCCGCCACCGCCTCCTCGGCCGGCAGCAGCCCGGCCGCCGTACGGCGCTCGGCGGCCGTCGTGGCCTGCGGCGGGAACTGCGTGCCGGACACCGCCCGGGCGAACACCCGGCGCACATTGGTGTCCAGCACCGCATGCCGCTGCCCGTAGGCGAACGACGCGACGGCGGCAGCGGTGTACTCCCCGATCCCCGGCAGGGCGAGGAGCTGGGCATGGTCGCGCGGCACCTCGCCGCCGTGCAGTTGTGCTATCGCCGTCGCCGCCGCGTGCAGCCGCAGTGCCCGCCGGGGGTACCCCAGCCGGCCCCACGCGCGCACCGCCTCGCCGGCCGGCTCGGCCGCGAGCGCCGCCGGGGTGGGCCACCGGTCCAGCCAGTGCTCGTACACCGGCAGGACGCGGCTCACGGGCGTCTGCTGCAGCATGAACTCACTGACCATCACCCCCCACGGGCCCGCGTCGGGGCGCCGCCACGGGAGGTCGCGCGCGTTGTCGTCGAACCAGTCGATCACGGGAGCGTGGAGATCTTTACTCATGGCGCTTCCGATCCTCGCACAACCGCCGCGTGGACCCGCCCAGAAGGATCATTAGGCACACAAGTTGCCTGCGTGTCCCGCGTGCCCTCGGTGGTTTCGGGGGAAAGCGCATAAGGTTTGCGCGTGGGCTCGATGCGCAATCCCGTGGGACCTCTCCCGTCCTCCATTTACTGGCGGCGGCGGGCTGTTGTGCTGTGCCTGATCGCCCTGTTGGCCTTGCTGGCCGTCTGGGTCGTCAACTCCCGTGGCGGAGGCGGCAACAACGGCGCCGACGGCGACAACGGCCACACCCCCGCCTCGTCGATCACGCCGGGCCCCTCGGCGACCGGCCCGCTCAACAGCAGCCGCCCGGGCGGCTCGGTGGGCGGCGGCAGTGGCGGCAGCGGGAGCACGTCGTCCGGCGGAAGCGGCGACGCCGGTACCACGAGCAGCGGTTCGGGCGGCGCCACGGCATCCTCGGGCACCAGCGGCACCAGCGGCACCGACGGCGGCACGACCTCCGGCGGAACCAGCGGCGGTACCACCTCCGGCGGGAGCAGCGAGCAGCTGCCGGCCGGGTCGACGCTGCCGGACTGCACGAGCAGCGCGGTGAGCCTGACGCTGCGCAGCGCCCAGAACTCGTACGACCCCGGCAAGAAGCCCCAGTTCAAGCTGACCGCGCGCAACTCCGGCGGCACGTCCTGCAAGCTGGACTTCGGCCCGACGGCAGCGGTCTTCACGATCACGGACGTCGACGACAACCACGTCTGGGCGAGCGACGACTGCCCGGTCGACAAGAGCGCCTACCTGATGCAGGTCCCGGCCGGCGCGTCGACCACCTACACCGTTCAGTGGGGCCGCACGACCAGCTCCCCGCAGTGCGCCACCCCGAGGGGCGGCCAGGCGCCGACGGGCACGTACCTGGTCGAGGCGAAGCTGCCGGGCTTCGCGGCCAAGCAGACGTCCTTCGTGCTGAAGAACGACTAGCGGGTCAGACGTACCGCTCGAGGATCGACGATTCCGCGAGGCGCGAGAGGCCCTCACGGACCGAGCGGGCGCGGGCCTCGCCCACGCCCTCGACGGTCTGGAGGTCGTCGACGCTCGCGGCGAGCAGCTTCTGCAGGCCGCCGAAGTGCTCCACGAGCCGTTCGATGACGGTGTTGGGGAGCCGGGGCACCTTGGCGAGCAGCCGGTAGCCGCGCGGCGAGACCGCGGAGTCCAGCGCTTCCGGCGAACCCGCGTAGCCCAGGGCCCTTGCCACGGCGGGGAGTTCGAGGAGGTCGCCCTGGAAGAGGGTGTCCAGTTCGACCAGCGCCTCGGGGACGGTGCGGCTGCGCTTGGCGGTGGGCTCGGGCACGTAGTCGCGTACGACGAGCTCGCGCTCGGGCTCGACGCCGGCGATCAGCTCGTCGAGCTGGAGGGAGAGCAGGCGGCCGTCGGTGCCGAGCTCGACGACGTACTCGGCGATCTCGGTGGCGATGCGGCGGACCATCTCCAGGCGCTGGGCGACGGCGGTGACGTCGCGGACCGTCACCAGGTCCTCGATCTCCAGGGCGGAGAGGGTGCCGGCGACCTCGTCGAGGCGCAGCTTGTAGCGCTCGAGGGTGGCCAGCGCCTGGTTGGCCCGGGACAGGATGGCGGCGGAGTCCTCCAGGACCCGGCGCTGCCCGTCGACGTACAGCGCGATCAGCCGCATGGACTGGCTGACGGAGACGACGGGGAAGCCGGTCTGGATGGAGACGCGCTGCGCGGTGCGGTGGCGGGTGCCGGTCTCCTCGGTGGGGATCGCGGCGTCGGGCACGAGCTGGACGCCGGCCCGCACGATCTTGGTGATGCCGTTGTCGAGGATCAGCGCGCCGTCGAGCTTGCACAGCTCACGCAGGCGCGTGGCGCTGAACTCCACGTCGAGGACGAAGCCGCCGGAGCACAGCGACTCGACCGTCTTGTCCATGCCCAGGACGATGAGACCGCCCGTGTTTCCGCGCAGGATCCGCTCCAGGCCGTCGCGCAGGTGCGTGCCGGGGGCGACGGCGCTGAGCGAGGCGCGCATCAGGCCATCGATGCCGGTACTCCCGCCGGACTTGCCGGGAGCTGTCGCCCGGTCGTTGGCTGCCACTTCACTCCTCCGGTCGCTACGAATGCCCGGATGGGCGAGACCAGGGCAAAGTTTACCGTCGGAAGTGTCAGGGGCGTGGGGCCCTCTTCGGCAGGACACGCAGCGCGTCCCCTATGTCCGTCACTTCCGTCACCTTCATTCCGTCCGGGACGCGGCCGGGGTCCGGTGGTACGAGGGCGTGCGTGAAGCCGAGCCGGTGCGCCTCCGCGAGCCTGCGCTGCACCCCCGTGACCCTCCTGACCTCGCCCGCGAGCCCCACCTCGCCGACGGCGACCAGGTTCTTCGGGAGGGGCGTGTCGATGGCGGCGCTGGCGAGCGCGAGCGCCACGGCGAGGTCGGCGGCGGGTTCTGTGAGTTTTACGCCGCCGACCGTGGCGGTGTAGATGTCCTGCTTTCCGATGGCCTTGATCCGGCCGCGCTGCTCGAGAACGGCCAGCATCATCGACACCCGCGAGTTCTCCAGCCCGGAGGTCGTACGGCGGGGGGAGGGGATCTGGGTGTCGACGGTCAGCGCCTGGACCTCGGCGACCAGCGGCCGCTTGCCTTCGAGGGTGACGGTCAGGCAGGTGCCCGGGACCGGCTCGTCGCGGCGGGTGAGGAAGAGGCCGGAGGGGTCGGTGAGGCCGGTGATGCCCTCGTCGTGCAGCTCGAAGCAGCCGACCTCGTCGGTGGCGCCGTAACGGTTCTTGATGCCGCGGATCAGCCGGAGGCGGGCGTGCCGGTCGCCCTCGAAGGACAGCACGACGTCCACGAGGTGCTCGAGCAGGCGCGGGCCGGCGATGGAGCCGTCCTTGGTGACATGGCCGACGAGGATGGTGGACATCCCACGCTCCTTGGAGGCCCGGATCAGCGCGCCGGCGACCTCGCGGACCTGGGCCATGCCGCCGGGCGCGCCGTCGATCTCGGGCGAGGCGACGGTCTGGACGGAGTCCAGGACCAGCAGCGACGGCTTCACGTCGTCCAGGTGGCCCAGCACCGCGGCCAGGTTGGTCTCCGCGGCGAGGTAGAGGTGGTCGGCCAGGGCGCCGATCCGGTCGGCCCGCAGCCGCACCTGGGAGGCGGACTCCTCACCGGTGACGTAAAGAGTGCGGCCCTGCGCGCTCGCCGCCTTGGCGGCCACATCGAGGAGCAGGGTGGACTTGCCGACCCCCGGCTCACCCGCGAGCAGCACCACGGCCCCGGGGACGAGGCCGCCGCCCAGCACCCGGTCCAGCTCCGGTACGCCGGTGCCGCGCGCGGTCGCCGTCCGGCCGTCCACCTGGCCGATCGGCTTCGCCGGGGTCGTGACCCTGCCGGGCGCGGTGGTGCGCACCGGCGCGGCCCCGCCGTACTCCTCGACGGTGCCCCAGGCCTGGCACTCGCCGCACCGGCCGAGCCACTTCACGGTCGTCCAGCCGCACTCCGTACAGCGGTAGGAGGGGCGGTCCTTGGCGGCGGGGCGGGTGCGGGTGGTGGCCATGGGCAGCACCGTATCCGCTGCCGCTGACAGTGGGGGTCGCGGCGGGGCGTCGCTCGTACGGGCGGGATCGCCACCCGAACGGGTTAAAGGCCCGCGTGAGGGCTGAACCCGTACGGGCCGGGGGCCTACCGTCACGGAGTGATGAGCAGCAGGTCTGAAACCTCCTCGCAGACAACCGGCGCGCGCCGTCGACACCGCGCGCCGGTCCAGCGCACGCGCGCCGACGCGCCGGCGGGGGGCGCACGCCGGCGCCCCCAGGGGACGCTGCCGGCCCAGCCGCCCGCGCATTACGAGCCCTATCTGGACGGGCTGTTCACCTACTGCCTGTCGGTACTGTGCGAGCACGACGCCGCGGCCGCCGCGCTCGGCGACGTCCTGGCCATGGCGGAACGGCAGCGCGCCCGGCTGCGCAATCAGGAACTGCGGCGGCCGTGGCTCTACGCCCTGGCCCGCTGGGCGTGCCTGCACAGGCTGACCGAGGAGGGGCGCCCGGTGCCGGGAAGAGCCTCGGCGGAGGTGGCGGCGCAGCGGCGGCGCGAACTGTCGGCGCTGGCCTGGCCGGAGGCGGCCGGTACGACGCCGGAGCAGCGTGAGGCACTGGAGCTGGCCGTACGGCATCAGCTGGCCCCCCACGAGGTGGCGCACGTCGTCGGCATCGAGCCGGACGCGGCCCGCGCGATGCTCGCCCAGGCCGCCTGCGAGGTCGAGCGGACCCGGGCGGCGCTCGCCGTGGTCGAGCTCGGCCGCTGCCCGGCGGTGGCCCGGCTCGCCGGGGACACCCAGGTGCTGCTCGGGACGGCACTGCGGCGCGAGCTGGTCACCCACGTCGACGAGTGCCCGGACTGCCGCTTCACCGCAGAGCGCGCCGTCGCGACCGGCCCCTGGCCGGGGCTCGCCGCCACCACGGCGGCCACGGCCGTGCTCGCCGTGATCGAGGCGCCGCGCTCGGCGGCGTACGCGGCCCTGCTCAATGCCATGCAGGCCGGTGCGGGGCGCAGCCGCGAGGGCACGCCGCGCTTCGACCGGCGCGGTTTCCCCATGGACCTCAAGGACCGCGCCGCACGGCGGGCCCGCATGCGGCACCGCGCGGTCACCTCGACCGTGGTCGCCGCGGTCGTCGCGGCGCCGGTGCTTGCCCTCTGGGCCGCCTACCACGGCACCGCCCTCGCCCCCGACGGCCGGGACGACGCCTCCCTCTCCGCGACCGACCAGGAAGGCCTCGACGGCTACCCGTACGAGAAGGCCGGCTCCGCCGATTCCGCCACCCCTGGCCACAAGGGCGGTGCCCCTGCGCCCGGCGTCTCGGTCTCCGTCGCCTCCGCCAGCCCCTCGGCGGAGGGCGGCCGCTCCTCGGCCACGGCCGGGGCGTCGGCGTCGGCATCGTCCGCGGCCCCCAGTCGGGGTGCGGGGCCCGGGCGGCTCACGATCGCCGCGGAGCCGCGCGGGGACGTCACGGTCATCACCCTCACCGCGTCCGGCGGCTCCGCCGTCCGCTGGACGGCGTCCACCGGTGCGGACTGGCTCCGCCTCAGCCGGCACGGCGGGACCCTGTCGCCCGGCGACACCACCACCATCACCGTCTCCGTCCACCATCGCTCCGAGCCCTCCGGCCCCTGGCGCGGCCGCGTCGTCTTCGCCCCCTCCGGCGCCGTCGTCACCATCGACGGCCGCGGCCCCTCCACATCCCCGTCGCCCTCTCCCACCCCCAGCGCCTCCGACCCCTCCCCTTCCTCCCCCGGCCAGTCCTCCCCGCCGCCCACGGATCCCCCGCCCAGCGCCTGACGGGCTGAAGGTCAGGAAACCGGGTCCGCCGGGTGCGGGGCCATGGGGAGGAGCGTGGCGAGCCGCTGCTCGCAGAGCTCGACCAGGGCGCGGTAGGCCGCCGGGCCCATGAGTTCCGTGAGCTCGGCGCGGTACGAGACGTAGACCGGATCACCGGCACCGTGCGCGGACGTCGCGCCGGTGCACCACCAGTGGAGGTCGTGGCCGCCGGGGCCCCAGCCGCGGCGGTCGTATTCGGAGATGGAGACCTGGAGGACGCGGGAGTCGTCGGGGCGGTCGATCCAGTCGTAGGTGCGCCGGATGGGGAGCTGCCAGCAGACGTCGGGCTTGGTCTCGAGCGGCTCGCGGCCCTCCCGGAGGGCGAGGGTGTGGAGGGCGCAGCCGGCGCCGCCAGGGAAGCCGGGGCGGTTGAGGAAGACGCAGGCGCCCTCGTGGCGGCGGGTCTGGCGCTCGCCTTCCTCGTTGACCTCGGCCCATTCGAGGCCGTGGAACTGCCAGGTCTCCGGCGTGAGCCGCTCCGCGTGCGAGGCGACCCGCTTCTCGTCGTCGTCATCGGAGAAGTGCGCGCCGAGGGTGCAGCAGCCGTCGCTGGCGCGTCCGGCCTCGATGCCCTGGCAGCCCTGGCCGAAAATGCAGGTCCAGCGGGAGGTGAGCCAGGTCAGATCGCAGCGGAAGACCTGTTCGTCGTCGGCGGGATCGGGGAATTCCACCCATGCGCGGGGGAAGTCGAGGGCTACCTCGTCCAGGACGTTGACCACGTCCTTGACGGGATGCCGCTTCTTCGCCTTATTGGTCTTCGCCATAGGGTCAGGGTAAGCATGCCGACTTCTCAGCCTCGAAAGACTCGAGCCTTTTGGCTCGGTTCGTTCAAGCCGATGCGCGCTCTCCGCTCGCGGCCGGCCGTCGCGCCGGAGCCGCAGCCACCACAAGTGCCCTTGTGGCGCGGGACGGTTGACAGCGCCCCACGCGCAGGCGCTCGGCCTGGCGACACCAGCACGGTCCATGTCCGCGCACAACCGGGTTCACCGGTCGGGGCCGGGATTGTGCCTTTACGGACTCACGTACTGATTTTCACTCAGGGCATCGGATTGACGACACTCCGTACTGAAGGAATCGAGTGAAGCCATACCAGCGCGCACCCCGGTTGCCCCGGGGCGGCGCGCGGCGCAGTACCTTTCCGGGCATGAGACTCGGTGTCCTCGACGTGGGTTCGAATACGGTTCATCTGCTGGTCATGGACGCGCATCCCGGGGCGCGCCCGCTGCCCGCCTACTCCCACAAGGCGGAGCTGCGGCTGGCGGAGCTCCTCGACGAGGACGGTGCGATCCGCGAGGACGGCGTGGAGCTGCTCGTCGCCACGGTCGCGGAGGCGCTGGAGGTCGCGGAGGACAAGGGCGTGGAGGACGTACTGCCCTTCGCCACGTCGGCCGTACGGGAGGCGGCCAACGGCGAGCAGGTGCTGGCGCGGGTCGCCGCCGAGACGGGTGTGGCGCTGACGGTGCTGTCCGGCGAGGAGGAGGCGCGGCTGACCTTCCTGGCCGCGCGTCGCTGGTTCGGGTGGTCGGCGGGGCGGCTGCTGCTCCTGGACATCGGCGGCGGTTCGCTGGAGGTCGGCTTCGGGATGGACGAGGACCCGGACGCCGCCCTGTCGCTGCCGCTGGGCGCGGGCCGGCTGACCAGCGGCTGGCTGCCGGGCGACCCGCCGGCGCCGGAGGACGTACGGTCGCTGCGCAAGCACGTACGGGCGGAAATCGGCCGTACGGTCGCGGAGTTCAGCCGTCTGGGCCGGCCGGACCACATAGTCGGCACGTCGAAGACCTTCAAGCAGCTGGCCCGGATCGCCGGCGCCGCCCGCTCCGGGGACGGGCTGTACGTCCAGCGCACGCTGACGCGAAGGTCACTCGAGGAGTGGGTGCCGAGGCTCGCGATGATGACGGAGGCGGAGCGCATCGCGCTGCCGGGGGTCTCGGAGGGGCGGGCGCGGCAGCTGCTCGCCGGGGCGCTGGTGGCGGACGCGGCGATGGACCTGTTCGGGGTCCCTGAGCTGGAGATCTGCCCGTGGGCGCTGCGCGAGGGCGTGATCCTGCGCAAGCTCGACCTCATGGTCAACGAACGCGGTTGAGGGTGAGCCGATCCGTGTCGATCGCGTCACGTCGGCCGGGATCGATGTGCCGTCCGGCCGACCGGCCGCCGTACGCTGTTCCCCGTGGCTCAACCAGCTGACCCGAAGGCGTACGACGACGCACTCGCGGCCGGGCACGCGGTGCGTGTGCCCGACGCGAAGGTGGCGCTGTCCACGGCCTCCGTCTACCCCGAGTCGACGGCCACGGCCTTCGAGATCGCGGCCCGGCTCGGTTACGACGGGATGGAGGTCATGGTCTGGACGGACCCGGTCAGCCAGGACATAGAGGCGCTGCGCCGCCTGTCGGACTACCACGGCATCCCCATCCTGGCCGTGCACGCCCCCTGCCTGCTGATCACCCAGCGGGTGTGGTCCACCGACCCGTGGGTCAAGCTGCAGCGCGCCCAGGCGGCGGCCGAGAAGCTGGGCGCGTCGACCGTCGTGGTCCACCCGCCCTTTCGGTGGCAGCGCAACTACGCCCGGGATTTCGTCCGCGGGATCTGGCGGATGGCGGACGAGACCGACGTCCGCTTCGCCGTCGAGAACATGTATCCGTGGCGCTACCGCGACCGCGAGATGCTCGCGTACGCCCCCGACTGGGACCCCACCACCGACGACTACCGGCACTTCACCGTCGACCTCTCCCACACCGCGACCGCCCGCAGCGCCGCCCTGGAGATGTTCGACCGGATGGGCGACCGGCTGGCGCATGTGCACCTCGCCGACGGCAGCGGCTCCGGCAAGGACGAGCACCTGGTCCCGGGGCGCGGCACCCAGCCCTGCGCCGAGCTGCTGGAGCGGCTCGCCGCCCGCGGCTTCGACGGCCACGTCGTGATCGAGGTCAACACCCGGCGCGCCATGACGGCCGCCGAGCGCGAGGCGGACCTCGCGGAGGCGCTGGCCTTCACCCGGCTGCATCTGGCCGCCGCCGCACAGGTGGGCTGATGCCCGCGTCGTCGTCGGGAACCGCGTCCTCGGAATCCGCGCCCCGCCGCCGGGGCCGCCCCTCCGGGGCCCGTGCGGGCGACGCCGGGACCCGGGACCGGATTCTGGCGGAGGCGCGTACGGAGTTCTCCGAGCGCGGCTACGACAAGACCTCGATCCGCTCCATCGCCAAGGCCGCCGGTGTCGACTCGGCGCTGGTCCACCACTACTTCGGTACGAAGGAGCAGGTCTTCGCCGCCGCCATCGAGGTGAGCTTCGCCCCGGCCCTGCGCGCGCCGGGCGCCGTGGCCACCGGGGACCCGGCCGGGACCGGCGAGCGGATGGCCCGCTTCCTCTTCGGGATCTGGGAGTCGCCCGCCACGCGCGAGCCGCTGCTGGCCGTCCTGCGCTCGGCGGTGAGCAACGAGGCGGCGGCGGCCGTCCTGCGCGAACTGGTCACCCGGCGGCTGCTGGTACCGGTCGCGGAGGGGCTGCACGTGCCCGATCCGCAACTGCGGGCCCAGCTCGCGGCGGCGCAGCTGATCGGGATCGCGATGCTTCGATACGTCATCAAGGCGGAACCGGTAGCGTCGGCGGACATCGACGAGGTCATCGCGATGGTCGCCCCGACCCTGCAGGGCTATCTGGCCGGCTGACCCTCACCCGGAAGCCGGAATCTCGCGTGACCAGGGGCCTCGTCCGTAACGTGGACGCCGAGTCCGGCATGCGGACAGCCTGTCGGGGGCGGCAGCCGCAGGCGTACGCTCGAAGGATCCGATGACGGAATGGTAGGGAGTGGAGCAACCGTGCCCGAGCTGAGGTCACGTACGGTCACCCACGGCCGCAACATGGCAGGAGCCCGCGCCCTGATGCGCGCCTCCGGAGTCGACAGCGCCGATATCGGGAAGCCGATCATCGCCGTCGCCAACAGCTTCACCGAGTTCGTACCGGGCCACACCCACCTCCAGCCGGTCGGCCGGATCGTCAGTGAGGCGATCAAGGCCGCGGGCGCGGTGCCCCGCGAGTTCAACACCATCGCCGTCGACGACGGCATCGCCATGGGGCACGGCGGCATGCTGTACTCGCTGCCCTCCCGGGACCTGATCGCCGACTCCGTCGAGTACATGGTCGAGGCGCACTGCGCGGATGCCCTGATCTGCATCTCCAACTGCGACAAGATCACCCCGGGCATGCTGATGGCCGCCCTGCGCCTCAACATCCCCACCGTCTTCGTCTCCGGCGGCCCCATGGAGGCCGGCAAGGCGACCCTCGTCGACGGCACGGTCCGCACCCTCGACCTGATCGACGCGATCTCCGACGCCGTCAACGACAACATCTCCGACGCGGACATCCTCCGTATCGAGGAGAACGCCTGTCCGACCTGCGGGTCCTGTTCCGGCATGTTCACCGCCAACTCGATGAACTGCCTCACCGAGGCCATCGGGCTCTCCCTGCCCGGCAACGGCTCGGTCCTGGCCACCCACACCGCCCGCAAGGCGCTGTACGAGAACGCCGGCCGTACGGTCGTCGAGCTGACCAAGCGCTACTACGAGCAGGACGACGAGACCGTCCTGCCGCGCAACATCGCCACCTTCGCGGCCTTCGAGAACGCCATGGCCCTCGACATCGCCATGGGCGGCTCCACCAACACGATCCTGCACCTGCTCGCCGCCGCCCAGGAGGCGGAGGTGCCCTTCGGCCTCGCCGAGATCGACGCCGTCTCGCGCCGCGTGCCGTGCCTCGCCAAGGTCGCGCCGAACGTCGCGAAGAACCGTACGTACTACATGGAGGACGTCCACCGCGCCGGTGGCATCCCCGCCATCCTCGGCGAGCTCTACCGCGGCGGCCAGCTCAACGAGGACGTCCACACCGTCCACAGCCCCTCCCTCGCCGACTGGCTCAAGACCTGGGACGTGCGCGGCGGTTCCCCCTCCGCCGAGGCCGTCGAGCTGTGGCACGCCGCCCCCGGCTGCAAGCGCTCCGCCACCGCCTTCTCGCAGTCCGAGCGCTGGGACACCCTCGACACCGACGCCGCCGAGGGCTGCATCCGCTCCGCCGAGCACGCCTACTCCAAGGACGGCGGCCTGGCGGTACTCAAGGGCAACCTGGCCGTGGACGGCTGTGTCGTGAAGACCGCGGGCGTCGACGAGTCCATCTGGACCTTCGAGGGGCCGGCCGTCGTCTGCGAGTCGCAGGACGAGGCCGTCGACAAGATCCTCAAGAAGCAGATCACGGAAGGCGACGTCGTCGTCATCCGCTACGAGGGCCCCCGCGGCGGCCCCGGCATGCAGGAGATGCTCTACCCCACCTCCTTCCTGAAGGGCCGCGGCCTCGGCAAGGCCTGCGCCCTCGTCACCGACGGTCGCTTCTCCGGCGGCACTTCGGGCCTCTCCATCGGCCACGCCTCCCCGGAGGCCGCGTCCGGCGGCACCATCGCCCTCGTCGAGGACGGCGACCTCATCCGCATCGACATCCCGGGTCGCACCATCGACCTCGTCGTCCCGGACGACGTGCTCGCCGCCCGCCGCGACGCCCTGGGCGGCGTCTACGCCCCCAAGGCCCGCGACCGCAAGGTCTCGGCCGCCCTCAAGGCGTACGCCGCCATGGCCACCAGCGCCGACAAGGGCGCCGTCCGCGACGTCAGCCGCCTCGACGGCTGACGCCTCTTCCCCTCACGGCCCCGGACCCCTCCCGCCTCACCAGCGGGAGGGGTCCTTCGCGTCCACGGCGAAGACCGTCCCGTCCGGTGCGGTCGCGTACACCCTGCCCCCGACCGCGAGCGGCGCCGGCACCGACTGCACGTAGCGGCTCGGGTCCTTGCCGATGCGTGCCCTCGTCTGGCCCGCGGGCACACCGCTCGCCGCGTCCACCGCCAGCAGCCGTCCGTCGGCCGCTGTGAAGTACAACCGCCCCCCGGACACGACCGGCTGCGAGGCTTCGGCCACCGAGGTCTCCGTACGCCACAGCTGTGAGCGTTTGGCGGTGTCGACGGCCACCAGGGCGCCTCGGTGGCTGAGGAGGTAGACCTTGGTGCCCTGCACCGTGCTTTGGGTGGTCTCCAGTGGTTGGGGCAGCGGTACCCGCAGCGTTCTGCCGTGGGCGGGGTCGAAGCGCACGACGGCGTCGGTCCGGGACTGCGTGTTGGCCGAGGTGAGATAGAGGGCGCCGCCCGAGGTGCCGACCGGCGTGAGACTCCCGTCGAGGCTGTGCTGCCAGAGCACTTCACCGCTCGCCGGATCCACGGCGCTGATCAGTGTGCTCGTGCCGTCGTCGGAGATCTCTGCCGCGTAGGTGGGGCCGTTGTCGCCATACGTCGCGAAGACCGGCCGGGTGTGGCCGGGCAGGGTGCGGTGCCAGCGCTCCTTGCCGGTCGCGCCGTCGATCGCCGTGACGCCGCCGTCGGGCGCGACGAGCAGAACCGTGTCGCCCGCGTCGTAGAAGCCGCCGTTGTAAGCGGAGATGTCCACCTTCCAGCGGGCCTTGCCGGTGGTGGGGGCGAGTCCCTCGAGGCGGGATCCGTCCGGCGTGACGATCCGCAGCACCCCGTCCGTCAGTACGGGCTCGGGGCGGCCGGAGCCGCTGTCCTTCGACGACCCGGCCGACCGGGACCACACCACCTTGCCGGTGTCCGGATCCAGCCTCGCCGCGTCCACGCCGGGGCCCTCGCAGAACAGGGCGTGCTCCTCGGCCGCGTGGGAGCACACCGGTGTGGAGGTGCCGCTGCCCAGGGCGCGGTCCCACGCGTGGAAGGCCTTCCCGCTCGCACTCGGTGTGTTGGAGGGGTCCGCGGCATCGCCGTGCTCCGCGCCGGTGAACCGCTGTGCGGCCAGGGCCCCGGCTGTGCCCAGCACGGCGAGCACACCGAGTGCCACAGCGGCCGCGGTCGCGCGCCGGGAGAAACGCGGCCGGCTCTCGGGTTCGGGCGCGGGGCTGCTGTGCTGGTCACTCCCCGGTTGCCGCTGCGCCGGTACGAAAGGCGTCGTCATGTCGAACTGGGCGAACATCTGCGTGTCGTACGAGGCCGAAACGGCCCTGAGGTCGGTCAGCAGGGTGTCCGGGCTCGGCCGTTTCTCGGGCTCTTTCGCCAGGCAACGTTCGATCAGCGGCAGCAGATCCTCCGGAATGCCGCCCAGAACCGGTTCGTTGTGGACGACCTGGTAGGCCACGACATACGGACTGTCCGAGTCGAACGGGCCACGTCCGGTGGCTGCGTGCACCAGCACCGATGCCATGGCGAACACATCCGCTGCGGGCCCCACCGATCGGGGTTGGCTGAACTGCTCGGGGGCCATGAAAGGCGGTGTACCGATCAGCTTGCCGGTCTCCGTGCGCAGCGCGCTGTCCGACGGCCGCGAGATCCCGAAGTCGATGACCTTGGGACCGTCTGCGGCAAGCAGTACGTTGCTCGGCTTCAGATCGCGGTGGACGACGCCGGCCCTGTGAATATCGCGCAAAGCCTCGGCCAGTCCGGTCATCACCTGCCGCAGCTCGGCGGCAGGCAACGGGCCGTTCCGCTTGACGAATTCGGACAGGGTCGGCCCCGGGACGAACAGCGTTGCCATCCACGGTCGCCCGGCGTCCGGATCGGCGTCCACAACGGGCGCCGTGAAGGCACCGCTCACTCGCCGGGCCGCCGCGACCTCCTGTCGGAAACGTGCCCTGAACTCGGGGTCCGCCGCGAATTCCTCGTGCACGACCTTCACCGCCAGGCGCTTACCGGAGGTGGAGCGCGACAGATACACGACTCCCATCCCGCCGGACCCAAGGACGGTCTCCAGCCGGTACTGCCCGGCGTAGTCCGGATGTTCCGCTTCCGGACCCCTCCGGTATCTGTTCAGCGGCGGCACCCCACCACCCCCGTGCGTTCGTGTGAGCCGCGACAGGCGGAGCCTAGCTGATGACCTGAAAGTAGTGTGTTCGGCTTGCTAGCCTGCCGCGTGACAGAGCGTGAATTCATGGGGGAGGGTCAATATGGCCGAGCAAACAGCTGAGAGTGTGAGCGCCGAGTCCACTACCTACAAGGTCGCCCCGGGCGTCCGGCTCAATGTCCGCAGGGGGCCCGGCACGAGCTACCAGATCGTGAAGGTCCTGCCGTACGACGCCAATGTGATCATCTACTGCCAGAGTCCCGGCACGAAGGTCAGTGGCTATTACGGCACGTCGAGCATCTGGGACAACATCGGTCCCGACCAGTTCATCTCCGACGCCTACGTCGACACCGGCAGTGACGGCTACGTCACCGGCCGCTGCGCCTGATTGCCAGTACGTCTCCCACGCGTATGTGAAGACGGGCAGCGACGGCTACGACCCGCCGCGCTGCGCGTGACAGCCGGCACAAGACACAGGGGTACTCCATGAAGATGGTCGGCAAACGTGGACTGCTGATGGCCGGTTTGGCCGGAGCGCTTGTGCTGGTGGTCGGAACTGCCACCAGCGCAAGCGCGTCCACGACCTACCAGGTCGCTCCGAACGTCCGGCTCAATGTCCGCAGCGGTCCGGGCACCAGTTATCCGGTCGTGAGGGTTCTGCCGTACGACGCCAAGGTGATCATCTATTGCCAGAGCCCCGGCACCACTGTCAATGGGTATTACGGCACGTCGAGCATTTGGGACAACATCAGTTCCGACCAGTTCATCTCCGACGCCTACGTCGACACTGGCAGCGACGGCTACATCACCGGCCGCTGCGCCTGACGTATCCGCTTGGAGGCGGGGCGCCGAGGGGCAGGATGGAAGGCATGACGAACCTGCCCCAGAGCGCCTTCGCCGCGTCCTTCAACTCGATAGCCGCGCTGTACGCGACTGCCAGGCCCGGGTATCCGCCGGCGCTGTTCGAGGCGGTGGAGGAGATGGCGGGGCGCCCGTTGGCCGGCGCCGATGTGCTGGATGTCGGGGCCGGGACGGGGATCGGGACGCGGTTGATGCGGGAGCGGGGGGCGCGGGTCACGGCGGTGGAGCCGGGGGCGGGGATGGCGGGGGAGTTGCGGGCCGGGCAGCCGGGGGTGCCGCTGGTGCGGGCCGACGGGAATGCGTTGCCGTTCGCCTCGGGGACCGCTGACTTCGTCACGTACGCCCAGGCGTGGCACTGGACGGACCCGGCGCGGTCGGTGCCGGAGGCCGTGCGGGTGCTGCGGGAGGGCGGGGCGCTGGCGCTGTGGTGGAACGTGCCGGACCCCGAGGTCGAGTGGACGGCGGCGCAGGACGACCGTTTCCGGGAGCGGGTCGCGGGCTATCACGGCTTCGGCCGGAGCCATACGTCCGCCGGCATCATCGAGGACCTGGGTCTGCCGTTGCGCGTCACGCAACAGGACGTCCGCTGGACCCGGCGGGTGTCGCTCGACGAGCACGTGGCGAACCTCGCGACGCACTCCTACTTCGCGCTGCTCGGCGAGCAGGAGCGGGACGGGATCTTCGCCGACGAGCGCGCCGAACTGCTGAGGGTCTTCCCCGACGGCACCGTGGAGGAGCCGTACCGGGTCGACGTGACGGTCGCCGTCAAGCGTTAGTCACGCGTCGCGGCGGGAGGCGGCCACCGATCCGACGACGCCCACCACGCCGGCGACGATCACGGCTCGCCACAGGCCGTCCCAGAGGCTGCCGAAGAAGCCCTCGGAGGTCAGGATCTGCCGCATGACGAGGTCGGTGACGAGCAGGGCACCGGCCGGCACGGCGGCGACCTGCCAGGGGTGCGCCCGGGCCCAGCGCCGTAGGCCGCGATCGGTGCCGGCCTTGCGGCCGAGGACCGCCCCCGTGCCGCCGACGAGGAAGAAGAGCATCAGGGCGACCGACAGGGAGCCGGCGAGGACGCCGAGCCCGAAGTGTCCGGTGACGCTGTTGAGGGCGAGCGACACGCCGCCGCCGATCGCGCCGACGGCGGCGGCGGGCCGCCAGGGCCCAAGAGTCGCGGAAGCGACGGCGAGCTGCCGCTTCTCGGTCCTGGATACATCGGAAGAACGCCTCATACCGCCACGGTCCTGCGCGGGCGGCCCGAACGCTATAGGGGATGACCCTGAGACAGCCCCGACGCGCTCACCGGCCGCTCGTGCGCGACCCGCACCGGCTCCACCCCCTCACCGTTGTGCCGGTCGGCCCACCCCAGCAGGGCCATCTCGCACGCGTGGTCGAGGTGCCGCAGCCGGCGCAGGTCCAGCTCGATGGGCCGGTCGCGCGGCAGCGACTCCAACTGGTCGAGCAGCTTCGGCAGCCGCAGGAAGGTGGCGTTGCCCATGACCCGTACGGCCACGACATCGCTTCCGTCGTCCCTCTCCACATGGACGTGCGAGGTGTCCCACGCGGTCTTCACCACCGCCATCAGCAGACCGACCACCACCCCCTCGAACATGTTCGTGACGACGATCGCGCCCGCCGTCGCGCCGAGCACCACCGCCTCGCCCCGGTGCTCGCGCCACAGTGACCCCAGCGTCTTCAACGGGATGAGCTTCCAGCCCGCGACCACCAGGACGCCCGCCAGCGCCGCCACCGGGATCATGGCGAGCGCCCCCGGCAGCAGGACGACGAAGACCAGCAGCCAGACCCCGTGCAGCACCCGCGAGGCCTTGGTGCGGGCGCCCGCCTCCAGATTGGCCGCGCTGCGCACGATCACCGCGGTCATCGGGAGCGCCCCGAGCGCCCCGCACACCGCATTGCCCGCGCCCTGGGCCATCAGCTCCTTGTCGTAGTCCGTACGTGGCCCGTCGTGCAGCCGGTCCACAGCTGCCGCGCTGAACAGGCTCTCGGCCGACGCGATCAGGGTGAAGGCGAGCACCGTGCCGAGGGTCCCGATGTGAGCGAGCTGCGCGAACTCCGCGCCGCCGGGCGGCTGCACGGCATCAAGCAGCCCCTTGACCTCCACCCGGGCCACCGGCAGGTCGAAAACCGCGGTCGCCGCCGTCGCCAGTGCGACCGCCGCCAGCGATCCCGGCACCGTCCGTACGGCGGCGGGCAGCCTCGGCCAGACCACCAGCAGCACGATGGTGCCCGCGCCCAGCGCCGCCGCGGTCAGCGAGGGGCCGGAGCCGATGGTGTCCGCGACCAGGCCGGGTATTCCGGCGAGCTTCGCCAGGCCGCTGCTGGGCGCCTTGGCGTCGGCCAGCGCGTAGACCTGGCCGGCCATCAGGACCAGGCCGATACCGGCCAGCATGCCGTGCACGACGGCGACGGATATCGCCCGGAACCAGCGGCCGAGCCGCAGGGCGCCCATGGCGAGCTGCAGCAGCCCGGCGGCCAGCACCAGGACGCCGAGCGCCCGCAGCCCGTACGTCTGCACGGCTTCGTACACCAGCACCGTCAGCCCGGCGGCCGGGCCGGACACCTGGAGGCTGCTGCCGGGCAGCAGTCCGGTGACCAGGCCGCCGACGATTCCGGTGACCAGGCCCAGTTCGGCCGGTACGCCGGAGGCGACGGCCACGCCCACGCACAGCGGCAGCGCGACGAGGAAGACGACGAGCGAGGCCGTGAAGTCGGCCCGCAGAACGGACAGTCGGGGAAGGGAGAGGGACGGGCGCAAGGGCAGGGGGAGGCGTCGCATACGGCGGCTCACAGGGGGAGGAAGGCGTCGACGGAGGGCTGGTGGGCGAGGACGAGCCCGGTGTGTATCTCGTAGAACCAGCCGTGCAGGCGCAGCTTCCGCTCGGTCAGCCGCTCCCGCACGGACGGATAGCCGCGCAGTCGCTCGAGCTGCTCGCGCACATGCCGCTGCACGGCCGCGGTGACGGCGGGGCCGTCGTCGTCCGGCAGTTCGTCCGGCACCTGCTCGGTCAGCCAGTCGCGGACGGCCGGTACGCCGCCGAGGTCTTCGCCGCGGGCCATGGCGCCGACGGCACCGCAGTGGGAGTGGCCGCACACGACGATGTCGCGTATGCCGAGCACGCGCATCGCGTACTCGATGGTGGCGGCCTCCGAGCTGGGCGCCTGGCCGGCGCGGTGCGGCGGTACGGCATTGCCGGCCGTCCGGAGCTCGAACAGCTCGCCGGGCCGGGCGCCGGTGAAGAGGGAGGGGATCACCCGGGAGTCCGAGCAGGTGATGAAGAGGGCCTGCGGGGACTGCCCGGCGGCGAGCCGCGCGAACTCCGCACGCTCCTCGCTGCGGTTGGCGATCCGGTCGCTGAAGCCGCGGGCATGGTCGATGAAGGTCTGCATGAAGGATGCCTCCAGTACGTCCCTGGCGCCCGTGAGGGGGAGCGGAAGGGGCGGTGGGGTGGGGGGCCGAGCCGGTGGTGGGGGGAGTGACACGTGCGCCGACGGCACCTGTCAGCAGCTGCTCAGCAGCGGAACACCTGGTGGGCCACGGGTAGTTCGCCGGATCTGCTCAGCGGTATCGCCTGCCGGGCCGCACGGGGCGCGGCCACCGGGGCGGCCCGGCCGGTGCCCGGGTCGGCGTCGGCCGGGCTGTCGAACGCGGCCGACCGCGAACGCGGGGACGACGGGGAGTAAGGAGAACCGGGCAGCGCGATCAGCACGCCGGTGAAGGAGCCGCTGTCGCTGCGCTGGGCCGGGCAGCCCTCGCGCTTCGGCTCCGCGCGCTCGATGCGCTCCACCCGCTCGACGCGGCCGGCCGAGGACTCCGGGCCGGAGTGCGCGCAGGCCGGTTCGGCGGCGAGGAAGAGGCCGAGCAGCACTGCCGCACACAGCGCCAGGGCGCGTGCAACTGCCTTGAGCCGACTCATGCTTCACCCCCGCCCCGCTCTGGTCGTGATCTCCATATGACCAGATCCCACGACCATTTTGCAATCCCTTGGGTAAACTCTCCGTAAACGTATGGTCACTGGGTGCATCTCTTGACGGGAGTCGTACGCCGGAGCATTATTCAGCGCATGATGAATAAATCGGAACGGGCACCCGAGAGGGCAGCGCGGACGGCCACCGCGACGCCCGCCGAAGGCCCCGCGATGGCCGCCGACGGCCCCACCAGGCCGGCCGACATCCCCGCCGACAGCCCCGCCGTGCGCGCCCACGGCCTCCAGGTCGTCCGCGGCGGCCGCACCGTCCTGGACGCCCTCGACTTCGCCGTACCGCGCGGCCAGATCACCGGACTGCTCGGCCCCAGCGGCTGCGGCAAGTCCACCCTGATGCGCGCCATCGTCGGCACCCAGGCCCACGTCACCGGCACCCTCGACGTCCTCGGCCTGCCCGCCGGCCACCGCACCCTGCGCTCCCGGGTCGGCTACGTCACCCAGGCACCCTCCGTCTACGCCGACCTGACGGTCCGCCAGAACCTCGACTACTTCGCCGCCATCCTCGGCGTGCCCACCGGCGACACCCCGCGGGTCATCGCCGACGTCGACCTCACCTCGCACGCCGGCGACCTCGCCGGCAACCTGTCCGGCGGGCAGCTCAGCCGCGTCTCCCTCGCCGTCGCCCTCCTCGGCGAACCCGAACTGCTGGTGCTGGACGAGCCCACCGTCGGCCTCGACCCCGTCCTGCGCCGCGACCTGTGGGACCTCTTCCACCGCCTCGCCGCCGAGCGCGCGGCCACGCTCCTCATCTCCTCCCACGTCATGGACGAGGCCGAGCGCTGCCACCGCCTGCTCCTCATGCGCGAAGGCCGCATCCTCGCCGACAACTCGCCCGACGCCCTGCGGGAACGTACGAACACGCCCACCATCGAAGCCGCCTTCCTCCGCCTCGTCGACGAGGCCAAGTCCCTGCAGGAGAGCGCCCAGTGAACACGCACCGCACCCTCGCCACCGCCCGCCGCGTCCTGCTCCAGCTGCGCCACGACCCGCGCACCGTCGCCCTGATGCTGGTCGTGCCCTGCGTGCTGCTCGCGCTGCTGAACTGGGTCTACGACGCCAGCCCCCGCACCTTCGACTCCGTCGGCGCCTCGCTCCTCGGCATCTTCCCGCTGATCACGATGTTCCTGGTCACCTCCATCGCGACCCTGCGCGAGCGGACCTCCGGCACCCTTGAGCGACTGCTCGCCATGCCGCTGGCCAAGGGCGACCTCCTCGCCGGTTACGCCCTCGCCTTCGGTGCCCTCGCCGCCCTCCAGGCCGTCCTGGCCACCGGCCTCGCCGTACTCGTCCTCGGCCTCAACGTCATCGGGTCCGCCTGGCTGCTGCTCGTGGTCGCGCTCGCCGACGCCATTCTCGGTACCGCCCTCGGGCTGTTCGTCAGCGCCTTCGCCGCCAGCGAGTTCCAGGCCGTCCAGTTCATGCCGGCCGTGATCCTTCCGCAGATTCTGCTCTGCGGGCTGCTCGTCCCGCGCGCGAGCATGCAGCCCGTGCTCGAAGGACTCTCCAACGTCCTGCCCATGTCGTACGCCGTCGACGGCATGAAGCAGGTCCTCACCCACACCGGCGTCACCGGCGACTTCGTACGCGACCTCGCCATCGTCGCCGGCTGCGCCCTGCTCGCCCTCGCCGGCGGCGCCGCGACCCTGCGCCGCCGTACTGCCTGAGACGGTGGGAAACTAGGGCCATGACCCAGAAAGTGGCCGTCCTCGGCACCGGCAAGATCGGCGAAGCTCTCCTCTCCGGCATGATCCGCGCAGGCTGGGCGCCCGACCAGCTCGTGGTCACCGCCCGCCGCCCAGCCCGCGCCGAGGAACTCCGCGCCCGCTACGGCGTCGAGGCCGTCACCAACGCCGAAGCCGCGAAGATCGCCGACACCCTCATCCTGGCCGTCAAACCGCAGGACATGTCCGCACTGCTCGACGAACTCGCCCCGCACGTCGCCGCCGACCGCCTGGTCATCAGCGCCGCCGCCGGCGTCCCCACCGCCTTCTTCGAGGAGCGCCTCGCCGAGGGCACCGCCGTCGTCCGCGTCATGCCCAACACCCCGGTCCTCGTCGACGAGGGCATGTCCGTCATCTCGGCCGGCAGCCACGCCACCGAGGCCCATCTGCTCCGTACCGAGGAGATCTTCAACCCCGTCGGCAAGACGCTGCGCGTCCCCGAGAAGCAGCAGGACGCCGCCACCGCCCTCTCCGGCTCCGGCCCCGCGTACTTCTACTTCCTCGTCGAGGCCATGACGGACGCCGGCATCCTCCTCGGCCTCCCCCGCGCCCAGGCCCACGACCTCATCGTGCAGTCCGCCATCGGCGCCGCCGTCATGCTCCGCGACTCCGGCGAACACCCCGTCAAGCTCCGCGAGGCCGTCACCTCACCGGCCGGCACCACCATCAACGCCATCCGCGAGCTGGAGAAGCACGGCGTACGCCACGCCCTCATCGCCGCCCTGGAGGCCGCCCGCGACCGCAGCCGCGAGCTGGCCTCCGGCCAGGGCTGATCAGAGCACGTCGGCCGTCCCCACGACGGTCGCGAACCCACCGTTGTGCAGATTCACGGCGGTGGCCCGCGCCAGCTCATCGGCGGTCAGGGACCAGCCGAACGGCCCCTCCAAGTCGAAGGTGTACGTCGCGTCCAGGACGTAGACCACCTCGTATCCCAGGTTGCCGCCCATCCGCGCGGTCGTCTCGGTGCAGAAGTTCGTCTGGATCCCGGCCACCACGATCTGCCGGATGCCGTGCTCCTTCAGCCACCCACCAAGATCCGGCGTACCGATGAACGCCGAGTTCACGTTCTTCGTCAGGAACAGCTCGGCCCCGGCCCCCTTGCCACGCCGCTGCTCCACGAAGTCCTGCAGGTCGTTCCCCTCCTGCCCCGGCCGCAATGGAGAATCCGGCTTCAGCGAGTCATGCCGTACGAAGACGACCGGCCGCCCCGCCGCCTGCCAGGCGTCGAGCAACAGCTCCATGTTCGCCTCGGCACCCGGGTTGTTCCGCCGCCCGTTCACCGGGTCGTCGAAACCCTTCTGCACATCGATCAGTACCAGCGCCGCGTTCTCCGCGATCTCCACGTTTCCCATGGCTACGATCCTGCTCACGCGCGGACGCCCCCGACAGTGGCAGCAAGGCCCACCATCGATGGATTAGTGCCACCATGGAGGCATGCAGCGCATCGCCCTCGTCGCCTTCCCCCGCATCCGCGCCTTCGACGTCGCCGTCATCACCGAGGTCTGGGGAGTCGACCGCACCGACCGGGGCGCCCCGCCCTTCGAACTGCGCCGCTGCGGCCCGGACCGCGCCCCCGTCACCATGCCCGGCGGCCTCACCCTCACCCCCGACCGCGACCTGGACTGGCTGCGCACCGCCGACCTCATCGTCGTCCCCGGCCTCGAGGAGCACCTCGCCCCGGTCCCGGAGCCCGTACTCGACGCCCTGCGCAACGCCCACCACGCCGGCACACCCATCGCCGCCCTCTGCGGCGGCGCCTTCGTCCTCGCCCAGGCCGGACTCCTCGACGGCCGCCGCGCCATCACCCACTGGAACCTCACCGGCCTGCTCTCCGACGCCCACCCCGCCGTCGAGGTCGTCCCCGACGCCCTCTTCGTCGAGGACGGCGGCCTGTGGACCTCCGCAGGCGTCGCCGCCGGCATCGACCTCTGCCTCCACCTCGTCCGTACGGCCCACGGCGCCGAAGCGGCCGCCGCCATCGCCCGCTCCATGGTCACCGCCCCCTTCCGCACCGGCACCCAGGCGCAGTTCATCGAGCACCCCACCCCCGGCACCGACCGCGAGGCCGACGCCCTCGCAGACGTACGGGAGCGAGCCCTCCGGCACCTCGACGAACCGCTCACCGTCGCCGACCTCGCCGCCTGGGCCGGCATGTCCCCCCGCTCCTTCGCCCGCCACTTCGCCGCCACCACCGGCACGACGCCCCTGCGCTGGCTGCTCGACCAGCGCGTCTCAGCCGCCCAGAAGCTGCTGGAGCGCACCGACCTCCCCATGCCCGAAGTCGCCCGCCGCACCGGCTTCGGCAGCGAAATCACCATGCGCCAGCACTTCGCCGCCCGCCTCTCCACCAGCCCCCGCGACTACCGCCGCGCCTTTCACCCGGCCGGCAGAAGCCCGATCGCCCGGTAAGCCGCGTCCACCCTCGGCCGCGCCAACCCCCGCGCCCGCTCCGCCCCGGCCCGCAACACCCCGTCCACGTACCCCGGGTCCGAGCACAACTCCGCATGCCGCTGCCGCAACGGCCGAAGCGCCTCCACCACCGCCTCGGCCGTGTCCTTCTTCAGAGCGCCGTACGAGTCGTAGCCCTCGGCGAGCACGGACGGCTCCCCACCCGTGCACCCCGCCAGGATGTCCAGCAGATTCGCCACCCCCGGTCCGGCCTCCCGGTCGTACCCCACCTCCCGGCCGCTGTCCGTCACCGCCCGCATGACCTTCTTACGGATGACGTCCGGCTCATCGAGCAGATAGACGATCCCGGGCCCCGCATCGTCCGACTTCCCCATCTTCGAACCCGGCTCCTGCAGATTCATCACCCGCGCCCCCACCTCCGGACGCACCGCCCTCGGCACGGTGAAGGTGTGCCCGTACCGCTGGTTGAACCGCACCGCCAGATCCCGCGTCAGCTCCACATGCTGCACCTGGTCGTCCCCCACCGGCACCTCGTCCGTGCCGTACGCCAGGATGTCCGCCGCCATCAGAGCGGGATAGGTCAGCAGCGACAACCGCACACTCCGGCCGCGAGCCCGCTCCTGCGCCTCCTTCTCCTTGTACTGGATCATCCGCCGCATCTCCCCGTCGGTGGCGGTGCACTCCAGGACGTACGCCAGCCGCGTGTGCTCGTCCACATGACTCTGTACGAACACCGTGCACACGGCCGGATCCAGCCCCGCCGCCAGCAACAGGCTCGCCGCCTGCCGGCTCAGCCGCCGCACCCGCGCCGGATCGTGGTCAACGGTGAGCGCATGCAGGTCAACCACGCAGAAGACGGCTTCCGCGTGGTGCTGGTCCGTCTCCACCCACCGGCGCACCGCCCCCAGGTAGTTGCCCAGAGTCAGGTGTCCGGTCGGCTTGATCCCGCTGAAGATCCGCGTCATCTCTGCTGTCTCTCCCTCTGCCTGTCACGGCTGTGACCGCCGCTTCCGTCGGCCGGCGTGGGGGAGCAGATACGCCAACGGCCGCCGAAGCGGCGGCCGTCTGATGCATGCGCTGAGCGTCGGCCGCCGTCAGGCGGCCCACCACTGGGTGCTGTGCGCATGCTTGGTCATGTCGGTCAGCCTAAGGTTCAAACCACTTGAAGGCCACAGGTTTGAACCGTTCGTGGGCGTGGTGTAGTGTCATCAAGCTGCTTCGGACCGGACACGATCCAGAGCAGCCACTCAAGCCGCCCGGCGGCAAACCATTACTGCACGGCCACCCCTCGGGGTCGATTTCGGCATGCCGGAATTTGATTCGACCGAGTCGATTATGACTCGGGAGGGAAATCCGCTAAAGTAGTGGACACGCCGGAAGGTGCGAAACAAAACCCCGCTCCAACAGGGGGTCGGAAACGAAGAGCGGAAACGCGAAACGGATCTGGTAAGGTTGGAAACACGAAGGGAAAGCCCGGAGAGGCCCGTGAAACGGCCACAAAGGAAGCTTCCGTTCCTTGAGAACTCAACAGCGTGCCAAAAGTCAACGCCAGATATGTTGATACCCCGTCCGTCC
>NZ_JBHYXC010000047.1:0-52042 GCF_042751495.1 Streptomyces sp. NPDC059373 | reverse complement strand
CCGTGTAGTCGATACGCCACGCACCGCCCGGTGTGAGGGTGTGGACGACCTCCACCTCCAGCGTGCCCGGGAAGCCCATCTCGCCGTCCGGGCTGGTGCGGCGCAGCACCAGCCCGGTGTCCTCGCCGGCGGTGAGGGGCTCGACGTCCCAGACCCGCCGGTCGAAGCCCTGGTCACCGCCGTGCAGGCAGTTCGGCCCGTTGTTGACGGGCAGCTGGTGGGCCACGCCGTCCAGGGTGAAGCGCCCGCCGGCGATGCGGTTGCCGTACCGCCCGATCAGCGCCCCGAAGTAGGGACTGTGCGCGACGTAGTCCTCGAGGGTGCCGAAGCCGAGCGAGACGTTGGCCGGGCGGCCGTCGCGGTCGGGCACTTCCAGCGTCTGGACGACGCCGCCGTACGACAGGACCTTCAGCGTGATGCCGCCGTTCGACACCGTCCAGATGTCGGCCTTGGTCCCGTCGTCCAGCGTGCCGAAGTGCTCCTTGCTGATGCCGCTGATGGCTACGAACCCACCTTGCGCTTGTTGTAGATGTCGAAGCCGACCGCGGCCAGCAGCACCAGGCCCTTGATGACCTGCTGCCAGTCGCTGCCGACGCTCAGGATCGACATGCCGTTGTTGAGCACGCCCAGCACGAGGCCACCGATGATGGCACCCAGGACGGTGCCCACGCCGCCGCTGGAGGAGGCGCCGCCGATGAAGGCGGCGGAGATGGCCTCCAGCTCGTAGTTGACGCCGGCGCCCGGGGTGGCGGACTGCAGGCGGGCGGCGGCCACCAGGCCCGCCAGCGCCGCGAGAACGCCCATGTTGACGAAGATCAGGAAGACGACGCGCTTGCTCTTGACGCCCGACAGCTTGGCCGCGGACTGGTTGCCGCCGAGGGCGTAGACGTGCCGGCCGATGACGGTGTTGCGCATCACGAAGCCGAAGACGATCAGCAGGCCCGCCAGGATGAGCAGCAGGATCGGGTAGCCCTGGTCGCTGGCCAGCGTCATGGTGAAGGCGATGATCGCGGCGCCGATGGCCACGCACTTCAGCACGAACAGTCCGAAGGGCAGGACGTCCAGGTCGTACGCGGCCTGCTGGCGGCGGCTGCGCCACTCGGAGAAGACCATCCAGCCGATGAGGGCCAGGCCCAGCAGCAGGGTGAGGTTGTGGTAGTTGGTGTGCGGGCCGACCGTCGGCAGGTAGCCGCTGGTGATCTTGGTGAAGCCCTCCGGCATGGGCGCCAGGGACTGGCCCTTCAGCAGGATCTCGGTGCCGCCGCGGAAGATCAGCATGCCGGCCAGGGTGACGATGAACGACGGCACCCCGATGTACGCGACCCAGAAGCCCTGCCAGGCGCCGGCTATCGCGCCGATGACCAGCGAGATCGCCATCGCGAGCGGCCAGGCCATGTGGTGGTTGATCATCAGCACACCGGCGATGGCCCCGGTGAAGGCGGCCAGCGAACCCACCGACAGGTCGATGTGCCCGGCGATGATGACGATCATCATGCCGATGGCCAGGATGAAGACGTAGCCGTTCTGCGTGATGATGTTCGTGACGTTGGTCGGCGTGACCGTCGTCCCGTTGGTCCAGATCGCGAACAGCACGATGATCAGCGCGAGGGCGACGATCATTCCGTACTGGCGCAGATTGCTGCGCATCGCCTGGAGCAGGACATCCGTCCAGGCGCCGCTCTTCCCGTCCTCGGGGGTGCCGCCCGGCGGCGTGCCCTTCGTGACGGTCGTCTCCACCGGGCTGCTCATGATCCGGCCCCTACTTCCTTGCTGTTCTTGTCCATGGTCATGTGGCGCATCAGTAGTTCCTGCGTGGCGTCCTGCCGGGATATCTCACCGGTGAGCCGGCCCGCGGACATGGTGTAGATCCGGTCGCACATCCCGAGCAGCTCGGGCAGCTCGGAGGAGATGAAGACCACCGCCTTGCCCTCGGCGGCGAGCTGGTTGATGACCGCGTAGATCTCGGACTTCGCGCCGATGTCGATGCCCCGGGTCGGCTCGTCGAGGATCAGCACATCAGGGTCGGAGAAGATCCACTTGCTGAGGACGACCTTCTGCTGGTTGCCGCCGCTGAGCTTGCCGACGTCCTCGAAGACCGTCGGCGCCTTGATGTTCATCGTCTTGCGGAAGCCCTGCGCGACCCGCGTCTCCTCGTTCTCGTTGATGACGCCGTTCCTGGCGACCTTTCCGAGGGCGGAGAGCGAGATGTTGCGGCTGATGGTGTCGATCAGATTCAGGCCGAGGGCCTTGCGGTCCTCGGTCACATACGCGATGCCGTGGCCGATGGCCTCGGGCACGGTCCTGGTACGGATCTCCTCGCCGTCCTTGAGGACGGTGCCGGAGATGTCCCGGCCGTAACTGCGGCCGAAGACGCTCATCGCGAGCTCGGTGCGACCGGCGCCCATCAGGCCGGCGAGGCCGATGATCTCGCCCCGGCGTACCTCGATCGAGACCCCGTCGACGACCTTGCGGTGCTGGTCGATGGGGTGGTGGACGGTCCAGTCCCGGACCGCGAAGGCGATCTGGTCCGCGTCCTTGCCGGTGTACGCCTCGCGGTCGGGGAAGCGGTGCTCGAGGTCGCGGCCGACCATGCCGCGGATGATGCGGTCCTCGTTGACCTCACCTTTCGTGACGGAAAGGGTTTCGATCGTCTTCCCGTCGCGAATGATGGTGATGGAGTCCGCGACCCGCTCGATCTCGTTGAGCTTGTGCGAAATGATGATGCAGGAGATGCCGGTCGCCTTGAGTTCCAGGATGAGGTCGAGGAGCTTGCGGCTGTCCTCGTCGTTGAGCGCGGCCGTCGGCTCGTCGAGGATGAGCAGCTTGACCTCCTTGGAGAGCGCCTTGGCGATCTCCACGAGCTGCTGCTTGCCCACGCCGATGTCGGCGACCCGGGTGGTGGGCTGATCGGGCAGGCCGACGCGGTTGAGCAGCTGCTTGGCGTGCCGCAGTGTCTCGTTCCAGCTGATCACACCGCGGGTGGCGTGCTCGTTGCCCAGGAAGATGTTCTCGGCGATGGACAGGTAGGGGACCAGGGCCAGTTCCTGGTGGATGATGACGATGCCGTGGCTCTCGCTCGCCCTGATGTCCTTGAACTCGCAGAGCTCGCCCTGGAAGTAGATATCGCCCTCGTACGAGCCGTGTGGGTACACGCCGCTGAGGACCTTCATCAGGGTCGACTTGCCGGCCCCGTTCTCCCCGCAGATGGCGTGGATCTCGCCCTGGGCGACGGACAGCGTCACGTCGGACAGGGCCTTGACCCCGGGGAAGGTCTTGGTGATGGAGCGCATCTCAAGGACGGGCTTGTCGACAGGCTTGGCTCCGGCCCCGTCGATGGGCTTGTCGAGCGCACGGTCGCCCATGGTGGTGCATCCGTTCTGGGTGTGTGGCAGCCGGTGGCGGACTCGTCAGGAAGCCCGCCACCGGCGCCAGTTCAGGAGAGAGGATCAGCTGAGGTCGGAGGCCTTGTAGTAGCCGCCGTCGATCAGGACCGACTTGTAGTTGTCCTTGGTCACGAGCACCGGCTGGAGCAGGTAGGTCGGGACGACCTTCGTGCCGTTGTTGTACTGCTTGGTGTCGTTGACCTCGGGCTTGCCGCCGGTCAGCTTCGCGTTCACCTGCTGGACGGCGACCTTGGCGAGCTGACGGGTGTCCTTGTAGATCGTCGAGGTCTGCTCACCCGCGATGATCGACTTCACCGCGGGAATCTCGGCGTCCTGGCCGCTCACGACGGGCAGCGGCTTCTTCGCGGTGCCGTAACCGGCGTTCTTGAGCGAGGAGATGATGCCCTGGGAGATGCCGTCGTACGGCGAGAGCACCGCGTCGACCTTGCCCGAGCTGTACTTGGAGCTCAGGATGTCGTCCATGCGCTTCTGGGCGGTGGCGCCGTCCCAGCGCAGCGTGGTGACCTGGTTGAGCGCGGTCTGGCCGGACTTGACGACCAGCTTCTTGGACGTGATGTACGGCTGGAGGACGCTCATCGCACCGTTGAAGAAGTACTTGGTGTTGTTGTCGTCCGAGGAACCGGCGAAGAGCTCGATGTTGAAGGGGCCCTTGCCGCTCTTCAGGCCGAGCTCGTCGACGATGGAGCCGCCCTGGAGCTGGCCGACCTTGTAGTTGTCGAACGTCGCGTAGTAGTCGACGTTCTTGGTGCCCAGGATCAGGCGGTCGTAGGAGATGACCGGGATCTTGGAGTCGGCGGCGCTCTGCAGCACCTCGTTCATGGCGGTGCCGTCGATCGCGGCGATGACCAGGGCCTTCTCGCCCTTGGTGATCATGTTCTGCACCTGCGAGACCTGCTGGCTGGTGTCGTTGTTCGCGTACTGCAGGTCGACCTTGTAGCCCAGCTTCTCGAACTGCTTCTTCATGTTGCTGCCGTCGGCGATCCACCGCGCGGACACCTTGGTCGGCATCGCGATGCCGATGGTGCCCCCCTTGGAGTCGCTGCTTCCGGAGCTAGAGCTCTGCCCGCAGGCGGAAACGCCGGCTCCCAGGGTGAGAGTGGCCGTGACTGCTGCGGCGGTACGCAGGAGCGTGGCTCTGGGTATGCGCATGTTGTTCTAGATCCTTTCGGGGGTGAAGCGTGGGTCTGTCTCGTCGCTGCCCGCGGGTGCGGCGGAGTCAAGGGGAAAACGGTTGAGCGGTCCCGGCAGCCGGGTGCCGAGCGGTGACATGCCGGCGCCCGCGCCCAGCCGGGCCAGCAGGTCCAGCACGAGGCGGCCGCGCCGGACGCGCTCGCGAGCGGTCTCCAGGGCGACGTCGCGCAGGTGCCGGCCGTAGGGGTAGATGCCCGGGGCCTTGCTCAGCCCGAACTTGAGGTAGATCGGGGCGCCCCGCCGGATCAGCTCGGCGGTGTCGTAGAGCCGGACGAAACCGCCGAGGTCGTCGGGGGCCTCGACGTAGAAGTCCATCGGCGCGCGGCTGCCCCGGCGGATCTCGGTGATCTGCTGGAGAGTCAGGTCGGACGGGATGTTGATCGAGTCGCCGCCGAGCCGCTCCCAGACCCCGTAAGCAGCCGGGTTCACCGGGCCGACCAGGGCTGACACCTTGAAGGTGGTGTCCGCAGGGAGGACTCCCTGCTGTCGGAGCTGGTTGAGCAGCCACAACACTCCCTCGTCGGCGACGAGTAGGCAGCGTACGCCAAGCGCTGTAGCCCGCAGGGCGTCTTCTACGCAGCCCGCTACCTGATCGTGACCTCGGGCCCGAAGCCCGCCGCCGCCGGACTGGGTACGGGTCGCGGCTCCGATGTCCCAGGTGCCGCGCGGGCCGGTGAACAGGCAGAGTTCGATGTCCCGTTCTGCCGCCGCCTGGACCATTTCGGTGATCTCGGCGTCGGTGAGCATCCAGATGCCGCTGCCCTGGCTGATCCGGTGCACCGGCACGTCGAGGCGCTCGCTCTCCTCCAGGACGGTGAGCAGCGCCTCCGGCCCCTCCACGGAGGGGATCTCGGTGCGCCAGCCGCCGCCGTCGGGGAAGGAGTGCGGCGACGCGTCAGCCGGGTTGTCGGCCGGCGCGCCCTGACCGAGCAGCGCGAGGGCGTACTCGCCGGGGCGGCGGGGGCCGCGAGTCTCCGGGCTCGGGGTGTCTGCGTCGGTCACGGTGCTCCTTGGTTCGAGATTTCGGACACTGTCCGGAAAAGTACCCATGCCTTGCGGCTCGTGGAGTTGGTGCTCATGAGGCCGGCGTCAGCAGCACTTTGCCGACCTTCGGGTCGCCGCTGCCGACGAGGTCGATCGCGGCGGCGAAGTCGCTGAGCGGGAGCTGGTGCGTGATCAGGGGGCCCGGGGTCAGCAGGCCCGCGCCGAAGACCCGTACCGCGTGCGCCCAGGCGGCGGGTGCGGCGCCGAACACCGTGTGCACGGTGAGCTGCCGGACCACCAGGTCCGTCGGGTCCAGCCCCAGCGCCCCGGGCGCCGGAATGCCGGTGAGGACCAGCCGTCCGCCCCTGCGCAGCAGCGCGGCCGAGGCACGGGCGGCCGAGGCCGAGCCCGCGGTCTCGATGACCACGTCGTAGCCGGCGGTCGTGGCGTCGAGCCGGTCGCGGGTACGGAAGTGGGTGGCCCCGAACTCCAGGCTGAGCCGCTCCCGGTCCGGCCGGGTACCCACCACGAGCAGCTCGGCGGGGGAGGCGGCCGCCAGGAACTGCACGGCCAGCATGCCGAGCGTGCCTGTGCCGACGACCGCGACCCGCTCGCCGGGCTGGGCGTTCGCCTTGAGCGCGGCGGCGGCGATGCAGGCGGCGGGCTCCAGGAGCGCGGCCTCGGTGAGGTCCGCGTCGTCGGCGAGCGGGTGCAGCAGCCGGGCGGGCAGTGTGAGCGTGTCCGCCATCGCCCCGGGCTGCGTGAACCCGGTCTCCTCGTACCCGGCGCCGCACAGCGTCGTGTCCCCGGCGTGGCAGCGGTCGCAGACCTGGCAGTTGCGGAAGCCCTCACCGACGACCTTGCGGCCGAGCAGCGATTCGGGGACCCCCGCACCGACCGCCTCCACCGTCCCGGACCACTCGTGGCCGGGCGTGATGGGGTAACGGACGTAGCCCTCGGGGCGGTTGCCCTGATAGATCTCGCGGTCGCTCCCGCAGATGCCGCTCGCGTGCACGCGGACCCGTGCGTCGCCGGGCCCGGGCGCGGCTTGCTCACGCTCGACCAGGCGATGAGCGCCCGGCGCGTCGAGCACGAGCGCCTTTTCGGTGGCAGTCACGATTGCTGTCCGTTCCTTCGCTCGCCTTGCGGAACGTACTCCCACAACCCGCTGGGGTCCGCAGAGCCCCGGTTTCCGGAAGGGGCGGGGCGGGGCGGAGCCCCGAAGCGGCTCACCGGGCGCCCTTGGGGCGGCGCTGCTCCCAGCCGTCGGCCCAGAGGTCGAAGCGGGCTTGCTGTTGGGGGAATTCGGCGGCGGCGTCGACGTCGAACTCGACGCCGAGGCCGGGGGCGTCGGAGATCTCGAAGTAGCCGTCGACGACCTTGGGAGCGCCCTTGACGACCTTCTTGATGTCCGAGTCCGCGAAGTCGTTGAAGTGCTCGAGGATCTTGAAGTTCGGCGTACAGAAGCCGACTTGGAGCGAGGCCGCGGTGAGGACGGAGCCACCCACGTTGTGTGGGGCGACCAGGACGTAGTGGGTCTCGGCGGTCGCGGCGAGCTTGCGGGTCTCCAGGATGCCGCCGATGTGGCCGACGTCGGGCTGGATGATGTCGGCGGCCTGGGATTCGAAGAGCTCACGGAACTCGATGCGGTCGTGGATGCGTTCGCCGGTCGCGACGGGCAGGTCCACCTTCTCGGCGACCTTCGCCAGAGCCTTGAGGTTCTCCGGGGGGACCGGTTCCTCCAGCCAGGCCGGGTGGAAGGGTGCCATCTCCTTGGCGAGCCGTACGGCGGTCGAGGGGCTGAAACGGCCGTGCATCTCGAGCATCAGCTCGGTCTCCGGGCCGATCGCGTCCCGGACGGCCTCGATGAGGGAGACGGCGTAGCTCGTGGCGGCGTGGTCCAGCTCGAAGTGGCCCGTGCCGAACGGGTCGATCTTCAGGGCCCGGTAGCCGCGCTCGACGACCGTGGTGGCGGCCTTGTGGTAGGCATCGGGGGTGCGTTCGGTGGTGTACCAGCCGTTGGCGTACGCCTTGATCCGGTCGTGGACCTTGCCGCCGAGCAGCTGCCAGACGGGGACGCCCAGCGCCTTGCCCTTGATGTCCCAGCAGGCCATCTCGACGACGGCGATGCCGGACATGACGATCTCGCCGGCGCGCCCGTAGTCGCCGTACTTCATCCGCCTGACGAGGTCCTCCACCGCGAAGGGATCGGAACCGCTGATGTGGTTGGCCTCGGCCTCGTGGAGATAGCCGATCAGCGCGTCGGTGTGCCCGAGCATGCGGGTCTCGCCCACGCCGGTGATGCCCTCGTCGGTGTGCACCAGTACGTAGGTGAGATTGCGCCACGGGGTGCCGACCACGTGGGTGCTGATGCCGGTGATGCGCACGGAAACTGCCCCTTACGACCTCGTTCGAGATTTCGTAACGCGTTCGAAATGCTGAAGGGAACGTAATGACGCCTTCCCGGTGGTGTCAACGGTTGAGGGGATAACGGATCCAGCAGCGTGTCCGCGCTGTGAGCCCGGCTGGTTCCCGGTGTTGACGGGGTGGTGGAAGTGGCCCCATGCTCCTTCGGACGAAATTCCGCACAGCGTCCGATATCTCGAACGGGACTTCGAGTTGAGGAGCACATCATGGCGAATTCCGGCACGAATCCATCCACCAGAGGCATCGTCGGCCGTCGCGCCGTCATAGCCGCGCTCGGCGCCGTACCCCTGGTCGAAGGCCTGAGAATCGGCACCGGCCTCGGCCTGCCACGGGCCTCCGCCGACGAGGCGCTGCCCGCCCCCGCCGCCCACTGGGCGTTCGACGAGGGCACCGGTACGACGGCCGCCGACGACTCCGGCGGCGGCCACACGCTCACCCTGAACGGCGCGGCCGCCTGGGGCGCGGGCAAGTCCGGCGCGTACAGCCTCGACGTCACCTCCGGCGGCAACGCCTCGCTGGCCGGCCCGGTGGTCGACACGACGGCGAGCTTCAGCGTCGCGGCCTGGGTGAAGCTCGGCTCGGTCGGCGGCTACCAGACCTTCGTCAGCACCGACGGCAGCGCGGTCAGCGGCTTCTACTTCCAGCTCCGCGACGACACGGGCACCTTCGCCTTCACCCGGCTGCCCGCCGACTCCACCTCGGCCAACTCCACCGCCGCCATCGCCGGCGCCACCTTCGCGCCCAGCGCCGGCACCTGGTACCACCTCGTCGGCGTCGACGACGTCGCGGCGGGCGTGGTACGGCTCTACGTCAACGGCGTCCTGGAGGGCGAGGCCCCCTGCACCACCCGCTGGAAGGCCACCGGCACGACGGCCGTCGGACGGGGCATGTACGGGGGCTCACAGGTCGACCAGGTGCATGGGCTCATCGATGACGTGTACGTGTTCGACAGTGCGCTCACGGGCGCACAGGCGGCCGTTCTCGCGGGTGTGCCCGTCGAGGACACCACCCCCGCCTTCGTCATCGACGCGGCCACACCCGGCATCACCGTCAGCCCCGAGCTGAACGGCATCATGTTCGAGGACATCAACCACTCCGGCGAGGGCGGCGTCTACGCCGAACTCGTCAACAACCGCAGCTTCATGGCCGCCGGCACCCCACTGCACTGGAGCGCGGTCGGCGGGGGCGCCATCGCCATCGACACCGCGACGCCGCTCAACTCCGCCCTCACCCAGTCCCTCAGACTGAGCGTCAGCGCGGCCGGCGACGGCATCTCGAACCCGGGCTTCTGGGGCATCCCCGTCCGCCCCTCCACCACCTATCGCGCCTCGCTGTACGCCAAGGCCGACGGTGCCACCGGCCCGCTCACCGTCACCATCACCGGCAGCGACGGCACGGTCCACGCCTCCGGCACCACCCGCGCCCTGACCGGCTCGTGGCACAAGTACGAGCTGAAGCTGCGCACCAGGGTATCCGCCCCGACCACGGCTGACGCCGTGCTGACCGTCACCACGGCCGCCGCGTTCGGCACGATCTGGTTCAGTAACGTCTCGCTCTTCCCGCCGACGTACAACAACCGGCCGAACGGCCTGCGGGTCGACCTGATGGAGAAACTCGCCGCTCTCCAGCCGAAGTTCCTGCGCTTCCCCGGCGGCAACTACCTCGAGGGCAACACTATCGCCAGCCGCTTCGACTGGAAGAAGACCATCGGTCCGGTCGAGCAGCGCCCCGGCCACCCCGACGACGCGTGGGGCTACTGGTCGACCGACGGACTCGGCCTCCTCGAATACCTCGAGTGGACCGAGGACCTCGGCTGCCTCCCGCTGCTCTGCGTCTTCGCGGGCTACGCCCTCAAGGGCGGCTACGTCACCGGCGACGCCCTCGCGCCCTTCGTGCAGGACGCGCTCGACGAGATCGAGTACATCACCGGCCCCGTCACCAGCACCTGGGGCGCCAGGCGGGCCGCCGACGGCCACCCCGAGCCCTTCCGGCTCAGGTACATAGAGATCGGCAACGAGGACTGGTTCGACAGGTCCGGCTCCTACGACGAGCGCTTCGCCGCCTTCCACGACGCCATCAAGGCCAGGTACCCCGACCTCAAGCTCATCGCGACCACGGCCGTCACCAGCCGCATCCCCGACCTCATCGACGAGCACTACTACCCGACCGCCTCCGCCTTCCAGCAGGCCTCGCACAAGTACGACACCCGCGACCGCGCGAGCACCAAGGTCTTCGTCGGCGAATGGGCCGCCCAGGAGGGCAAGCCGACGCCCGACCTCAACGCGGCGCTCGGCGACGCCTCCTGGCTGGTCGGCCTCATCCGCAACTCCGATCAGGTGCTGCTGGAGTCGTACGCCCCGCTGTTCGCGAACGTCAACGACGTCACCTGGAACACCAACCTCATCGCCTACGACGCCCTGACCAGCTACGGCTCCCCGAGCTACTACGCCCAGAAGCTGCTGCGCACCGGGCAGGGCGACGTGGTGATCCCGACGGCCGTACGCGCCCTCCCCGGCCTGAACACGGTCACCACCCGCGACGTGAAGACCGGCCGGCTCTACGCGGCCGTGGTCAACGTCGGCAGCGTCGCCCGCACCGCCGCCGTGAGGATCAACGGCGTGTCGAAGGTCGGGTCCAAGGGCCGGGCCACCGTCATCACCGGCCCCGGCGTGAAGGCCACCAACACCCTCGCCGACCCGGTCGCCGTGGTCCCGGTGGCCACCGCCCTCACCGGCCTCGGCACGTCCTTCCCGTACACCTTCCCGCCCTACTCGGTGACCCTGCTGGAGGTGAACGCCTCGTAGGCGATCCGGGCCAGCCGGCTCTGCCCCTGGGTGCTGGGGTGGAAGTAGTCCCAGGGGCTCAACTCGGCCGCCGTGAAGCGGTAGTCGAAGACCGCCTTGCCGTCGTCGCGGCAGCGGTCGTACGTCCCGCACACCTGCGCCAGCACCTTGTTGTACGCGACCACCCGGTCCCGTACGGTCGTACGCCGCTGCTGCGCGGCGAGGGTCATCGAATCCGCGTCGCGCAGCATCGACGGACAGATCCCGAGGTTCCAGACGTCCCGGGCCAGGGAGTTGTCCTTGCCGACCTCCCACAGCCGCTGGAGGTCGGGCACGCTCAGCACGAACACCTGCGCCTTGGGAAGCCGCTGGTGCAGCGTCCGCATGGCCGCGGTGAACTCACGGCGGTATTCGGCCACCGAGGTCATGTCGGTGGTGCCGGTCCGGCAGGCGTCGTTGGCGCCCATCAGGATGGTGACCTGGGCCGGCTTGTCGGCCGCGGCCTTCTGCACCTGGCCCTCCAGGTCGGCCATGGTCGCGCCGGTGCGGGCCAGATTCCAGCTCTTGGCCTTGAGCCGGGTGGCGAGGTCCTTCGTCCAGGACACGTCCGGGCAGTCCTTGAGGAGCCCGCAGGCGTCGAAGCCGCGCGTGATGGAGTCACCCAGAGCGGCCAGCGATGCCGGTGTCGTGTCCCACGTTGGAGTGGTGGCCTTGGGGGCGGCCTGCCGGGTGACCCGTTGCGTGGCCGTCGAGGCGGCCGGCGAACTGCTGTGCGAGGGCGAGCCGCCGGAGCAGCCCGCCAGCAGGGCCAGGGCGGCGGTGACCACGATGGCCGTGCCGTGTCGCATCGGGCAGCTCCCGCGTTCTGACTCTCGGACGAGTGGGTGACATATCGGTGAGCCCGACAGTACGTCACTCCTCCGATGACGCGGCGCGGTAGCTTTTTCCCAGACAGTGCGCCGGGAGAAGGAGCGTTTGGAGTTTGGCTCATATGTGGTGATTGGTACAGAATGACCGACGATGTCCCGGATCGCTTTGGTACGGGCATGAGGCCGCTGGGGAAGGCGAACCTCGTCCCACACTGGAGGTCCCGGTGACGACACGTGGAGTTCTGTACGTGCACTCCGCACCGCGCGCGCTGTGCCCGCACGTCGAATGGGCCGTCGCGGGCGTCCTCGGCGTGCGCGTCAACCTCGACTGGATCCGCCAGCCCGCCTCACCGGGCACCTGGCGCGCCGAGTTCTCCTGGCAGGGCCAGGTCGGCACCGCGTCCAGACTGGCGTCCGCGCTGCGCGGCTGGCACCTGCTGCGCTTCGAGGTCACGGCCGAGCCCTGCGCCACGGCCGAGGGCGAGCGCTACAGCAGCACGCCCGAGCTCGGCATCTTCCATGCCGTCACCGGAATGCACGGCGACATCCTCATCCCCGAGGACCGGCTTCGCGCCGCCCTGGCCCGGGCCCGCACGGGCGAGGCGGACCTGGAGGCCGAGGTCGCCAAACTGCTCGGCAAGCCCTGGGACGACGAGCTCGAACCCTTCCGCTACGCGGGCGAGGGCGCGCCCGTTCGGTGGCTCCACCAGGTCGTCTGACCGCCGGACGTCGTAGCCTGCCGGTATGGCAGACAACATCAGCGTGAGTGTGCTGGGTACCGGCATCATGGGCGCCGCGATGGCCAGGAACCTCGCCAGGGCCGGCCTGGACGTCCGGGTCTGGAACCGTACGAAGTCCAAGGCGGAGCCTCTCGCCGCGGACGGCATCACCGTCGCCGACACCCCCGCCGAGGCGGTGGCGGGCGCGTCCGTCGTCCTCACCATGGTCTACGACGGGTCCGCCGCCCTCGACGCGATGCGGCAGGCGGCACCGGGCCTGGCGGCCGGAACCGTATGGGTGCAGTCGACGACCGTCGGGGTCGACGCGGTCGCCGAACTCGCCGCGTTCGCCGACCAGCAGGGGCTGCGCATGGTCGACGCCCCCGTCCTCGGCACCAAGCAGCCCGCCGAGAACGGCCAGTTGATCATCCTCGCGGCCGGCCCGGTCGAGCTGCGCGACGCCGTGGCACCCGTCCTCGACGCGGTCGGCCGCCGTACGCTCTGGGTCGGCGACGACGCCGCGTCGGGCGCCGGCACCCGCCTCAAGCTCGTCGCCAACAGCTGGGTCCTCGCCGCCACCAACGGCACGGCCGAGGCCCTGGCCCTGGCGAACGGACTCGGCGTCGACTTCCAGCACTTCCTCGACGTCATCGAGGGCGGCGCCCTCGACCTGCCCTACCTCCGTACGAAGGCCGCGGCCGTGCTCTCCGGCAACCTGGAGGCCAGCTTCGCCGTGACCACGGCCGAGAAGGACGCCCGCCTCATCGTCGAGGCCGGCGAGCGGGCCGGCGTCCGCCTCGACGTCGCCGCGGCCGGCGCCGAACGCCTCCGCCGCGCGGCCGCCCTCGGCCACGGCAACGAGGACATGGTGGCGTCCTACTTCGCCAGCTTCAGCTGACCCCGGGGAACAGGGCCAGGAAGGCGGACGTGGAGTCCGACGGCGAGTGGCCGAAGGGCGCGTCGAGGTCCCAGATGAGGAAGAGGAGGAAGGCGATCAGCGCGCTGTAGAGCCCGGCCAGCAGCAACTCGCGCGGCGACCGGCGGATCTGGAGCGTGAAGATGAGGCCGATCGACACCAGCGCCCCCACGATCAGGCCGAACCAGACGACCCCCGGCATGGTCGGCCCCGCGTTCTGCCCGCGCGCGTTGCGGGCGTCGTCGGCGACCGCCACCTGGTCGACGACGGGCTGGTATGCCTGGCTCTCCAGGTTCGTGCGTGGCGTGAAGTCCGTGACGTCGCGCCGGACCTTCTCCAGCAGCGCCCCGCCCTGCGGCCTGAGTTCGGCCTTGTCGAGCATCACCGGCCACTCCTTGTGGACGACGTAGGTGACGTACGAGTCGACGTCGGCGCGGATCCGCTGCCGTACCGCCGCCGGATACACCTGCACGCGCTCACTGACCTCGTGCAGGGCCTGTGCCTCGTGCCGGACGTCGTCCTGGGCGGCGCTGCGCGCCTCCCAGACGCCGGCGATGGCCAGGCCGATGACGATGGCGTAGATCACGCCGAACATCATGGTCATGTACTCGATGACGTCCGGCGTCTCCGACGGGTCGTCATCCTCTCCGATACGGCGGTGGTTGAGCAGGACGATGGTGAGGACGACCGCGCACGCGGCGGCCATTCCGATCGCCAGGACAAGCCATTGCGACATGCGACCTCCGAAGGATGGATCAGCTGGAGCGCCGACGGCTGCCGCCCTGCGGCCGCAGCGTGGCTGCGGCCAGCACGGCGGGAGCGGTGATCAGCAGCGTCAGAGTGACCAGCGACGGCCCCCCGGTGACCGGGGTGCTGGGCGGCCCGGCGTACGCCTGGATCCGCGTGCGCGGCGCGGCGCTGGGCGACGGCGGCGGCGTGGGTGTCGGCGTCGGGGACGCCTTGGGGGCCGGCTTCACGGCCTGCGGTACGGGACGCCGCCGCACCGGCGGAGGAGCGGGCCTGGGCGCCGGCTTCGGGCGCGCCCCGCAGGGACTCCGCCAGGACACCGACCCCCGCGCCCCGGACCCGGTCACCGAGCCGCTGACGTTCGACGAGTAGCGGGGACAGTGCCGCGTCTCCACCCTCGCCGAGGCGCCGCCCGGCCCACGCCGGGCCGTGACGGTCGTCCCCCCGGTCCGCACCCGCGCCCTGACGCCCCCGCCTCCGTCAGGGCCGGTCTCCACCCGGATCGCACCACCCCCCACCTCGATCCGCACCCGCCCGGTGCTGGGATCCACCCGCACCACCGGCCGGTGACCGTCCGCCACCGCCGCCCCCGCCGGGCACAGAAACAGCACCGCGGCGGCGACCCCTCCCCAGAGCCATCGATTCACGTTCGGAGCTTGCGCCGACACGCCCGACGACATGCGCAGGAGGGGCAAAACCTACCGATCGGGTGAAATGCGAAGGGCCGGACACCGTGTGAAGCGGTGTCCGGCCCTCGGCCGGGATCGTGCGCCAGAACGTCAGACGGTGCGGAACCCCAGCACCACGTTGTGGCCACCGAAGCCGAACGAGTTGTTCAGCGCGACGACCGGCCCCTCGGGGAGGGGACGGGCCTCGGGGGAGACCAGGCCGGGCTCGATCTCGTCGTCGAGGTCGGTGAGGTTGATGGTGGGCGGGGCGAGGCGGTTGTGGAGGGCGAGAACGGTGGAGACCGTCTCGATGCCGCCGGCGCCGCCGAGGAGGTGTCCGGTCATCGACTTGGTGGCGGAGATGGCCACGTGGTCGAGGTCGTCGCCGAGCACCTTGCGGAGCGCCTTGACCTCCGCGACATCACCCTGCGGGGTGGACGTCGCATGGGCGTTGAGGTGGACGATCTCGGCCGGCTTGATGTCGGTGAAGGACAGCAGCTGCTCCAGCGCGGCGGCGATGCCGCGGCCGGTCGGCTCGGGCTGGGCGATGTGGTGGCTGTCGGCGGACAGGCCCTGGCCGAGGGCCTCGCAGTAGACCTTGGCGCCGCGCTTGGCGGCGTGCTCGGCCGACTCCAGGACGATGACGCCGGCGCCCTCGCCGAGGACGAAGCCGTCGCGGGCCTTGTCGTACGGACGGGAGGCGCCCTGCGGGTCGTCGTTGTTCTTGGACATCGCCATCATGTTGGCGAAGGCGACGATCGGCAGCGGGTGGATGGCCGCCTCGGTGCCGCCGGCGACGACCACGTCGGCGCGGCCGGAGCGGATCATCTCGATGGCGTAGCCGACCGCCTCGGCGCCGGAGGCGCAGGCGCTGACCAGGGAGTGCACGCCGGCACGGGCGTTGATCTCCAGGCCGACGTTGGCGGACGGGCTGTTGGGCATGAGCATCGGCACGGTGTGCGGGGAGACCCGGCGTACGCCCTGCTCCTTGAGCACGTCGTACTGGTTGAGCAGCGTCGTGACACCGCCGATGCCGGAGGCGACGACGGCGCCGAGGCGGTCGGCGTCGACCGAGTTGTCCTCGCCGGCCCGGGCGGTGAAGCCGGCGTCGGCCCATGCCTCGCGGGCGGCGATCAGCGCGAACTGCGCCGAGCGGTCCAGCTTGCGGGCGAGCGGGCGGGGCAGGACCTCGGTCGGCTCGACAGCGATCTGTCCGGCGATACGGACCGGCAGCTCGGCTGCCCAGTCCTGTTCCAGGGAGCTGATGCCGGAACGTCCGGCGATCAGGCCGTCCCAGGTCGACGCGCTGTCCCCACCCAGCGGAGTGGTTGCGCCGATACCGGTGACGACCACGGTGCGATTGGTCGGGCTCACAGGGATTGTCTCTCCACGTCTAGAAGGGCGGGCGACAGACGCGTCGTCCCACGGGGTGCCCTCAGGGGCTCAGACTCAGGCCTGGGCCTTGAGGATGTAGTCGACGGCGTCGCCGACGGTCTTGAGGTTCTTCACGTCGTCGTCCGGGATCTTGACGTCGAACTGCTCTTCGGCGGCCACGACGACCTCGACCATGGACAGCGAGTCGACGTCCAGGTCGTCGGTGAAGGACTTGTCGAGTTCGACGTCCTCCACCGGGATTCCGGCGATCTCGTTCACGATGTTCGCGAGACCCTCGACGATCTCTTCCTGGGTGGCCATTCGGCGCTCCTTGTGTGCGATGTGTTGCTGGGGACTGAACGGGTGTGACTAGGGGAGGGTAACGACAGTGGCGGCGTAGACGAGACCCGCCCCGAAGCCGATGACCAGGGCAGTGTCGCCGCTCTTGGCCTGACCGGTGGCGAGCAGCCGCTCCATGGCGAGCGGAATGGAGGCGGCCGAGGTGTTGCCGGTGGTCTCGATGTCGCGGGCGACCGCGACATGCTCCGGCAGCTTGAGGGCCTTGATCATCGAGTCGATGATCCGCATGTTGGCCTGGTGCGGGATGAAGGCGTCGAGCTGGTCGGCGGTGATCCCGGAGGCGTCCAGCGCCTGCTGGGCCACCTTGGCCATCTCGAAGACCGCCCAGCGGAAGACCGCCTGGCCCTCCTGCGTCAGGGCCGGGAACTTCACCTCGCCGCGCGAGTCGACCGGCAGCTGCGACACGTCGCCGATCCGGAAGCGGTCCCAGTTCACGGTCTGCTTGATGGTCTCGGACTTGTCGCCCTCCGAGCCCCAGACGGTGGGCCCGATGGCCGGTACGTCGGACGGGCCGACGACGACCGCGCCCGCGCCGTCACCGAACAGGAAGGCCGTCGCACGGTCCTCCTTGTCGGTGAGGTCGCTCAGCCGCTCCACGCCGATCACGAGGACGTACTTGGCGCTGCCCTCGACGACCATGCCCTTGGCGAGGGTCAGCCCGTAGCCGAAGCCCGCGCAGCCCGCCGACACGTTGAACGCGGCAGGCTTGCCGGCCCCGATCCGGTGGGCGATCTCGGTCGCCACCGCCGGGGTCTGCTTGAGGTCCGAGACGGTGGCGACGATCACGCCGTCGATGTCCTCGGCGGCGATCCCGGCGTCAGCCAGCGCCTTTCCGGCCGCCGCGATCGACATCTCGGCGACGGTCTCGTCCGGACCCGCCCAGTGCCGGGACGCGATGCCCGAACGGGAGCGGATCCACTCGTCGCTGGAGTCGATGTGCTCGAGGATCACCTCGTTGGGCACCACCCGGACGGGACGGTAGCCGCCCACACCCATGATGCGGGCGTACGGGGCGCCTCTGCTGGGCTGGATCTTCGCTGGCTGACGCTGCGCGGTCATGTCTGCGGGGGCTCCTATTCGTGGGTGCCGTGCTCGGCGATGATCGCGCGGGCCGCTTCGAGGTCGTCCGGGGTCTTCACCGCGAGCGTCTTGACGCCCGGCAGCGCGCGCTTGGCCAGTCCCGTGAGGGTGCCACCAGGGACCACCTCGATGATCGCGGTGACGCCCAGCTGCGTAAAGGTCTCCATGCACAGGTCCCAGCGGACGGGGTTGGACACCTGGGCCACCAGCCGCCGGACGATCTCGGCACCGCTGTCGACGACCTGGCCGTCGGTGTTCGATACATACCGCGTACCCGGGTCGTTGATCGTCAACTCCGGTACGAGGGCGTCGAGCTCGGCGACCGCCGGGGCCATGTGCACGGTGTGGAAGGCGCCCGCCACCTTCAGCGGGATGACCCGGGCCTTCTCGGGCTTGTTCTCGGTGAGCGCGGCGAGCTGCTCCGACGTACCGGCCGCGACGATCTGGCCGGCGCCGTTGATGTTCGCCGGGGTCAGGCCGAGGCCGGTGAGGTGGGCGACGACGCCTTCGGGGTCGCCGCCGAGCACGGCGGACATGCCGGTCTCGGTGACGGCGGCCGCCTTGGCCATGGCGCGGCCACGGGCGGAGACGAAGCGCAGCGCCGTACGAGCGTCGAAAACGCCCGCGGCGGCGGCTGCCGTGATCTCGCCGACGCTGTGGCCCGCCACGGCGGCCACGACGCCGCGCGCCGCCACCTCGTCGGGGAACAGCTCACGCGCCGACAGCAGACCCGCGGCCACCAACAGCGGCTGGGCCACGGCGGTGTCGCGGATCTCGTCCGCGTCGGCCTTCGTGCCGTAACGGGCAAGGTCGAGGTCGGCTGCGTCGGACCAGCCTGCGAGGCGGTCCGCGACACCGGGGAGTTCGAGCCAGGGAGTCAGGAAGCCGGGGGCCTGGGCGCCCTGGCCGGGAGCGACGATTACGAGCACCTTTTCACTCTCTCGTGTGCAAGGTGGTCCACGCCCGTGGGGACAGGGACCAAGAACCGACGGGTGATTTGTTGGTGTCCCACAAAAGACTGTGCGTACTCAGGGTGTCTGACCGGCGTCGGAGAGTCGTCCCAGGATAAGCGCGATGCGCAGCGTGAACGCAGAGCGTACATCCGAGGGCGACCATCCGGTGACGTCCGTCACACGTCGGAGCCGGTAGCGAACGGTGTTGGGGTGAACGAACAACATCCGCGCGGCTCCCTCCAAGGACGAAGCCTGCTCCAGGTAGACGGAGAGCGTCTCGAGCAGCGCTGAGCCCGCTTCCTCGAGCGGGCTGTAGATCTCCTCCACCAACTGCTCCCGGGCCGCCCGGTCCCCGGCCATCGCCCGCTCCGGCAGCAGATCGTCCGCCAGCACCGGGCGCGGCGCGTCCGGCCACGCCGCGCACGCCCGTAGCCCGGCCGCCGCCGCCTGCGCCGACTTCGTGGCCGACAGCAGGTCCCCGACCACCGGCCCGGCCACCACCGGTCCGGCGGCGAACGGCCCGATCAGCGACTTCGCCACCCGCATCGGATCCCCGTCGCCGCCCGCGACCACGATCAGCCTGTCGCCCAGCACCCCGGTGAGGACCTGAAGCTTCGCGTGCCGCGAGGCCCGGCGGATCGCCTCGACGGTCAGCTCGCTGTCCCCGTTGGGCGCGGTCCCCAGTACGACGACGATCTTGTCCGGGGAGCCCCAGCCCAGCGCCGCCGCCCGGGACAGCACGCCCTCGTCGGCCTCGCCGGACAGCACCGAGTTGACGACCAGCGACTCCAGCCGCGCGTCCCACGCGCCCCGGGCCTCGGCCGCCTGCGCGTACACCTGGGCCGTCGCGAAGGCGATCTCGCGTGCGTAGACGAGCAGTGCCTCGCGCAGCACGGCCTCGTCGCCGGGCGCCGCGACCTCGTCGATCGCGGCCTCCATCACCTGCATGGTGACCCGGACCATCTCCACGGTCTGGCGCAGGGAGATCGCCCGGGTCAGCTCGCGCGGGGCCGTCCCGAAGACGTCGGTGCTGATCGCCTGCGGCGTCTCGGGGTGCCGGAACCACTCGGTGAACGCCGCTATGCCGGCCTGGGCCACCAGTCCGATCCACGACCGGTTCTCCGGCGGCATCGCCCGGTACCACGGCAGTTGCTCGTCCATCCGCGTGATCGCGTTCTGGGCGAGCCGCCCGGACGACTTCTCCAGTCGCCGGAGTGTCGCCGCGTGTGGATGCGCCGGTGCGGCGGACTTGGCTGTCGGTCCGGGCTCGCCGTGGTCGTTTCGAGAGGATTCGGGCACGGCCCAAGCCTCTCAGATGCCGGGGCGCGACTCGCGCCTACCCCGCGACGGCGGCCGGCTCGGGCGCCCGGTCGGCCTCGGCGACGTGTTCCCTCGGCCGCAGTACGAGCAGGTAGAGCACCCCGACCGCGGCGACGATGCCGACCGACAGCGGCACCATCCAGCGGTCGAAGAAGGAGGTCCCGTTGGCCGGGGTCTTGACCGACAGCACGACGATCGCGGTGACGCCGTAGACCAGCGCCGCGATGTTGACCGCCCAGCCGAAGCGGCCGAGGCGGAAGCTGCCCGCGGGCTGCCAGCCCCTGGCGCGGCCGATGACGGAGGCGAGCACGACCGACTGGAAGCCGACGTAGATGCCGACCACGGCGAAGGTGATGATGCGGGTCACCGTCGCCGAGGGCAGGAAGGCGATGGCGGCCGGGACGACGGCGGTGACCGCGAGAGCGGCCGGCGGCATGTGGGTGGTGGGGCTGAGCTTGGACAGCCGCTTGGCGCCGACGATGACTCCGTCACGGCCGAAGGAGTACACGAGCCGGGCGGCCGCGGCCTGGATGGCCAGGGTGCAGGAGACGAAGCCGATCACGATCAGGGCCAGGGCGACCTTGCTGCCGCCGGTGCCGAGCGCGTCGGCGAGCACCGCACCGAGCGGGTCGGCGTTCTTGCCGCTGATCACCGCGCCGAAGTCCGGCACGGCCAGGACCAGGCCGAGGGTGAGGACGACGGTGGCGACGGCACCCACCGCGAGGGTCATGCCCATCGCGCGGGGGACCTTGCGGGAGGGGTCCTTGACCTCTTCGGCGATGTCGCCGCACGCCTCGAAGCCGTAGAAGATCCAGACGGCGAAGAGACAGGAGGCGAGGAACGCCCCGAAGTAGCCACCCGTGCCCCCGGCGCCGGAGGTGTGCAGCACGACGCCGATGCCCTGCTCGCGATGGAAGAACAGCAGATACAGGCCGAGTCCTATGGTCCCCAGCACCTCGGCGACGACGCCGATGTTCGCCACGAACGCCAGTCTGCGGACGCCGAGGAGATTGACCGCCGCGCACAGCAGGATGACGACGACCGTGGTGCCCACGGTGGTGGCGTGGTCGACCGGATAGCCGAGCAGTGGGCCCGCGTACGTCGCGATCGGGTACGCCACCGAGGCGACTGTCACCAGCAGCGCCCAGGTGTACATCCAGCCGGACAGCCAGGCGTACTTGGGCCCGACCAGCCGCTTCGACCACTGGTAGATCCCGCCGGCCAGCGGGTACTGGGACGAGACCTCGGCGAAGGTGAGGAGCACCAGCCCCTGGCCGATGACGACCAGCGGGATCGTCCAGAAGAAGGACGGGCCGCCGGTGGCGAGGCCGTAGTCGAAGACCGAGTACACACCCACCAGCGGCGAGAGGTAGGTGAAGCCGACGGCGAAGTTGGACCACAGCCCGAGGGCGCGGGTGAGTTGCTGCCGGTAGCCGAGGGCCGCGAGCTGCGCGGTGTCGGCGGCCTCTTGCGAGGACGGGGTGTCGACTTGGGTCATGGGAACGGGCCTTTCAGATCCGGCCGCCGGACGCGGTGTCCGCCGACAGCCGTTGGGCGAGGTAGATGGGGATCACGGACAGCAGGATCAGAACGGCGGCCACCACATTGACCACCGGGGCCTGTTGCGGGCGGGCCATGTTGCTGAAGATCCAGATGGGGAGGGTCTGCACGCCCGGACCCGCGGTGAAGGTCGTCACGACGATCTCGTCGAAGGACAGCGCGAACGCGAGCAGACCGCCCGCCAGCAGCGCGGAGCGCACCAGCGGGAAGGTGATGTCCCGGAAGACCTGGAAGGTGTCGGCGCCCAGATCCATGGCCGCTTCCTCGTACGAGCCCGAGGTCCGCCGTAGCCGGGCGATGACGTTGTTGAAGACGACGACGATGCAGAAGGTGGCGTGTCCGACGATGACCGTGAAGAGCCCCAGCCCGACGCCGAGCGGTTCGAGGACCGTACGGAAGGCGGTGTTGAGGGCGATGCCGGTGATGATGCCGGGCAGCGCGATCGGCAGGACGACCACGAAGGACAGGGCCTCGCGGCCGAAGAACCGGTAGCGCTGCACGGCGAAGGCGATCAGTGTCCCGAGGACCAGCGAGATCGCGGTGGCGCCGAGGCCGGCCTTGACCGAGGTCCACAGGGCGTCGCGGGCGCCGGAGCTGTGCCAGGCGTCGGTCCACCAGTGGAGGGTGAGGCTGGTGGGTGGCCAGCCGAAACCGCGGTCGGCGTTGAGGGAGTTGACCAGGACCAGCAGCAGCGGGACGTAGATGACGGCGAAGCCGAGGGCGGCGGCGGTCCGCAGGGCTATGCGTGCGGGACGGGAGAGGTGCATGGACCCGGGCCTCTCAGATGGCGGCGAGCGCGCCGCTGCGGCGGACGGCGAGCAGATAGAGGACGATGATCGCCACCGGCACGGTGCCCAGCGCCGCGGCCAGCGGCAGGTCGAGGGTGATGTTGGAGTAGACGAGGTTGCCGATGAGCTGGGTCTTGCCGCCGACGATCTGGACCGCGATGTAGTCGCCGAGGCTCAGCGAGAAGGTGAAGACCGATCCCGCGGCGATCGACGGGAAGACCATCGGCAGCACCACGGACCGGAAGGTCCGCCAGGTGCGGGCGCCCAGATCGGCCGACGCGTCAAGGAGGTTGGCGGGCAGTTGCTCCAGGCCCGCGTGGATCGGCAGGATCATGTACGGCAGCCACAGATACGCCAGCACCATGATGACGGCCGGCAGTCCGTAGCCGGGGCCGTGCAGCCCCAGCGGCTTCAGCAGCCAGTCCAGCGGGCCGCCTTCGGAGAGGATGATCCGCCAGGCGTACGCCTTGACCAGGTAACTCGCCCACAGCGGGGTGAGGATGGCCACCACCAGCAGATGGCGGTACCTCGGACTGGCCACCCGGGCCGTGTAGAAGGCGATGGGGAAGGCGATGACGGCGTCGATCACGGTCACCGCGACGGCGACGGTGAGGCTGCGCAGGGCGACGTCCCGGTAGACCGAAGTGGTGAGGAGCGTACGGAAGTTGTCCGTGCTCCAGGACTTCACGACATCGGAGGTGAAGGGGTCGGTCGTCCAGAAGGCGGAGAGGAAGAGCGCGGCGAGCGAGCCCAGATACGCCAGCACCAGCCACAGCAGCGGGGCGGAGAGCAGCAGGGAGAGCCGGAGCCGCGGGCGGCGGTGCAGCATGCCTGCGATCCGCCGCCCGAAGGTGTCGTTCATGGTCGTGTTCAGCCCTTGATCTCGGTCCAGGCCTGGACCCACTTGGCGTAGGGCACGCACGTCACGTTCGTACGGCCGTCGAGGCACTGCGGGATGGGCGTGTTCCAGAAGTGCACCTGCTTCCAGTACGACTCGTCGGCCGCGTGGTACGTGGTGCAGAAGCTCTTGTCGGCGGTGTAGTCGCAGGACTTGGAATCGGCCGGGGCCTCACCGAACCACTCGGCGACCTGGGCGTTGACCTTGGGCGAGACGATCCAGTCCAGCCACTTGTAGGCGCAGTTGGGGTGCTTGGCCTTGGCCGAGATCATCCAGGTGTCGGACCAGCCGGTGGAGCCCTCGCTCGGCAGGATCGCCTTGACCTTGGCCTTCTCGGACTGGGCGAGGTTGGCGATGACCTGCCAGGTGGTGCCGATGACGGAGTCGCCGCTCTTGAAGGCGGAGATCTCCTTCAGGTAGTCGCTCCAGTACTCGCCGACGTTGGCGTTCTGCTCCTTGAGCAGGGCCACGGCCGCGTCGAACTGCTTCTGGTCGAGGGCGTACGGGTCCTTGATGCCCAGCGACGGCTTGGTCTTCATCAGGTAGAGCGCGGCGTCCGCGATGTAGATGGCGGAGTCGTAGGCGGTGACATGGCCCTTGTACGCGGACGACTTGTCGAAGACCGCCGACCAGGACGTGGGGGCGGGGGAGACCTTGTCGGTGCGGTACATCAGCAGGTTGGCGCCGCGGCCGTGCGGGATGCCGTAGGCGACCCCGTTGACGGAGTTCCACTTCTGCAGCTTGAGGCTGGAAAAGATGTTCTTGTAGTTGGGGACGAGATCGGTGTTGACCGGGGCGGCGTCACCGGAGGCGATCAGGCGCAGCGACGCGTCGCCGGAGGCGGAGACGGCGTCGTACTGGCCGGTCTTCATCAGGCTGACCATCTCGTCCGAGGTCCCGGCGACCTTGGTGTTGACCTTGCAGCCGGTCTGCTTCTCGAAGGGCGTCACCCAGTCGACGGACTTGTCGTTGGAGCCGTCCTCGGCGTAGCCGGCCCAGGCGATCAGGTTGACCGTGCCCTCGGTCTTGCCGAGGGTCTTCTGGGCGCTGAGCTTGGGCGGGGTGAAGGCGCCGTTGGAGCTGTCGGTACTGCTGCCGGACGATCCGCAGGCGGTGGCGAGGGCCAGCACCGTACAGGCGACGAGGGTACGGGTCAGACGCACGTGGACTCCGTTTCCGGGGCTTCCGGGGCTTCGGGGACTTCCGGGGTGGTGACGAAGACGTTGTGGCGGCGGTGCCACTGGAGGCGGACGCGGGTGCCGCGGTAGGCGGCGACCTCCGCCGAGGAGGTCTCGTGGTTCTGCTGGAGGGCGGTGAGCCGGCCGCCCTCGTCGAGGTCGACCAGGAAGCGGGTGGAGTCGCCGAGGTAGACGACCTCCGCGACGGTGCCGGTGACGGTGCGCAGGTCGTCGCCGGTGCCGGCCGGGGCCTTGTCGTCGAGCAGCCGGATCTTCTCGGGCCGGATGCTGTACGTACCGTCCTGGTCGGTCAGCAGGTTGGACGTACCGACGAAGCCGGCGACGAAGGGCGTGGCGGGCCGTTCGTACACCTCGGCAGGCGTGCCGACCTGCTCGATCCGGCCGCGGTTGAACACCGCGATCCGGTCGCTCATGGTCAGCGCCTCCTCCTGGTCGTGGGTGACGAAGACGAAGGTGATGCCGACCTCGCGCTGCAGGGCCTTCAGCTCGACCTGCATCTGTTCGCGCAGCTTCAGGTCGAGGGCGCCCAGCGGCTCGTCGAGCAGCAGCACCTTCGGCCGGTTGACCAGGGCGCGGGCGAGCGCGACGCGCTGCCGCTGGCCGCCGGAGAGCTGGGCGGGGCGGCGCTTGCCGAAGTCGGCCAGCTGGACGGAGGCGAGCGCCTCGCGGGCCCGCTCGGCGCGCTCGGCCTTGGGGGCCCGGCGGATCTTCAGTCCGTACGCGACGTTCTGCTCGACGGTCATGTGCGGGAAGAGGGCGTAGTCCTGGAACACGGTGTTGACGTCCCGCTCGAAGGGCGCGAGCCGGGTCACGTCCTGGTCCGCCAGCTCGACGGTGCCGGCGGTCGGGGCCTCGAAGCCGGCGATCATGCGCAGCACGGTGGTCTTGCCGGAGCCGGAGGGGCCCAGCATCGAGAAGAACTCGCCGTCGCCGATCTCCAGGTCGACCCCGGCGACCGCCTCGACCTGGCCGAAGGACTTGCGCAGGCCGCGCAGGCGTATGGCCATGGGCGGAGGAACCTTTCTGTTCGGTCGAGCGTTGACCGCAAACATATGAAGTTATATTTCAAAGGACAAGATCCGGCTGGGGTAAAGCTTTCGCCAAGTGAGAAGGTGTGCTCGTGCTCGTGAACAAGCTTTCGGGTGGCGCCCTGCATGCGGTCTTCGCTCCGGTCGACAATCTGGCCAGGGTCGACGCCGTCGTACGGCGGCTCGCCGACGCCATCGACCTCGGCCTGCTCGCCGACGGGGAACAACTCCCCGGCGAGAGCGAACTCTCCGCCCGCCTCGGGGTCTCCACCGTGACCCTGCGCGAGGCTCTGATGGCGCTGCGCCAGCAGGGCCTGGTCACCACCCGGCGGGGCCGCGGCGGCGGCAGCTTCGTCACCGTCCCCGACCAGCCGCGCGCGGCCCGGCTCGGGCACCGCCTCACCGACTGGAGCACGGAGGAGCTGCGCGACCTCGGCGACCACTGGGCCGCCATCTCCGGCACCGCCGCCCGGCTCGCCGCCGAGCGCACCGAACCCGGCGACCTCGCGGCGCTGCTGCGCTCCCTGGACGAGTTCGAGGCGGCGGACGATCTGGCCGCCCGGGGGCGGATATACGGGCGCTTCCACGTCGAACTGGCCGCCGCCGCGCAGTCCGCCCGTCTCACCAAGGAAGAGATCCGTATCCAGGCGGAGATCGGGGCGCTAATCTGTCTCGCACTCGGGGAGGACGACGGCCCCGCGTCCGTGGCCCGGCTGCAGCGCGCTCTGATGCGCGCCGTACGGGACGGCGACGCGGAGCAGGCCGGATCACTGGCCGAGCGGCGCGTGAGGGACGCGATGGCGCGTCTGATCGAACTGCGCCTTGCCGACTCCGGCTAGGAGGCAAACCACCGTGGCGATCACCACCACTTCCGTTGACGTGGCCGACGTCGTCGACCGGGTGCGCGACACCCTGGAGGACGTCTTCGAGGCCGTCGCCCGGGTCCGCGACCGCACGGTCGCCATCGCCGCCGTACGCGCCGCCGGCCGGGCACTCACCACGGCCGACCTGGCCGGCCTGCGGCCCCTGCTCCACGACCGCCTCCGGCGGCACAGGGACCTCATCTCCGGCATCGGCTTCATCGCCGAGCCGGGGCTGCTGGGCGACGCACCGGCCTGGCTGGAGTGGTGGCAGACCAGCCGGGACGGCGAACTGCGGCCCCTGCTGCTCGACCTGGACCCGCATACGTCGGCCTACTCCGACTACACCCACTGGGACTGGTTCGCGCTGCCGAGGGAGACCGGGGAGCGGGCCTGCGCCGGCCCGTACGTCGACTACCTCTGCTCCGACGAGTACAGCCTCACCCTGTCCGTGCCCGTGCACCACGGCGGCCGCTTCCTGGGCGTCGCCGCCGCGGACGTGTACCTCCGGCACTTCGAGGCCGCCGTCGTCCCGCTGCTGCGGCTCCTCCCGGGCCCCGCGTGCCTGGTCAACGCCCGGGGCCGGGTCGCCGCGTCCACCGACACCCGGCACCTCGCGGGGTCGCTGCTCAAGGGGCCCGACGCCCCGGGCGGGGTCCGGCGGTGGCCGTGCGGCGACATCCCGCTGGTGCTGGCGCAGTTGGGGGCCTAGGAGGGGCCTAGGAGCGGCGCGGCCTAGGCGCGCAGTTCCGCCAGGACCGCGTCGGTCAGCGCGGGCCACACCGGCACGGCCCAGGCCCCGAAGTCACGGTCCGTCAGGACGACGCAGGCCGCGCCGGCGTCCGGGTCGGCCCACAGGAAGGTGCCGGACTGGCCGAAGTGGCCGTACGTACGCGGTGAGGACGAAGCGCCGGTCCAGTGCGGGGACTTGCCGTCCCGCAGTTCGAAGCCCAGCCCCCAGTCGTTGGGGTTCTGGTTGCCGTAGCCGGGCAGGACGCCCCGCAGCCCGGGGAAGACGACCGAGGTCGCCTGCGCCAGCGTCGAGGGGTGCAGCAGGCGCGGCGCCTGGATCTCCGCCGCGAAGAGGGCGAGGTCGGCGGCGGTGGAGATGCCGTCGGCGGCGGGGGAGCCGGGCAGGGAGGTCGCGGTCATGCCCAGCGGCTGCAGGACGGCCTGACGCAGGTACTCGGGGAAGGGGATCTCGGCGGCCTTGGCGATGTGGTCGCCGAGTGCCTCGAAGCCGGCGTTGGAGTAGAGCCGCCGGGCGCCCGGGGCGGCCACGACGCGCGGCTCGTCGAAGGCCAGCCCGGAGGCGTGCGCGAGCAGGTGGCGCACGGTCGAGCCCTGGGGCCCGGCGGGGTCGTCCAGCTCGAAGACACCCTCCTCGTACGCGACGAGCGCCGCGTACGCCGTGAGGAGCTTGGTGACCGACGCGAGCCGGAAGGGGCGCGCCTGGGGTCCGTGTGTGCCCGCCACCGTGCCGTCGCGGCGGATGACAGCCGCCGCCGCGTCGGTGACGGACCAGGTCTCGATCAGGCTGAGGCTCTCCATGGCAGCGAGCCTAACGGTGGCGATACCGGCATGAAACACGGCCCGCCTACCGTGGATGAACCGATCGGTTCAAGCGTGTGGAGGCAGAGTGATGGACGTCAGTTCGGCGAGCTTCATCCCCCGCAGGGTGTCCGGTGCGGACGAGGCCAGGGAGACCATCGCGCGCGACGGCGCGGCCGTCGTGACCGGCCTGTACGACGAGGCGTCGGCCATCGCCTTCGGCGCGGAGATCATGGGCGCGAAGAGCGTCCGTGTCGGCACGCAGTTCGAGGCGACGAAGGAGAAGGGCCGGCGCGAGGCCATGGCGGTCCACGCCCAGCCCGCCGACAAGCGCGGCCGCAAGCGCGACTTCGGCTCCGCGGAGGAGCGGATGGTCGCCCACAACGACGGCTTCGCCTTCGGCGACTACGCCCCCGACCACCTCTTCCTCTGGTGCGAGCGCCCCGCGGCGGTGGGCGGCGACTCCTTCCTCATCGACACCGCCCGGCTGCTCGACCTGCTGGCCGCCGACCCCGGGCACGCGGACCTCGCCGACTTCTGCCGCACCGTCGACATCGACCACTCCGAGCCGAACTACCCCCAGGGCACCTTCGCCCCCATCGCCCGCCGCACCCCCTCCGGCCGCCTCCAGGGGCGCTACCACCCCTACCTCGCGCCCGTCGAAGGACCGGACGAGGCCGCGCACTGGCCCTACGTACGCCGCTGGGAGACGGTCGTCAACGCCGCCCGCGACACCGGCCCCATGTTCCGCGCCGAGGCCGGCGACATGATCTGCATCGACAACTACCGCGTCCTGCACGGCCGGGACGGGCACAACGACCCCCGCCGCAGGCTCTGCTCCATCTGGGGCTGGAGCGCGGACGCGGTCGCCATCCCGGACGGGCCGCTCGACATCGTCGTCCCGAAGATCCCTATGGCTTCGTAGCTGCCGCGGCACGTTCGGCGATGGATGCCGCGACGGCTGCGTTCGTACGGTTGGTCCCGGCCCGGTCGCCCGAGGTGATGAGGTCGAGTTGGAGGCCGCGCCAGAGGGCGACGAGTTCGCGGGCGAGGTCGTCGGCGAGGGGGGCGGGGACGCCGTCGCGGCGGAGGCAGGCGGCGACCTGGTCGCGCCAGTCGGTGCCGACGGCGCCGAGGAAGGCGTCGAAGCGGCCGCGTTGGTGGACGGCGAGGCCGAGGACCTCGAAGAAGGTGCGGTGGAAGGGCAGGTTCTCCGCTGCGGCGACGGCGTCCCACGCGGCGGTGATGCGGTCGAGGAGCGGGCGCCGCTGGTCCTCCAGGATGGCAAACGCCCGTGCCAGTACGGGGAAGCGGCGGCCGGCCTCGATCAGGGCCGCCGAGATCAGCTCCTCCTTGGAGCCGAAGTAGTACAGCAGCATGCGGTTGTTGGTGCCGATGGCCTGGCCCAGCCGGCGCAGCGTCATCCCGGCGACCCCGTGCTCCAGTACGTGGTCGGCGGTGAGCCGCAGGAGTCGTTCGCGCTCGGGCAGGGCCGGGTTGTCGGGCATGGCCCGCACATTACCCGCCGCTGACCGGGTGTAACGGCGCGGCTCAGGGGCCGCAATGCCGGGGAAACGAAGGGGCCCTACGTTCGGTGAACCGAATGGTTCACGGCCATGGGAGGCTGGATGATCGAGGCCATGGACAGCGCCACGCAGCCGGACGCCCAGACGCCCGCAGCGGCCGCGCCCGCATCCGCCGCGCCCGCACCGGCCGCGATCGAACTGCGCGGCGTGTCCAAGGAGTTCCCGCTGCGCCGCGGCCGCACCGTACAGGCCCTGGACGGGGTGGACCTGACCGTGGGGCAGGGCGAGTTCGTGGCACTGCTCGGGCCGTCCGGCTGCGGCAAGTCCACCGTGCTGCGGATGCTCGCCGGGCTGGAGGAGCCGAGCGCCGGCGAGGCCCTGGTGGAGGGCGGGCCGCCGGGCGAGCTGGTACGCGGCCACCGCCTCGGCGTCGCCTTCCAGGAGCACGCCCTGCTGCCGTGGTCCAGCGCCTTCAACAACATCGCCCTGCCCTTCCGGGTGGCCGGCCGCCCGGTCGACCGCGAGCGCGTCGGCGCGCTGCTGGACCTCGTGGGCCTCACGGGCTTCGCCGACGCCCGCCCGCGCCAGCTGTCCGGCGGCATGCGGCAGCGCGTGGCCATCGCCCGCGCGCTCGCCCTCGAGCCCGAAGTGCTGCTGCTCGACGAGCCGTTCGGCGCGCTCGACGCGGTCACCCGGCGCCGGATGAACCTCGAACTCGCCCGGATCTGGGCCGAGCAGCGGATCACCACCCTCTTGGTCACGCACGACGTCGACGAGGCCGTACTGCTCGCCGACCGGGTCGTGGTGCTCACCGGCCGCCCGGGCCGGGTCCGGCACATCGAGGAGATCACCCTGCCGCGCCCGCGAGGCCGCGAGGTCACCCGCGACCCCGGCTTCCACGACACCGTCGACCGGCTCACCGAACTCCTCGACGAGAGCGCGGAGACCGCCCGGTGAGCCCGCGCACGCGGCAGGCATCGCTGACCGCCACCGGCGCGCTGCTGCTGCTCGGCATCATGGAGGCCGTCGGCCGGCTGCGGCTCCTCGGGGACAACTGGCCACCTCTGACGGAGGTCGTGTCCTACCTCGGTGATCCGGTGGCCCGGGGCCTGCTGGGCCGGGCGCTGGCCGCCACGGCCGCCGCCGCGGGCACCGGCTTCGCGCTGGGCGGCGCCGTCGCGGTCGCGGTGGCCGTGATCGGGGTGCTGGCGCCGCCGGCCCAACCGGGCCTGGACCGGCTGGCGGCGGTGGTGAACGCGATCCCGCTGATCGCCCTCGGGCCGCTGCTGATCACCACCGTCGGCCGCGACAGCACCCCCGCCGTCATCGCCGCCCTGGCCGCCGGATTCGCGATGTTCGTCGCCGCGACCTCCGGCCTGGCCGCCGCGAGCGCCGCCCACCTCGACGTCTTCCGCGCCCTCGGCGCCACCCGCCGCACCCGCCTGCTGCGCCTCCAACTCCCGGTCGCCGTACCGCTGCTGCTTGACGGCCTCACCCTCGCCGCGCCCGCCGCGGTGCTCGGCGCCGTCATCGGCGAGTGGTTCGGGGCGCCGCGCGGCCTGGGCGTACTGCTGGTCAGCGCCATGCAGAACTTCCAGGTCGACCTGCTGTGGGCCGCCGCCCTGGCCTCCGCGCTGGTCTCGCTCGCCGCGTACCTCGCGCTCACCGGGCTGCGCGCCCTGGCCGCCCGGAGGTTCGCGTGAAGGCCGGACTGCGCGTGGTCTCGCACTACTGGACCGTCGCCGTGCTCATCGCGGCCTGGGCCTTGTGGATCCGCACGCAGCAGCTCAACCAGATCGTCGCCCCCACCCCCGGCGCGGTCTTCGGTGACGTCCTCGGCCACCCCGGCGTCTACGCCGCCGACCTCGGCTGGACGCTGCTCAACGCCGGCGCCGGACTGCTGGCCGGGATGGCGCTGGGCGCGGCCCTCGCGGTCGCCGTGTGGGCCTCGTCGGTGCTGTCGGGGCTGATGACACCGATGGCGTTGATCATGCGGTCGGTGCCGGTGGTCGCCATGATCCCGGTGATCGCCCGGCTGGTCGGCTTCGGCAACACGGCGGTGCTGGCGGTCACCACCGTCGTGTCGTTCTTCCCGGCCTTCGTGCTCACCGGCTCCGGGCTGCGCTCGGCGCCCGCCGCGACCACGGATCTCTTCACCGTGCTGAACGCCTCCAGGGCCACCCGGCTGCGTCTGCTGCTGCTTCCGCACGCCGTACGCGGGCTGCTGGTCGCTCTGCGGCTGACCGCGCCCACCACCGTGCTCGCGGCGATGCTCGCCGAGTACCTGCTCGGCACGCACGGCCTCGGCCGGCTGTTCGCCGAGTCCGTCACCTTCATGGACACCGCCCGTGCCTGGGGCACGGCCCTCGTCGCCACCGTCGTCTCGGTGGCCTGTTTCGCGGTCGCCCGCGCGCTCGAACGGCGCGGCGCCGAGCGCTTCTCCTGATCCGTACGCCCGAATCACGTACAAGCCGAAGGAGCACCACCCATGAACGACTGGTCCCGCCGGAATGTGCTGCGCGCGGCAGGGCTCGGTGGCCTCGGCCTGTCCGGGCTGCTGGCCGCCTGCGGTGGCGGGGACACCGCCACCGCGAAGAGCACGTCGACCTCGACCGCGGCGCCGGCCACCCTCAAGGTGGCGCTCGGCTGGATCAAGAACGTCGAGTTCGGCGGCTACTGGATCGCCGACGACAAGGGCTACTACGCCGACGAGAACCTCACCGTCCAGTTCGTCGCCGGCGGCCCCAACGCCCCCGACCCGACCGTCAGCGTCTCGGTCGGCTCGGCGGACATCGGCGTCCACGCCAGCATGCAGACCCTCGTGGAGTCGATCCCCAAGGGCAACGACTTCGTCATGATCGGCACCCAGTTCCAGACCAGCCCCGGAGGTCTGCTCTCACTCGCCTCCGACCCGGTGACCAGCGCGAAGGACCTGGTGGGCGCGAAGATCCTCGGGCAGCAGGGCGTCCAGCCGCTGCTCGACGCGATCTTCACGGTGGCCGGGCTGGCGAAGAACTACACCTTCGTGCCCGTCGGCTACGACCCGGGACCCCTGCTGGAGAAGCAGGGCAAGGCGTACACCTGCTTCGTCACCAACCAGCCGATCACCCTGGAGGAGAAGAAGGGCATGAAGGAGGGCAAGGACTACCGGGTCGTCACGTACGCCGACCTCGGCCTGCCGCAGTACTCCGACATCGTCTTCAGCAAGCGCTCCTTCCTCGACGCCAAGGCCGACGTCCTGGAGCGCTTCATGCGCGCCACCATCCGCGGCTGGCAGGACAACGCCAAGGCCCCGGCGACCGCCGCCGGGCTCGCCGTACAGAAGTACGGCGCCGACCTCGGTCTCGACCTCAAGCAGCAGACCCGCGAGAACGAGCTGCAGATCCCGCTCACGCAGAGCGACCTCACCAAGGCCAAGGGGCTCTTCCGGATCGACGAGTCGCTGCTCGCGGGCGACATGTTCAAGGCGCTGCGCGCCGCCGGGGTGAAGAAGCTGCCGGACGCCGCCAAGATCGTGGATCACAGCGTTCTGGACGCCGTCTACGGCGGTAAGGCCGTGATCTGAGAGCTCCGCGTTGAAAAATGTTTGCTTGGAGTGCGCTCTAAGGTTCTAGCGTTGAAGACATGACCGTGACGCAGGTGGCGAAGAGCAAGCCCGGCAGCGTACGCAGCTGCGAGGACGATACGGCACACCCGCTCCCGGACGGCAGGGACCAGTACACGATCAGCGAGGTCGTCGCCTGCACCGGGCTCAGCGCGCACACCCTGCGCTGGTACGAGCGGATCGGGCTGATGCCGCACATCGACCGGTCCCACACCGGCCAGCGCCGCTTCACCAACAAGGACCTCGACTGGCTGGCCTTCGTCGGCAAGCTGCGGCTGACCGGGATGCCGGTCGCGGACATGGTCCGTTACGCCGAGCTGGTGCGCCTCGGCGACCACACCCGGGGCGACCGGCGCGAGCTGCTGGAAGGCACCCGCGTGGACGTGCTGCGCCGGATCGCCGAGCTCCAGGACACCCTTGCGGTCCTTGACCACAAAATCGACATGTATGCGGAAAGGGCTTGACCCCGATGGCCAACGCAAAGATCCAAAAGACCGCACTCGGCACCGGCGGACCCCTGGTCGGAATCCAGGGCCTGGGCTGCATGGGCATCAGCGAGTTCTACGGCGACACCGACGAGGCCGCCGCCCGCGCCGCCCTCGACGCCGCGCTCGCGGCGGGCGTCACCCTCTTCGACACCGCCGACGTGTACGGCTCGGGCGCCAACGAGGAGTTCCTCTCGCCCTTCGTCCGCGCCCACCGCGACGAGATCACCCTGGCGACCAAGTTCGCGATCGTACGGAAGGCCGCCGACCCGCACTACCGGGGCATCCGCAACGACCGCGCGTACATCCGCGAGGCCGTGGAGGGCAGCCTGCGGCGGCTCGGCGTCGATGTGATCGACCTGTACTACATGCACCGGCGGGACCCGTCCGTGCCCTTCGAGGAGTCCGTCGGCGCGATGGCCGAGCTGGTCAAGGAGGGCAAGGTCCGCCACCTCGGCCTGTCCGAGGTCACCGGCGCGGAGCTGCGCGAGGCGCACGCCGTGCACCCGATAGCGGCCGTCCAGTCCGAGTGGTCGCTGTTCAGCCGGGACGTCGAGATCTCCCTGGTCGGCGCTGCCGCCGAGCTGGGCGTCGCCGTCGTCCCGTACTCGCCGCTCGGGCGCGGCTTCCTCACCGGCGCCTTCCAGGACGCGGCCGCCGACCTCTCCGGCGGCGACTTCCGCCAGTTCCAGCCCCGCTTCACCGGCGAGAACGCCAAGCGCAACGCCGACCTTCTCGACCCGGTGCGCAAGGCCGCCAAGGCCCACGACGCCACCCTCGGCCAGATCGCCCTCGCCTGGCTCCACCAGCGCGCCCAGGTCCACGGCCTCACCGTCGTCCCCATCCCCGGCACCCGCAAGGCCGACCGCGTCCGCGAGAACACCGCGGCCACCCGGATCACCCTCGACGACGTCGAGCTGCAGTGGCTCGAGCCGATCGCCGGCCAGGTCGCCGGCGACCGCTACCCGGACATGTCCTCCACGTCGGCCGCGCGGGAGTAGCGGCTCACACGCCCGCCGTGCAGGCCGCGCCCGTGGCGCAGCGGATGGAGCTGTAGCTGCCGAGCGCTATACGGGTGAAATTGGCGAGGCTGCCGGTGCCTTCGCGGAAGTAGCCGGCGTGACCCTGTGCGCCGGTGGCGTCGATGACGCGGGCGCCGAAGGCGTGGGAGACCGGGTCGGCGCCGTGGCCGAGGCCGGCGAACTCGAGGTGGGGGACGTCGCTGATCCAGTCGGTGGCGTCCCGGGTGGCCCAGATGCGCGCGGTGGTGTGCAGGTCGGAGGCCCGCTGGACCCGCATGCCGGGGCTGCCGAAGACCGCGATGTCGGAGACGGTGGCCCCGGTGCCGGGCAGGGAGGGCGCGGCCACGCCGCACAGCACGGAGCCGTACGAGTGGCAGAAGAGCGAGACCTGCGAGCTGGCCGGAAGCGAGGCGAGCAGGGCGTTGAGCCGCTTCGCGCCGACCTCGGCGAGTTCACCGGTGGAGGCGTCCAGGCCGACGCCCGAGGGCGTGATGTAGTCGGCCCAGGCGATGACGGCGGTGTGGGCGGACGGCTGGGCGGCCTGCTCGGAGGCGTAGAGCGAGCGGGCCATGCCGACCGGCGACGAGTACGCCTTGACGGTGCGCTCGAACGACAGGATGTCGGTGTCGACGCCGGGGACGACCACCGAGATCCGCTTGGCGGTGCTCAGGTCGCCGAAGACCTCGGCGGCCCGGCCGCGCCCGGTGGGGTCGAAGGCGAGGATCTGCCGGCCGTCGCTGAGCAGCGAGGCGTAGCGGTTGGCCAGGCGCCCCGCCTCCTGGCGGCCGTCGGCGGTGAGCAGGGTGCTGTGCGAGCGTTTGGCCTCATCGGCCTCCGCGGTGGCCAGCGCGATGCGGTTGGCCTGATAGCGCAGCGACACCGGGGCGCCGTTGAGGTTGCCCACGACGAGGGGGTAGCGGGCCGCGAGGCCCTGCCGCTGGGTGGGGGACAGCGTGGCGAAGAAGTGCGCTACGGCGTCGGCCCCGGCCTCGGGGCTCGGCAGGTGTCTGCCGCCCACGGAGCCCTTGAGCCAGGAGGCCGCGGCGGCGGTCCTCGGGTCGGTGTAGCCCCTGGAGCGGTGCAGGGCGGTCCAGCCGGTGGTCGCCAGCATCACAAAGACCACGGCCAGGGCCAGTAGGGCCCGCAGGGAGGGCGAGCTGAAGCGCTCGTCGACAAAGCCCAAGGATTTCGCCTCGCGGTGTACGTGGGGGATAAAGGGGTGACCCCGGGGAAAACGCGGTACGGGCAACCATAGGAGACGGGGAGCCTCCCCCGGGCCGGTGGTGACTCAAGTCACGTTTGAGACGGGGGGATTCCCGCGTTTCGCGTACGGTGTCCCCAGTCCTGTGTAAGTGCCGGTGCCAGCAGGGCCAGATGCTCCTCGGTGGTACGGCGCATCGACTCCACGCTCGTCTCCTCTCCGTGACTCCATTCACACCGCGCCGACCGCACGACGCCGACGAACGCGGCGACCAGCACCCGGGCGCGCGGATCGCTCCTCGGGTCCAGTCCCTCGCGGCGTGCGATCACTTGGGCGAGGCGTTCCTCCGTGGCGGCCGATCGCCGCATCTGCGCGGCGAGCAGCGCGGGCGTCGACTCGATGAGCCGATAGAGCCTCAGATGGACCGATATGGGGACAATTGCGCCGATTGTGGCGCCGATGTTGTCCCACGACTCGACCAGTGCTCCGCGCAGTGCCTCGAAGGGCGCCTCACCGGCCGGCCTCGCGGCCACGGCGTCCACGAACTGCTCTCCCGAGGTCTCCTCCAGGGCGAGCGCGACTTCCTCCTTGTTGGCGAAGTACCGGAAGAAGGTGCGCTGGGAGACGTCGACCGCCGCCGCGATCTCGTCGACCGTGGTGCGCTCGTAGCCCTTTCGGACGAACAGTTCGACCGCGGCGCGGACCAGGGCGTCGCGGGTGCGCTGCTTCTTGCGCTCGCGCAGTCCGGCCGAAGGCGGCGTCTCGATCACTGGAATCCCTGGGTCCGGATTGCACATTGGGGGGCACACGATACCCCCGCGTAACACGGCTGCTGTCAACTCCCTATCAGGGTGAAATCGGACTCATCCCCTTTTACCGGTTGCGTGACCCGACGAAGCTGATCAACGCCTCTTACGGCTCATACGACACGGGGAGTGATCCACATGCGCAAGATCCTGACCGCCGCCGCCCTCACCGCGGCCGCCGCCATCGTCCCGGCCACCGCCGCGCCCGCCACCGCCGCCCCCGCGGGCGACTGCTCGCCGGGCGAGCTGTGCCTGTGGGCCAAGCCCGGCTACCAGGGCGGCCGTACGGTCCACGAGCTGGCCGACACCGACGTCAACTCGTGCGTGCCGCTGCCGGAGGGGGTGAGCGCGAAGTCCTTCGTCAACCGCACGGGGCGGCTGGTGACGACCTATCAGAGCCGTGAGTGCGCCACCGAGGGGGACTTCGTGACCTTCCCGTCCGGGAGTTGGGTACCGGAGTCCCGGCACACCGTCAGGGCGTTCCAGATCGTCGACCAATAATCCGGGCGGCACGGGGCAGGCGAACTCTTGACACCGAGGGAGGTGCCATGCCGGTTCGAACCTCTACCCGTACCGATACCGGAACTCTGGCCGTCATCGGCGTGATCTGCGCCATCGCGGGCTTCTTCGTCCTGGGCATCGTGCTCGGCCCGGTCGCCATCGTCTGCGGCTGGCTCGCCATGGGCCGCACCTGGGGCGGCAGCAAGTCCATCCCGGCCGTCGTCGCGCTGGTCCTGGGCGGCATCGACACGATCGTCGCGCTGCTGTGGCTCACCGGCGCCGGCTGGGGCGGCGGCCTCTGAACGCCCCGGGCCCCCGCCGCTACTGCGCGACGGGGGCCCGGCTTGGCACTACGGCGACGTAACCGTCACGCGTCGCCCCCGGCAGCGCCGGGGTCGGCGGCGGTGACGTCGAGGAGCTGGTAGCGGTCGATGGCCTGCTTCAGCACCGAGCGGTCGATCTTGCCCTCCTTGGCGAGCTCGGTGAGCACGCCGAGGACGACCGACTGGGCGTCGATGTGGAAGAAGCGACGAGCCGCGCCCCGGGTGTCGGCGAAGCCGAAACCGTCGGCGCCCAGCGACTGGTAGGTGCCGGGGACCCAGCGCGAGATCTGGTCCGGCACGGCCCGCATCCAGTCCGAGACCGCGACGAACGGGCCCTGGGAGCCGGCGAGCTTGCGGGTCACGTACGGGACGCGCTGCTCCTCCTCGGGGTGGAGGAGGTTGTGCTCCTCGGCCGTGACCGCGTCACGCCGCAGCTCGTTCCACGAGGTCGCGGACCAGACGTCGGCCTTGACGTTCCACTCCTCGGCGAGGATCTTCTGCGCCTCGATGGCCCACGGCACCGCGACACCGGACGCGAGGATCTGCGCCGGGATCGCGCCGGTGTCGCCGGCCTTGTACTTGTAGATGCCCTTGAGGATGCCCTCGACGTCCACGTCGGCCGGCTCGGCCGGGTGCACGATCGGCTCGTTGTAGACGGTGAGGTAGTAGAAGACGTCCTCGCTGTTCTCGCCGTACATCCGGCGCAGGCCGTCCTTGACGATGTGCGCGATCTCGAAGCCGAACGCGGGGTCGTACGCGACGACCGCCGGGTTGGTCGAGGCCAGCAGGTGCGAGTGGCCGTCCGCGTGCTGGAGGCCTTCACCCGTCAGGGTCGTACGACCGGCCGTGGCGCCCAGCACGAAGCCGCGGGCGAGCTGGTCGCCCATCTGCCAGAACTGGTCACCGGTGCGCTGGAAGCCGAACATCGAGTAGAAGACGTAGATCGGGATCAGCGGCTCGCCGTGCGTGGCGTAGGCCGAACCGGCCGCGATCAGCGAGGCCGTACAGCCCGCCTCGGAGATGCCGTCGTGCAGCATCTGGCCGGTCGGGGACTCCTTGTACGCCAGGAGCAGCTCGCGGTCCACGGCCTCGTACTGCTGGCCGAGCGGGTTGTAGATCTTCGCGGACGGGAAGAGCGAGTCCATGCCGAAGGTGCGGTACTCGTCCGGGGCGATCGGCACGAAGCGCTTGCCGATCTCCTTGTCCCGCATGAGGTCCTTGAGCAGCCGGACGAAGGCCATGGTGGTGGCGATCGCCTGGGTGCCGGAGCCCTTCCTGGTGACCGCGTAGGCCTTGTCGTCGGGAAGCTGCAGCGGCTTCGCGCGCACGACGCGGGTCGGGACGTAGCCACCGAGGCCGGCCCGGCGGTCGTGCATGTACTGGATCTCCTCGGACTTCGCGCCCGGGTGGTAGTAGGGCGGGTAGCCCTCTTCGAGCTGCTTGTCCGTGATGGGGATGTGCAGCCGGTCCCGGAAGCGCTTGAGGTCGTCGGTCGTCAGCTTCTTCATCTGGTGGGTCGCGTTGCGGCCCTCGAAGTTCGGACCGAGCGTCCAGCCCTTGACGGTCTGGGCGAGGATGACGGTCGGCTGGCCCTCGTGCTCCTTGGCCGCCTTGTACGCCGCGAAGATCTTCTTGTGGTCGTGGCCGCCACGGCCGAGGTGCAGGATCTGGTCGTCGGTGAGGTCCTCGACCATCTTGCGCAGCCGCTGGTCGTCGCCGAAGAAGTGCTGGCGGATGTACGCGCCGGACTCGGTGGCGTACGTCTGGAACTGGCCGTCGGGCGTGGTGTTGAGCTTGTTCACCAGGACGCCGTCGCGGTCCTGGGCGAGCAGCGGGTCCCAGCTGCGGTCCCAGACCAGCTTGATGACGTTCCAGCCGGCGCCGCGGAACTGCGACTCCAGCTCCTGGATGATCTTGCCGTTGCCGCGCACCGGGCCGTCGAGCCGCTGCAGGTTGCAGTTGACGACGAAGGTGAGGTTGTCCAGGCCCTCGCGGGCCGCCAGGGAGAGCTGACCGAGGGACTCGGGCTCATCCATCTCGCCGTCGCCGAGGAACGCCCACACGTGCGAGGCGGAGGTGTCGGCGATGCCGCGCGCCTGCATGTAGCGGTTCATCCGGGCCTGGTAGATCGCCCCGAGGGGGCCGAGGCCCATCGAGACGGTCGGGAACTCCCAGAAGTCCGGCATCAGCCGCGGGTGCGGGTAGCTGGACAGGCCGTACGGGGCCTTGGACTTCTCCTGCCGGAAGGCGTCGAGCTGCTGCTCGGAGAGCCGGTCCAGAAGGAACGCGCGGGCGTAGACGCCAGGGGAGGCGTGGCCCTGGAAGAAGATCTGGTCGCCGCCGTCACCGCCGTCCTTGCCCCGGAAGAAGTGGTTGAAGCCCACGTCGTAGAGGGAGGCCGAAGAGGCGAAGGTGGCGATGTGGCCGCCGACGCCGATGCCGGGCCGCTGGGCACGGGACACCATGACCGCCGCGTTCCAGCGGGTCGCGTTCAGGACCTTGCGCTCGATCTCCTCGTTGCCGGGGAAGAACGGCTCGTCCTTGGTCGCGATGGTGTTCACGTAGTCCGTGCTGCGCATCTCGGGCACGGCCACGCGCTTCTCGCGGGCACGCTCGATAAGGCGAAGCATCAGGTAGCGGGCGCGCTCACGTCCGCGCTCGTCGATAGCGGCGTCAAGCGAGTCGAGCCATTCCGCCGTCTCCTCGGGATCAAAGTCCGGGACCTGGCTGGGAAGGCCGCCAATGATGATCGGGTTGCGATCGGATCCGGAAGCCACGCTGTTCCTTCGCTACTAGGGTCTTGCTCTGCTGGGTCGCGCCGCCTCCATCGTGTACCGCGTCGCTCGGAATCGTCATCTCTACTGAGCGGTAACCGCCACGTAGTGAGACAGACCCCTTACAGACTCGTACATGTCCCTTGCGCGACGCTGGTGGCCCGACGGCCAAATCTGAACTCTACGCCCACTCGGTCGTACGGCCGACCGGGGCACCGATTAGGGTGGAACCCTCGCAAAGTGGCGTGATCTGCGTCACGATTTGACGTGCGGGTTGCGGTGACACGTCAACGTATGGGCGTGATGGGCGGCTGGGTACTTGCGCGATCCGCCGCGCCCGTGTGGACTACCGCCAATAACCCGCGCAGTGGCGGGAAGGTATCCCCCATGACAGGAGGCAAAACGTGAGCGCGACCGCGGACCACGCGGAGGAGCGGACCAACCCGGCTGGCCGGCTTGGTTTCGAGCCCGGACAGGTGGTCCAGGAGCTGGGTTACGACGATGACGTCGACCAGGAGCTCCGCGAGGGTATCGAGGAGATCACGGGCGAGGAGCTCGCCGACGAGGACTACGACGACGTCGCGGACGCCGTCATTCTGTGGTTCCGCGATGACGACGGCGACCTGACCGACGCCCTGGTCGACGCCACGTCCGCCGTCGACGACGGTGCCCAGATCTGGCTCATGACCCCGAAGACCGGCCGCGACGGACACGTCGAGCCGAGTGACATCGGAGAGGCCGCGCAGACCGCCGGCCTGGCTCAGACGAGCAGCGTCAATGTGACCAAGGACTGGACCGCCAGCCGACTGGTCACCCCCAAGACCGCTCGGGCGGGCAAGAAGTAGGTGGACCGCACTTCACGGCGCCCCCGCAGACCCCTGGTCTGCGGGGGCGTGCCGCGTTCACCCGCGTGCACCCTGTCCTCGGGGCGGCTGGGTGGGGCGTAGTCGCGGGTGACAGACTTGGGCCGCGCGACAGGCTTCCGTGACCAGAGAGGTGTGTTTCCATGGCGATCGCCGTAGGCGAGAACGCTCCGGACTTCGAGCTCAAGAACCAGCACGGCCAGACCGTCCGGCTCTCCGACTTCCGCGGTGAGAAGAGCGTCGTACTGCTGTTCTACCCCTTCGCTTTCACCGGTGTCTGCACGGGCGAGCTCTGCGCGCTGCGCGACGAACTGCCCACCTTCCAGAACGACGACGTCCAGCTGCTCGCGGTGTCCAACGACTCCCCGTTCACGCTGCGCGTCTTCGCCGAGCAGGAGGGCCTGGACTACCCGCTGCTCTCCGACTTCTGGCCGCACGGCGAGGCCTCGCGGGCGTACGGCGTCTTCGCCGAGGACAAGGGCTGCGCGGTGCGCGGCACCTTCGTCATCGACAAGGAGGGCGTGGTCCGCTGGACCATCGTCAACGGCCTCCCGGACGCCCGTGACCTCAAGGAGTACGCAAAGGCGCTCGAAGCGCTGTAGCGAACGGGAACCGCTCACTAAGCTCGGTGCGTTGTCCTGGAACAAGGCAAGTGACCATTTGGGAGGACTCGTGGGAGTCAGCCTCAGCAAGGGTGGCAACGTATCGCTGACGAAGGAGGCCCCCAATCTCACGGCCGTCATCGTCGGCCTCGGTTGGGATGCCCGCACCACCACGGGCTCGGACTTCGACCTCGACGCCAGCGCGCTCCTGACGGGCGCGGAGGGCAAGGTCCTCTCCGACCAGCACTTCGTGTTCTTCAACAACCTCAAGAGCCCCGACGGCTCCGTCGAGCACACCGGTGACAACATCACCGGTGAGGGCGAGGGCGACGACGAGCAGATCAAGGTGAACCTGGCCGGGGTCCCGGCCGAGATCGCCAAGATCGTCTTCCCGGTGTCGATCTACGAGGCCGAGACCCGGCAGCAGTCCTTCGGCCAGGTCCGCAACGCGTTCATCCGCGTCGTGAACCAGGCCGACGACCGAGAGCTGGCGCGCTACGACCTGACCGAGGACGCCTCCACCGAGACCGCCATGGTCTTCGGCGAGCTGTACCGGCACGGCGCGGAGTGGAAGTTCCGCGCCATCGGCCAGGGGTACGCGTCGGGGCTGCGCGGCATCGCGCAGGATTTCGGCGTCAACGTCTGATCCATCAGTACGGCACCGCACCCCGCCGGCGCGGTGCCGTACGTCTGTCGGGGAGGAACGCAGGACATGGGCGTCACGCTCGCCAAGGGGGGCAATGTCTCCCTCACCAAGGCCGCGCCGAATCTCATCCAGGTGATGATCGGACTCGGCTGGGACGCGCGCTCCACCACCGGAGCGCCCTTCGACCTCGACGCCAGCGCCCTGCTGTGCGCCTCGGGACGGGTGCTCGGCGACGAGTACTTCGTCTTCTACAACAACCTCAAGAGCCCGGAGGGCTCGGTCGAGCACACCGGCGACAACCTCACCGGTGAGGGCGAGGGCGACGACGAGTCGATCCTGGTCGACCTCACCAAGGTCCCGGACCACGTCGACAAGATCGTCTTCCCGGTCTCGATCTACGAAGCCGACACCCGGGGCCAGACCTTCGGCCAGGTCAGCAACGCCTTCATCCGCGTGATCAACCAGTCCGACCAGGCCGAGCTGGCCCGCTACGACCTCTCCGAGGACGCTTCCAGCGAGACCGCGATGATCTTCGGCGAGCTCTACCGCTACAGCGGGGAGTGGAAGTTCCGAGCCGTAGGACAGGGGTACGCGTCCGGTCTGCGGGGCATCGCCCTAGACTTCGGGGTCAACGTTTCGTAAAGCGGCAAAGGGATTGGGTTACCAGTGCTCCTGAGAACATTCGGCTGGTCGTTGGGCATCACCGCCGCCGGCCTGGCCTTGGCGGGCGTCCTCTGGGGCGCGCAGGGGCTCGCGATCGTCGCGATCCTCTCCGTTCTGGAGATCTCGCTCTCCTTCGACAACGCTGTGATCAACGCCGGCATCCTCCGGAAGATGAACGCCTTCTGGCAGAAGATCTTCCTGACCGTCGGCGTCCTGATCGCCGTCTTCGGCATGCGGCTGGTCTTCCCGGTCGTGATCGTAGCCATCACGGCGAAGATCGGCCCCATCGAGGCCGTCAAGGTCGCCATCCAGGACCCGACCCGCTACGAGCACCTGGTCACCGCCGCCCACCCGGCGATCGCCGCCTTCGGTGGCGTCTTCCTGCTGATGATCTTCCTCGACTTCATCTTCGAGGCGCGCGAGCACCAGTGGCTGGCCTGGCTGGAGCGGCCGCTGTCCAGGCTGGGCAAGCTCGACATGCTGTCGGTCGTCATCGCACTGGTCGCGCTGCTGGTCACCTCCATGACCCTCGCCACCGACGTCGCCCACGGCGGCGGCGACAAGAGCGCCACCGTGCTGCTGTCCGGCGTCGCCGGCCTGATCACCTACCTGGTCGTGGGCGGCATCTCCGGCTACTTCGAGGACCGCCTGGACGAGGACGACGACGCCTCCGACGACGCCCCCGGCGAGGCAGGAGCGGTCGCGGAGACCTCCCGGAACGGCAAGAGCGGGGCGGTGTCCGCCGTCGGCCTGGCCGGCAAGGCCGCGTTCTTCATGTTCCTCTACCTCGAGGTCATCGACGCGTCCTTCTCCTTCGACGGGGTCATCGGCGCCTTCGCCATCACCAACGACATCTTCGAGATGGCACTCGGCCTCGGCATCGGCGCGATGTACATCCGGTCGCTGACCGTCTACCTGGTCCGCAAGGGCACCCTGGACGACTACGTCTACCTCGAGCACGGCGCGCACTACGCGATCGGCGCGCTGGCGGTCATCCTGCTCGTCACCATCAAGTTCGAGATCAACGAGGTCATCACCGGTCTCGTCGGCGTCGTCCTGATCGCCGCTTCCTACTGGTCGTCGGTGGTGCGAAACCGCCGCGAAGGGGAAAGCTCAGGACAGTCGAACGACAAGGCGGAAGTCACCTCCGGGGTCTGACCCCGGTCGACGACAAGGCCCACCCGCCCCCCGCCGCCCGGCGGGGGGCGGTTCGCGTCCAGGGGAGGGGTAGCGGTATGTGGCAGTTCCCGAGTTTCCTGCGGCCCAGTGGTGCCGCGCAGTTCGATGTCGCGAACGCGCACACCGTCGAGCTGACCCGGCGGCATCCGATCGTGTCCCTGACCAAGCAGGGCGCGGCGGCCGGCAATCTGCGGATCAACCTGTCGTGGTCCATGCGCACCTCCGACACCGGCGCCTTCGGCAAGCAGGGCGGCACCTGGCTGGGCCGCCAGCTCTCCCTCTTCAAGCCCGAGCCCGTCCAGGCCGCCGGCCCCGCCATGGTCAACGTCGACCTCGACCTGGCCTGCATGTACGAGCTCGCCGACGGCACCAAGGGCGTCGTCCAGCCGCTCGGCAACTTCCTCGGCGACCTCGACGCGCCCCCGTGGATCCAGATGAGCGGCGACGACCGCTTCGGCGGCTCCTCGGGGGAGACGCTCTACATCAACTTCGACAAGCGCGACGAGTTCAAGCGCCTGCTCGTCTTCGTCTACATCTATGACGGCACGCCCGCGTTCGACCGCACCCACGCCAAGGTCGAGATCTTCCCGACCTCCGGCCCCCGGATCGAGATCCCCCTCAACGAGCGCGAGCCGCAGGCCCGCTCCTGCGCCGTCGTCCTCATCGAGAACAAGAAGGGCGAGCTGCTCGTGCGCCGCGAGGTCAAGTACGTGTACGGCTTCCAGGCCGAGCTCGACCGGCTCTACGGCTGGGGCCTGCAGTGGGGCCGGGGCTACAAGGCCAACAACGCCGTGCGCTAGGTGCCTGGCGGCTAGCGGCGTTCCTGGAACTGCGGGCCCTGCGGCGGAAGCGCGAAGGCGGTCGGTGAGGCGAGCGGCTGCGAGGGCGGCGGCGGGGCCTGCTGCGGGTAGCCGTACGCCGGGACGGTGAGCGGCGCCTGCTGGGTCTGCGGATAGCCGTAGGCGGAGGCCGGGGCGGGCACGGGAGCCGGGACGGTCGGGGGCTCGGTGGGCGGGTAGCCGTAGGCGGGCTGGGCGAGCGGCTGCGCGGGCACCTGCGTGGGCGCGGGCAGCGGGTAGCCGTCGGGCTCGGGCACGACCGTGGGCGCCGGCACCGGCTGCGGGACGGACGTCGGCTCCCCGGCGGCCTGGCGGGCGGGCGACGGCACCGGATCCGGGCCGGGGGCGTCGGGCGCGGGCCCGTCCTCGTCCACCGAGATGCCGAACTCCGTGGCGAGGCCGATCAGCCCGTTCACGTACCCCTGTCCCAGGGCGCGGAACTTCCAGCCCTCGCCCCGCCGGTACAGCTCGCCGCAGATCAGCGCCGACTCGCGGCCGGTGTCCGGCACCACGTCGAACACCGCCAGGGTCTCGCCGCTCGCGTCGTACAGCGTCAGCCGCAGGTCCGAGATCAGCCCGAACGGGCTCTCGTCGGCGGACGCGCAGATGGCCACCCGGTCCACCCCTGCGTCGAGCGCCGCGAGGTCCACCTCGACGCTGTCGGTCAGGCCCTCGGCGACGCTCTGCTTGGGCAGATGGCGCACCAGCCCCGAGGGATGCCTCGGCTGGTTGTAGAAGACGAAGTCCGCGTCCGAGCGGACCCGACCGTCAGGGCCGAGCAGCAGCGCCGACGCGTCGACATCCGAGCCGGGGCTCCAGCGCAGCACCGCGCGCACCCCTGACGCGTTCAGGGGGATGTTCGAGCCCTTCACCATCGCGTGCGTCATGTCCGTCATCCTGCCCTTTCGGGCGCCGTGCCCACAACGCGGGCGCGAGCGCGGTCGAGATGACACGCCCAGGACTCGAGGGGGTTACCTGATTTTCACGCACGGCGGGAACGAAGGTTGTATACCCACACGTACGATAATCGGCCAATGGCGTCGGGGGACGATGCCCGCCACACTTTCCATCACAGACCACGGGGATTCGCATGCGCCACTTCGGGCACCTCGCGCCAGACGTACGCAGTGAGCTGTTCCACCGCGAGCCGCAGGAGTTCACCTCCGACTCGCCGACGCGCACGCTCTCCGTGGCCCTGGGCGCCACGCTCTACAGCCCGGCCACCCGGGAGACCCTCGCCGACGACGTCATCAAGCAGGCCGGACGCGGCGTCGTCTCGATGGTGCTGTGCCTCGAGGACTCCATAGACGACCGCGAGGTCGAGGGCGCCGAGCAGAACCTCGTCCGCCAGTTCGCCGACCTCGGCGCCCGTACCAAAAGCGGCGAACTGCCGCTGCTCTTCATCCGGGTCCGCACCCCTCGCCAGATCACCGACCTCGCGCGGCGCCTCGGCGAGGACATCCGGCTGCTGTCCGGCTTCGTCCTCCCCAAGTTCACCGAGGAGACCGGCGTCCCCTTCCTCGAGGCCCTCACCGCCGCCGAGGCCGCCTCCGGGCGGCGACTCTTCGCGATGCCGGTCCTCGAATCCCCGCAGCTCCTGCACCTGGAGACGCGCACCGAGACCCTGTACGGGATCGCCCGCACCGTCGACAAGTACCGCGAGCGGGTCCTCGCCCTGCGGCTCGGCGTCACCGACTTCTGCTCCGCGTACGGGCTGCGCCGGTCGCCCGACATGACCGCGTACGACGTCCGCATCGTCGCCTCGGTCATCGCGGACGTCATCAACGTGCTCGGGCGGGCCGACGGCACCGGCTTCACCGTCACCGGGCCCGTGTGGGAGTACTTCAGGCACTCCGAGCGGATGTTCAAGCCGCTGCTTCGGCACAGCCCCTTCGTCCCCGAGGCGGTCGACCTGCGCCAGTCCCTCATCCAGCACGACATGGACGGACTGCTGCGGGAGATCGAGCTCGACCGCACGAACGGACTGCAGGGCAAGACCTGCATCCACCCGTCGCACGTCCTGCCGGTGCACGCGCTCAACGTCGTCTCCCACGAGGAGTGGAGCGACGCCGTCGACATCCTCCACGAGGACCGCAGCGGCGGCGGTGTGCTGCGCTCCGCGTACACCAACAAGATGAACGAGGTGAAGCCCCACCGCGCCTGGGCCGAGCGCACTCTCCGGCGGGCCGAGGTCTTCGGCGTCGCCCGCGAGGAGACCGGCTTCGTGGAGCTTCTCGCGGCATGCGTGCCGGCGTGACCGACAGCGTGACGACAGAACGGAACACCCACCCCATGACGCACACCTGGACCGGCCAGTGGGTCGCCGACCGGCTCGGCATCGAGCTGCACGGGGACGGCCTCACCGACGTCCTCGGGCTCGCCGTACGCCGCAACAAGAAGCGCGCACACCTCCTGGTCTCCAACGTCCTGGGCAAGCACGTCCCCCAGCGCCCTGCGGTCGTCTACGACGCCGGCCACGGCCTCGGCCTCCGCGTACGGGCCCTCCTCGGCGACGCCGCCGCCGCGCGTTCCGTCGTCCTCGGCTACGCCGAAACCGCCACCGGCCTCGGCCACGCCGTCGCCGACGGCCTGGGCCTCGCCCCCTACCTGCACTCCACCCGCCGCCCCGTGGCGGGCGTCGCCGCCGTCGGCGGCTTCGAGGAGGAGCACAGCCACGCCACGTCGCACCTGTTGCTGCCGGAGGACGCGGGGCTGCTGGCCGGGGACGGGCCGCTGGTGCTGGTCGACGACGAGTTCTCGACCGGACGGACGGTCCTCAACACGGTGCGGGACCTGCATGCCCGCCACCCGCGCGAGCGGTACGTGGTGGTCGCGCTGGTCGACGTACGGTCCGCGGAGGACCGCGCCCGCCTGGACGCGTTCGGGGCAGAGCTGGGCGCGCGGGTGGAGCTGATCGCGCTGGCCTCCGGCACGGTCGTCCTGCCGGACGGGGTGCTTGAGCGGGGGCAGGAATTGGTGGCCGAGCACACTTCAGCCCGTCCGGCGTTGGAGGATCTGGGCTCTGGGTCGGGAAAGGGCGGGGTGGGGGAGACAACCCCCCGCGTCGACCTCGGCTGGCCCGCCGGCCTGCCGGACGGCGGCCGCCACGGGTTCACCCCGAAGCACCGGACCCGCCTCGAAGCCGCGCTCCCCGGCATGGCGGCCCGCCTCGCCGCCGCCCTCCCGGAGGGCGCACGCAGCGTCCTCGTACTGGGCAACGAAGAGCTGATGTACGCCCCGCTGCGCCTCGCGCGCGCCCTCGACGAGGCCCTCGCCGGCACGGCGGACGTGCGGTTCTCCACGACGACCCGGTCGCCCGTACTCGCCGTGGACGACCCGGGATATGCGATACGTACCCGTATCGTTTTCCCTGATCACGACAATCCGGCCGACGGCGACGGCGAACGCTACGCGTACAACGTCGCAGGCGGGGGCTTCGACGCGATCGTCGCCGTCGTGGACTCGGCGGGGGACACCCCCGCCCTGCATGCCCCCGGCGGGCTGCTCGCGCAGCTTGCCGAACACACAGAAAGGCTGCTGCTCGCCGTGGTGCCTTCGTACGAACCCAGCACGCTGCCCGAGCCCCTGCGCGGCCCGGCCTTCTCCTCCTACGCACCGGAAGAAGTCGGCTGGCTGCTCAAGGACCTCTCGGACGTGGAGCTGGAGGCGCCGACCGAGGAGCGCGAGGAGGCGATCCAGAGCGGGGGCGCGCACTACGCGGAGTCGCTGCCGGTGGAGTACCAGCCCAGCCCCGACTACCAGGCCCTCTTCCGGGCCGCACTCGACACCTCGGCGACCCGGATAGCGCGGGCGGTGGGCGCGGTGACCGAGCTGGTGCTCGCCGAGCGCGGCCCGGACGCGGTGCTGGTGTCGCTGGCCCGGGCCGGAGTGCCCGTGGGCGTCCTGATGCGCCGCTGGGCGCGCCACGCGCACGGCCTGGAGCTGCCGCACTACGCCGTCTCCATCGTGCGCGGCCGGGGCATCGACACCACCGCCCTGCGCTGGCTGGCCGCCAACCACGACCCCAAGCAGGCCGTCTTCGTCGACGGCTGGACCGGCAAGGGCGCCATCACCCGCGAGCTGGCCGAGGCCGTCAAGCCGTACGGAGGCTTCGACCCGGAGATCGCCGTCCTGGCCGACCCCGGCGGCTGCGTACGCACCTACGGCACCCGCGACGACTTCCTGATCCCCTCCGCATGCCTCAACTCGACCGTCTCCGGGCTGGTTTCGCGGACCGTGCTGCGCGCCGACCTGATCGGACCGGACGACTTCCACGGCGGCAAGTTCTACCGCGAGCTGGCCGGCGCCGACGTCTCCGGGCTGTTCCTCGACGCGGTCGAGGCGCGCTTCGCGGAGGTCGCCGAGGAGGTCGCGTACGACGTGAAGGCGCTGCAGGCCGCCGACCGCTCGCCCACCTGGGAGGGCTGGGCGGCGGTGGAGCGGATCAGCGAGGAGTACGGCATCGGCGACGTGAACCTCGTCAAGCCGGGTGTCGGCGAGACCACGCGGGTGCTGCTGCGCCGCGTGCCCTGGAAGATCCTCGCCCAGCGCGGCGCCGGGTCCGACCTCGACCACGTACGGCTCCTCGCCGAACAGCGCGGCGTCCCGGTCGAGGAGGTGGACGGCCTGCCGTACTCCTGCGTCGGCCTCATCCACCCCCGCTTCACCCGCGGCGCGACCGGCACCGACGGCAAGGCGGTGGCGGCCAAGTGACCAGCAACGTGACCCGCAAGCTGGTCGCCAGCGACCTCGACCGCACCCTCATCTACTCCCCGTCCGCCCTCGCCCTCACCATGCCGGACGAGTACGCCCCCCGGCTGCTCTGCGTCGAGGTCAACGAGGCCCGCCCGCTCTCCTTCATGACCGAGACCGCTGCCGGGCTCGTCCAGGAGCTCGCCTCGGCGGCGGAGTTCGTGCCCGCGACGACGCGTACGCGCAAGCAGTACCGGCGGATCAATCTGCCCGGGCCCGTACCGCGCTTCGCGATCTGCGCGAACGGTGGCCACATCCTGGTCAAGGGCCACACCGACCACGACTGGAACACCGAAATGCGGCGCCGCCTCGCCGACGGCTCCGCGCCGCTCGCCGAGGTCCGCGACCACCTCGCCCTCACCGCCGACCCGGCCTGGCTGCGCAAGGAGCGGGTGGCGGAGGAACTCTTCGTCTACCTCGTCGTCGAGCGCTCCCTCGTACCCGAGGGCTGGGTCAAGGAGCTGGCCGGCTGGGCCGACGAGCGCGGCTGGACCGTCTCCATGCAAGGCCGCAAGATCTACGCCGTCCCCAAGCCGCTCACCAAAAGCGCCGCCCTCGCCGAAGTCGTCCGCCGCACCGGCGCCCACCGCGTCTTCGCCGCCGGCGACTCCCTCCTCGACGCCGACCTCCTCCTCGCCGCGGACGCCGGCTGGCGGCCCGGCCACGGCGAGCTCTTCGACACGGGCTGGACGGCGCCCCACGTCGAAGCGCTCGGCTCCGCCGGCGTGGCCGCGGGGGAGGAGATCCTCCGCCGCATGGTGGCTGTCGCCACGGCCTGAGCCCAGTTTCGGGAAGGGGCGGGGTGGGGGAGACGACCTGCCGCGCAACCGGACCGGTCGGTGTATTCGTCTCGGGTGGGTGGGAGACTGGACCGGAAAACGGGAAAAGCAGGATGCGCAGCGGCGCGGCGGAGCGGGAGAGAGCGACTGTGACGACGGCACGCTCGTGGTGGCGGCGCGGGGACAACATCCGCGCCGACGCGCAGGCCGCGAAGGACGCCGCCGCCGAGGCGTTCTATGAGCTGGACAGTGCGCAGCGGGATCTGGTGATCTCGATAGAGACGATCACGGCGGTGGACAACTCCCCGGCGGCTCAGCGCGCCCGCGCGGACTTCCGGGCGCTGGGCGAACGTATCGACCAGGTCAGCGGCGCCTACATCGCGGCGGTCGACGCCCACGACCTGGACCGGGACGAGCTGGACGCCTCGGCAGCGGCGCACGCCCGGACGGAGCTGACCAAGGCGAAGGACGACCTGGTCAGGGCGAAGGCGGACCTGGACAGGTTCGGGGAGAGCCTGGGGCCGTTGCTGGGGAAGGCGGAGACGCAGCTGGCACGGCTGGCGCCGGCCGTGGAACGGGCGCGGCAGGGACTGCTGGCGGCGAGCAACGCGCTGGACGCCGTACGGGCCTCCGGCCTGAAGGCGGACGACCTGGCGGGGCGGCTGGCTGCACTGGCGCCGGAGCTGAGGAAGCTGAACCAGGGCGCCGGCACGCACGGGGTGCAGGCGACCATCCAGCGGGCGGACGAGGTGGTGCGGGCCGCCGAGGCGATCCGGGCCGAGGCGGCACGGCTGCCGGAGCGGGCCCAGGAGATCGACAAGCGGCTGGTCAGCCTCCGTACGCGTACACAGGCGCTGGCGACCCGGGCGGAAGGCGTGGACCCGATCCTGAGCGAGCTGCGGCGGCGCTTCAGCCTGGCCTGCTGGGAGGACCTGCAGCAGGTCCCGGCCCACGCGCGCACCGTGCTCCCGCAGGCCGAGGCGACGCTCGCGGAGGCGGCGAAGGCGCGCGACGAGCAGCGCTGGCCGGACGCGACGTCACGGCTGAGCACGGTACGGGCGCTGCTCGACGAACTGGACGGGGCGGTGTCGGCGGCCGGTGACCGGCTGCGGCGGCTCAACGAGGTGCAGAAGGACCCGGCGGCCGAGGTCGAGAAGACCCGGTTCGCGATCCGCGACGCCCAGCGCCTCGTCATGCAGGGCCGCTCCACCCCCGAGCCCCGCCACGCCCGCCCGCTCGACGACGCCGTGGCCCGCCTGGACCGCGCCGTCGCCGGTCTCCAGGGCCGCCACCCCGACTACTGGCACTTCCTCACCGAGACCGCCGCCGTACGCGAGACGGCGGCCCGGGTCGTCGCCAACATCCGCGAGGAGCGCGCGGCCCACCACTGACAAGACAGGCCCTAACCGCAGCAGCCCCCACCGCAGCAGCCCCCGCCGCCACCGCCGCCGGAGGCGGGGCGCGACGGCGCGGAGGCGGTGCCGCCCACCGCCACGGTCGACAGCAGCTTGACCGTGTCCTCATGGCCCCCGGGGCAGCTCGCGGGGGCGGACGACTCGGCCATCGGGCGGTTCAGCTCGAAGGTGCTGCCGCAGGACCGGCAGCGGTACTCGTAACGGGGCATGGGGTCAGCTTAGGCCGCGTCCGGGCGGTCATGGGCGGTCCGGGCGGCGCGAAGGGGCCGTTCGTGACCGCCTGGGCGCGGCCTAGGCCCAATGCCGGTGACTTAGGTTCTGTCCTGCCGAGTGATGGTGACGGTGTCTGGTGCGGGTGGCGTCCAGTTGCGGTGCTCGGCCCG
>NZ_JBHYXC010000046.1:0-52445 GCF_042751495.1 Streptomyces sp. NPDC059373 | reverse complement strand
CCACCCGCCCCGCCCCCCCCGAACCCCCCCCCGGGGCCCGGGGGCGTTGTTCCGGTGCGCCCGGCGGGACCGGGTGACCGTACGGGCCTTCGTGATCCACGGACGGGTGGCGGCGATCCGGGTGAGCAGGTCGGCCGCCCGCCTCAATCCCCGCCGCGTTCCCGGGGCCAGGCTGCCCTGTGCGATGGTGGTCGCATGGCCGGCGAGGTGAGGTTCGAGCCCGATCTGTACCGGGGCACCGCCGGATACTACGACCAGTTCCGGCTTCCCTACCCCGAGGCGATGATCGCCGACCTCGCACGCCGGGCAGCCCCGTCAGGGCGCGGGCGCCTGCTCGACCTGGCATGCGGCACCGGCCAGCTCGCCTTCCCGCTGCGCGGCTGGTTCGCGGAAGTATGGTCCGTGGACGCCGAACCCGACATGACCGAGGTGGTCCGCGCCAAGGCGATCGCCCTCAGCGCGGCCCACATCCGGGCGGTCACCGCCAGCGCCGAGGATCTTAACGCCGAGCCAGCCAGCTTCGAGCTGATCGTCATCGGCAATGCCTTCCACCGGCTCCGCCGCGCCCTGGTCGCCGAGCGCGCCTACGCTTGGCTCAAACCCGGCGGCTGCCTCGCGCTGTGCTGGTCGACCTCCCCGTGGGCGGGCACCCAGGACTGGCAGCGGACGCTCGACAGCATGGTGCGCACATGGCAGAACGCCCTCGGCGCGTCCGGCCGCGTTCCGCCGGGCTGGGACCGGGCAAGGCAGCGGGACCCTGACCACGCAGCATCGTCCCGTGCCGGGTTCGAGCCGGCCGGACGCCACGAGTTCTCTGTCGAGCACCACTGGACGATCCCTGAACTCGCCGGCCACATCCGGTCGACATCGTTCCTGCCGCCCCCGGTGCTCGCGGACCACGCCGCCGAGTTCGACGCCGACCTCACTGCCGAACTCAGCCGCCACACAGCCAACGACCGCCTCACCGAAACGGTCAGCTTCGCCTACGAACTGGCCCGCAAACCAGCTATCGCGTGACCGCCGCCAAACCACAATCGCCACCGGCAAGAGCAGGCCGACCGGAACGATCCAGTCGGAGCCCTAGGGTGGTGATCATGACCAGGGAACAGTGGGCGTTGGGCGGCGACTTGAGCGTCGCGAGGATCGGGTACGGCGCGATGAAGCTGACCGGTTGGCCGAGGGGCGACCGGCCCAGCCGGGAAACGGCACTGGCCATCTTGCGCCGGGCCGTGGAACTCGGGGTGAACCACATCGACACCTCGCACTACTACTCGCGCGACGGGGTGGCGGCCAACGAGCTGATCCGGGAGGCGCTGCACCCCTATCCGGACGACCTGGTGATCGTGACCAAGGTGGGCGCGCTGGTCGAGGGCTCTGACATCGCTCTGCCGGCGGCGGAGAAGACCGGCCTGACCCCCGACAACCTGCGCCGTGGCATCGAGGCGAACCTGCGCTCGCTCGGCGTGGACCGCCTGGATGTGGTGAATCTGCGGATGGGCGACCTCGACCGGACCGAGGCACCCCTGGCCGCGCCCCTGGAAACCCTCCTCGCGCTGCGCGAGGAAGGCCTGATCCGCCATCTGGGCATCTCCAACGTTACCGCCGCCGAGCTCGCCGAGGCCCGCAAGATCGCGCCGATCGCCTGTGTCCAGAACCTCTACAACCTGGCCCGACGTGACGACGACCCACTCATCGATGCCTGTGCCGAGGCCGGCATTGCCTACGTCCCCTTCTTCCCGGTCGGCGGTTTCCAGCCGGTCACGGCCGAGCACCTGGACGCCGTCGCCGCCCGCCACCGTGTCACCGTGCCGCAGGTGGCCCTGGCCTGGCTGCTGGCCCGATCGCCGAACATCCTGCTCATCCCCGGCACCGGCTCACTGGACCACCTGGAAGAGAACATCGGCGCGGGCGCGCTGAGGCTGAGCACGGAGGACCTCGCCGAGCTCGCGTAAGGGGTAAAGGCAGCGTGCGTCACCCCCGCAGCCGTCCTGACCTTTCTACCCGGGACGGCGCCTGCCGGCAGGCCCGCAACTCACAGGAGGGGCAGGAGGCAGCGACCACCGCCCAGGCCGCGGCCCTGATCGGCAGGCGTGAAGCGGTGCGCTGCGACATCCGAGTCCGAACCCGGCCCCGGCCAACGGTGAGTGCGACGGGCCGCAGGCGTTCCGATGTGTAGCCGGGCTGGCGTCGGTTGACTGTCCGGCTGCCTCCAGCCTTGGCTACTCGAACCGCGAGGTGTCACCTGCCCCTCGACGTACGATCTCGGCTTCGCCGCCGGAGAAGTCGATGACCGTGGTCGGCTCGGTGCCGCAGTCACCCGAGTCGACCACGGCATCCACCACGTGGTCGAGCCGTTCCTTGATCTCCCAGCCCTGCGTCATCGGCTCGTCCTCGTCGGGCAGGAGCAGTGTGCTGGAGAGCAGCGGCTCACCGAGGTCGGCGAGCAATGCCTGAGCAACGACATGGTCGGGAATCCGGACTCCGACTGTCTTCTTCTTTGGGTGCAGTAGCTGGCGCGGCACCTCCTTCGTGGCAGGGAGGATGAAGGTGTAGCTGCCGGGCGTTGCTGCCTTGATCGCGCGAAACACGTCGTTGTCGACCCGCACGAACTGACTCAACTGCGCGAAGTTCTGGCACACAAGGGTGAAGTGGTGACGATCGTCGAGGTTTCGGATCGAGCGGATCCGCCCGATGCCGTCACGATTGCCCAGCTGGCATCCCAGTGCGAAACAGGAGTCCGTCGGATACGCGACGAGCGCGCCGGAGCGGATAATGTCAGCCACATTGCTGATGCTGCGCTGCTGAGGATTCTCGGGGTGCACGTCGAAATATTTCGCCATCCGCCGACCCTACGTGATCAGGACATCCGCGCTCAGGTGACGCTCGTGGCGACTGCGCCTCCTTACCGCCTGGGCCATGACCCCCACTCATGGTCCACGTGCCGGCGCTTCGTCCAGACCGGCAGCAGAACCGCAGTTCCGACCAGTCCGACGCGCGATGCCCTCACGGTGACTTCCATCGGCCTGGCGTCAGCGTCAGGCAGCGTCGCGGATCGCAACGCGTAGTGGCCGCGGCTTCGACGATCCAGGTCTCTCGGACGCTCTTGATGGTGCGGGATGAACGTACGTGGCAGCTGGGCGGCCTTGTCAAGAGCGCGCCTGTGCCGACCGCCGAGGCCGGCCGGTTGCGGCAGTGGACACCTCGATCCGCGCGATCTTGGTTACCTGCAGCGGAACGTCGGTCAGCGTGCTGGTATCACTTCGTGTTTCAGGGATACGAGTTCGACGCGACGCCCATTCAGCGAACCTTCACCTCTGGGCGCGGGAATCATTCATCGGATCGAGGCTTCTACGTCACCGTCAGCGCGGCGACCAACTCATCCAGGCTGTTTGACCGCCAATTGAAGGTGTCGGTCCTCTCCGGAGGATCCCCGACTGGTCGCTGAACGTAGGCGGTTCGCATCCCCACCGCCTGAGCTCCGCGAAGGTCCCAGGCGTGGGCGGCGACCATCAACACGCGCTCTGACGGACATCCTGCCGCGTCGACCGCGAGCTGGTAGACCTCCGGTGCGGGCTTGTAGGCCTGGGCATTTTCGGCTGACAAGGCCTGGTGCCAGCGCAGCCCGGCGTATGCGTTGAGACGGAGCAGAGTCGCGCGACTGGCATTGGAGAGCCCGAGCACAGGAAATCGCCGCGCGAGGCGCGTGAGTCCGGTGAGGGAGTCGTCCCAGGGCTTTAGACGCTGACCCGCGGTGGCCAGTCGCTCGATGGCCACCGGGTCGGTGAGCCCGGCACAGTCGGCGACGCGTTGAGCTGCCTCGCGGTCGATGATGTCGGTGTTGACGTATGCACGGCTTTCTTCCCCGATGCGTTGCTGCTCGTGCTCGACATGCTCTCGCCACACGGTGAGCAGCTGGTCGACAGACGTATCGTCGGACGCGGGCACCGCGTCGCGAATGGCCGCTCGAAGTCCGCCTGGCTCGTCGACCATCGTTCCGAGGACGTCGAAGACGACGACCTCGATGTCGCATGCCTCGGCCATCCGGTCTCCTCTTTGTGGTGGTCGGGCGCGACGGGGCCCGGGTTAACACGTGAACTGGACAGTCAGGAGGGTTGCCCAGTTCCGTGCGCTTTCAACGCCCCGTGTGCGCGGGCAATCCGGCGCACCAGCCCCAGTCGCGTCACCGGTTCAGCAGGTAACGAGGGTTGCTCGACCTCACGTCACCAGTCAAGATGGTGACGTGAGATTCGCATTCGTGAGTGGCAACCCAGCTCTGGACCTGGTCGGTACCGTGGGGTCCCGTCGAGACAAGCCCGTCGACCTCCTGGTCGCCCCCGCCGATCTTGAGCAGTGGGTCCTCGAATGCGGCGAGCTCCCCGATGAGGTGACCGCCGATGTCGCGACCTTCACATCCGCGCTGCAGCTCCGCGAGGCGATCTACCAGCTGGCGCTCGATCGCATGCGGGATCGTCGCTTCGCGCCGACCAGCCTGGATATCGTCAACGACGCCGCTGTCGGGCCGGTACCCACGGTCGAACTCAGCGACGCAGGCTTGCATCTGTCAGGAGATCTCCGCTCGGCGCTCGCCCACGTCGCACGCAGCGGGATCACCGCGCTTGCTGACCGCCACGCGTGCTTGAAGGAGTGCGGTCGTTCGGGCTGCACTCGCGTCTATCTCGACCGCTCCCGTGGTTCACGTCGCACTTGGTGCGGCATGGAGGGTTGCGGCAATCGCGTAAAAGCCGCGGCCTATCGAGCCCGCAGGCAAGCCGCCGAACAGGGTCGCTATCCCAGGGAGAACCAAGCGTCGACGACCCGGGAACCGAGGCACCCGGAGTAGATACGACTCCCATCTTTATTGGCCCCGATACGCAGGCTTTCGGCGATGAGGACTCCCTCAAGCACCCGATCCTCCTTGATCTCGGTGCAGAGGGGTCGGCCTCGGCTGAAACCCCGTCGAATTCACCGCGCTCGGCGCCGACTTCGCTTCCTGCGGGCTCCGGGTCGGGGAACACGTCATCGGCAATGCCGGCATCAAGCCGCTGCCCGTGCAGCGGCCCATCCCGGTCTCGTACGGCGACTGGCGAAAGCGTTAATCGACTGTCTTCAGTCCCACCTGGCCCAGGCCCACCGCGACCACACGACGTTCGGCGTCGAGCCGTGGATTCCGCCGTGGGTGAGCATTGCCGTGATGACTGCATCCGGGAGATCCGGTCCACCGGTGTCGCGGATGGCGAGCCACGCTCTGGCCAGGGGCGGGGCACCAACGTCATCGTGCGGCGGAACGGCAGTTGGAAGATGCTGCATGAGCACCGAGTACACGGGTACGACGCTGCGCGAGCACCTGGGCCTGCGGGAACCCCTCACCTACCGCTCCACGACCAACCGGCGGCAGGCCGGCTGACGCGCTTCCCCCGGTTTACGGTTGGCCTTTCAGGGGTCGCAGTACGGCGGCGCCGGCGCGCATCAGTGCGGATACCGGTGGCTGCACCCATCGGGTCAGGTCGTGCGGCAGGGCGGGGTCGAGTTCGATGGTCACCCGGATGTACCGGGTGTGTAGGTGGGTGACTTTGGCGGGGCGGGGTGCGGTGGTATCGGGCTCGCGCTGGAGTGCGGCTCGGTAGGTGTCCTTGCGCTGGTTCACGGCTTGTCCTGACGCTTGATGAGTTCGTCTGCGAGGTCCATGTACGCGGAGCCTTTGACCGTGACCGGGCTGCCGAATGACTGGGAGTACAGGTCGAGCCGCGGGATATGGGTGGACAGCACTTCGAAGCCCCGTTCGGTGAGGGCTTCGCGGGCGTCGGCGTCGGGTCCGGTGCGGGTGGCGTCGGGGCGGTTGGTGCGGTTGAGCAGGACGGCGGCGTGGGCCGGGTGGGCGCGCAAGGACTGTACGTCGCCCATCTCGCCGCCGATGGGTGCCATGCGATCCAGCTCGATGGGGGCCGGGGTCACCGGCACGATCCACTCGCTCGCGTACCTCATGATGCTCCGGGCGATGTGGGCGTGGTCCTCCAGCTGCGGGGCGTCGAAGACCACGGCCTGCCGGTCGCCGAGGAAGTCGTTCACGCGCCGGTGCACGTCGCCCACCGGAAGAGCGACCACAGGAAACGGGAAGCCACCTGCCAGTTCGCTCCAACGCAGCGCGGAGGAGGCGGGATCACTGTCCACCAGCAGCGGTGGGATGCCCGATTCGTGAAGTGCGTGAGCCAACCAGACGGCGCTGGTCGTCTTTCCCACTCCGGGTTTCAGGTTCACAAAAGCACAGCTCATCGACACAGGAGTCGACGCTAGTGGTCGCGAGTGGCCGGATGCCGTCGGCGCGGGGCGCACAGCCTCATCGTTCACCCTGCGGTGCCGGTGAATCATTCGTATGGGCTAACGCGGAAGCGCCGGGCCGCGGGTGCCTGTTCCCCGACGCCAAGCCACCCAGGTTCTGTGATCGCGGTCCACGGCTGGAGTGGTAACGGACGACAGCCGCCGACCGCTGCCAGGGCCTCGAAGTGCGGATCTTTCTCCGGGTAAGGAAACATGCAGGAAACGGGCCTTTCCTAGACTCCACCCGATGCACCTGACGATCCTCGAAGCCCCCACCGAGTGGAGTCGCTTCACTGAGGGCTCCATCGAGCGCCGTATGCTGATGGCCCTCGGCGACCGGCTCGGTACCGGGCTGCGTCCGAAGCCGCTCAAGCTGCCGGACGGCAGCCGCGTCGAGGTCGAGGGGATCGACTCCGCGGGCCGCGTACTCGTCCAACTGGTCAGCAACCAGGGCGCGTACAAGCCCGCATACCGCAACAAGGTCATGGCGGACATGTTCAAGCTGCTGTGGCTGCGGGACTCGGTTCCGACCGCCGAGCGCACCGTGCTCCTCGTCACCGAGCTGATCGTTCAGGCGCTGGGCGGCTGGGTGGCGCGGGCGGCGGCCGACCTCGGGATCGAGATCTACGTCTTCGACGGCAGTAAGGCCGTAACGCTGCAACGTCGAACGTAAAACGCGCGTAACCAGCCGCAGCGGCGGGCCGAAACACAAGGTGCCTACGGTCGGGGAAACCTAAGCGGATTTCCGCGTGGCAGTCAGTCGAACTCGCTACGCACGCTCTCCGACTTCCAGGATCGGGCATTCGTGCTCGCGACATGGATGGGAGCGTGAAGGTGGCAGGTATGCCAGCACTTGAGGTGCGCTCGGTGCGCAGGGTCTACGGGATCGGGTCGTCCGCGACAGTTGCCCTCGACGATGTCCACCTGACGGTGCAGCCCGGCCGTTTCGTCAGCCTCATCGGCCCGAGCGGCTGCGGCAAGTCGACGTTGCTGCGCCTTGTCGCCGGACTTGAAGAGCCCGACCGCGGCGAGGTCCGGGTGCACGGTGTCCCGCCGGCGAGGGCGTGTGCCGCCAAGATGATCGGGCTCGTGCCGCAGAGCCCCGCGTTGCTGCCGTGGATGTCCGTACTCCGGAATGTGACGTTGCCGCAGAAGATCAACAGGGGTGCGGCCAAACGCCGCGAGCGCATCGCCGACTTCACCGGACGGGACACGGCACCGGTTGCCCCCGACATGAGGGAACTCCTCGTCAGGGCAGGTCTGGGCGAGGCCATGCACAAGCTTCCGGCGCAGCTGTCCGGAGGAATGCGGCAGCGTGCCGCGATCGTGCGCGCCTTCGGCCTGCGGCCCGACGTGCTCGTCATGGACGAGCCCTTCTCCGCGCTCGACGAATTCACTCGCGAGAGCCTCCAGGACCAGCTGCTCGACCTTTGGGAGGAGTTGAAGACGACGGTCCTGTTCGTCACGCACTCCGTGTCGGAGGCCGTCCGGCTCTCCGACACCGTGGTCGTCATGGCCCCGGGCCCGGGCCGCATCGTGGAGACCATCGACGTCGACCTGCCCCGGCCGCGCGGCGAGCGCCTCTTCGGGGAGCGCCGGTTCCACGAGTACGAGGACCTGATCCGAGAGCGGCTGCGCCGCGCCTGGCACAGTGAAGCCGCGTGAGTGAGGGTGCGAGGAGATGACCGTAGCTGAGGAACGCACCACCATGGCGACCGAGGCGGAGCCGCCCGTGCAACCGTCGCGCTTCAGCCTCAGGCATCCGAGGTCCCGGATCGCGTGGATCCGCCCGTCCGTGTGGCTGCCCCTCGCCGTGATGCTGGCGGCACTCGCCGGCTTCTGGCAGTGGGGAGCCAAGGCGCTGCCGTACCTGCTGCCGCCGCTGCCGGCCATCAGCAGCTCACTCGCCGCGAACCTCGGCTACTACGTCGACAACGCCCTGGTCACCCTGGGCGAGGCGGGGGCCGGCCTGGCGATGGGGTTCGTCGCCGCGTTCGTCCTGGCGGTGCTGACCAGCGAGCTCCCGCTGGTGCGCCGGGCGGTCATGCCGATCGCGGTCGTGCTCAACGTCACTCCGCTCGTGGCGATCGCACCGGCCCTGGTCGTGGCGTTCGGCTTCGGCCCGCTGCCCAAGCTCATCATCACCGGCCTGATCTGCTTCTTCCCGATCCTCATCAACACCGCAGCCGGTCTGCGGTCCGTGCCGCAGCAGGTGCTGCAGGTGTACCGCACGATGGATGCCGGCCGCGTCGAGCTGCTGTGGCACGTACGCATCCCCACCGCGCTGCCGTTCCTCTTCGCCGCGCTGCGCATCGTCTTCCCGCTGTCGATCATCGGTGCGGTGGTGGCCGAGATGTCGGCGTCGGGATCGACCGGCGGCCTCGGCACCGCGATCAGCGTGGCCTCGTCGATGAACCAGCTGCCGGTCGTGTACGCGTCGATCTTCGTCCTCGCGCTCCTGGGCGTGCTGCTGCTGCTCGTCGTGACGCTGGTCGAGCGCCGTGCGCTGCACTGGCACGACAGTACGCACGACTGACCCGTCCCCTCGTCCTCCGATCGCTCCGCCCGTGCCCGCCACGGCCGGGCGCTCGGCGATCCATGCCCTCATCCGCCCCATTCCCAGCCGGCATCGCCAGTTTGGAGTCACCCATGCAGCACCGCCTCATCAGATCCGGCCTCACCGGGCTCACCGCCGTCGTGCTGACGGCCGGCCTCGCGGGATGCGGCTCGACCTCGGCCGGCAGCACCTCGACAGGCTCGAAGGGTTCCGCGATCTCAGCCAAGCGCTGTGCCGAGAACAAGGCCGCCGGCAAGATCACCTACCTGTCGGGCTACCAGTTCCAGTCCTCGGTGTCGATCCTCGAGTACATCGCCGCGAGCAAGCTCGGCTACTTCGACGACCTCTGCCTCACCGTCGACCTCAAGCCCGGTACGGGCGACACGGCGCAGAACACCAAGCTGCTCGCCTCCGGGCAGGCGACCGTGTCCGCCATCTCGGAGCAGGACCTCATCCAGGCCCGGGCCAACGGCATCGACATCACGGGCATCTCCTCGTACTCGAACGCGGGCCTCGACATCCTGATGACGAACAAGGACATCACCGAGCTGACCCAGCTCGACGGGAAGGTCGTCGGCCACAAGGGCTACGTGCCCGCCGCCGTCGAAGCGATGATGGTCAAGGCGGGCGTCACCTGGAACTCGCTCAAGCTGGTCAAGGAGGGGTACGACCCGTCCGTACTGCCGCGCAAGCAGGGCGGCCTCGAAGCGCTCACCGGATTCATCTCGAACGAGCCCAACCAGCTCAAGGCGGCGGGCCACGACGTCACCGTGTGGAAGCCGGTCGACTACGACGTCCCCAGCTCGCTCGGCGCGATGGCGGTGAACCCGGCGTTCGCCAAGGCGCACCCGCACGCCGTCGAGGACATCCTGCGCGCGACGCTGCACGCCTACGACTACTGCTCGTCCAGCGACAAGCACGTCGCCGAGTGCGTCGGGTACGCGGCGAAGCTGTCCGGCCCGACATACGACACGAAGCTGAACGCCACCATCTGGAAGACCGAGACGCAGGTCGTCAAGGACAACCCGACGCCCGGGCAGCCGTTGGGCGGCGTCGACCCCGACAACGTGGCCAAGCTCGTCGACATGCTGCACCAGTTCAAGATCGTGCCGGGCAGCGTGACCGCCGACAAGGCCAAGGGGTGGTTCGACACCTCCTTCGTCAAGAACATCTACGCCGCCGACAAGCTCGTCTGGCCCGCCCCGTAGCCGCATCGTGCGCCGGGGCGGCCCCGCCGGCCCCGGCCTCCCGACGCGGCATCAGGAACCTCACGGAAAGGCCCACCAACGTGCCCGCGAAAGAGTACGGAATCTTCCTCCCCATCGGGAACGGGGGATGGATGCTGTCCACGACCGCGCCGCATCCCGAGGCGACCTACTCGTGGAACAAGCGCGCGGCCCTGCGCGCGGAGAGCATAGGCCTCGACTTCATCATGTCGATGGCGAAGTGGCGCGGCTTCGGCGGGACCACCGACCATTGGGGCCGCTCGCTGGAGTCGATGACGATGATGTCGGCACTCGCCGAGGCGACCACCCGGGTCAAGATCTGGGCGACCCTGCACGCGAACGTCCACAACCCTGCCATCGCGGCGAAGATGTTCACCACCCTGCAGGACGTCTCCGGCGGCCGCGCCGGCATGAACATCGTCAACGGCTCCTACGCGGGGGAGTTCGAGCAGTTCGGCGTCTGGGACCCGGAGCTCAGCCATGAGGACCGCTACCGGATGACGGAGCTGTGGACGGAGGCGGTCACCCGGCTGTGGACCGAGCACTCGGTCACCATGCGCACGCCCTACTTCGACCTTGTCGACTGCGAGTCCCGCCCGCATCCGGCCACCCGCCCGACCATCATCAGCGCAGGCCGGTCACAGGACGCGCGCCGGTTCCAGGCCAGATACGCCGACGGCGCCTTCCTTGCCGCCGACAGCCTCGACGACATGCGGACGCTCTCCGCTGACGTCCATGCGCGGGCGAAGGCCAACGGCCGTGTCTGCAAGACGTATTCGATGCTCACCGTCGTCCAGGACGAGACGGACGAGCTGGCCGTCAAGAAGGTGAAGGAGTGGGGCGCGGGAGTCGATCGCGAGGCGCTCGCCCATATGCGCCACACCTGGGGCGTGCCCGAGGACCAGGCCCGCGCGTGGGCCGCCGGCGCCGACGGGGAGGCAGCCTTCCAGACCCCGTACGTCGCGGGTTCGGCCCGTACGGTCACCGAGCACATCGAGTACATCGTGCGCGAGGCCGACCTGGACGGACTCATGCTGATCTTCCCGGAGTACGACCAGGACATGCTGCTGTTCGGCGAGACCGTGCTGCCCGCCCTGCGCGCCCGCGACGAGGTGGCGGCCTGATGTCCGACCTGCGTGACCGACAACTCGCCCATCTCACCCGGCCCGGCAGCAGGCCCGCGCTCGTCGTGGTCGACGTACAGGGGGACTTCGCCGATCCGGACCGCCTGGAGGGATACGGGCTGACGGATGCCGCGCTGACGGCGCTCGACCGGGCGGTCACCCGCATCGGCGCCCTGGTCGATGCCGCGCGGGCGGCCGAAGTGCCCGTCGTCTGGGTCGAGTTGGGCAGCGACCCGGCGCGGCCGTGGCGGTCGGGCAACTGGCTGCGGGAGGGCGACTACGACGCGCCCATGAGCCCGGCCGAGCCGTGCCTCGTCGGTACCACCGGCGCCGACTGGTACCGCATGCGGCCCGCCGAGGGCGAGCCGCGCGTGGTCAAGCGCGGCTACAGCGGCTTCCTCGGCACCGATCTCGACGCCCGGCTGCGCGCGGCCGGCTGCGACTGGCTCACCGTGGTGGGACTGACGAGCGAGTGCTGCGTGTACGCGACCGCCCAGGACGCCATGCAGCTGGACTGGCCCGTCGTCGTCCCGCGGAATGCGACGGCCGCCTACGACCTCGACGTCAACGCCGCGGCCCTCGTCCAACTGGCACTGAACGTGGCCGTACTCAGCGACACCGACGAGGTCGTCGAACTCTGGAAGAAGGCCGAGCGGTGACCGGCATGCACATCGGCTTCGACCTCTCCTTCACCCACACCGAGGGTGCGTGGGCCCGGCAGGGCTCGTGGGTCGGGCGGGACTTTCCGGACGTACGCCTATTCATGGAGCTGGCGCAGACGGCCGAACGCGCCGGCGTCGGCATGCTGTTCTTCGGCGACGGAAGCGGTGTGCCCAGCACCTGGCGGGGCAGCATCGAACCGGCCGTGGAATGGGGCATCCAGTGGCCGCGCCACGACATGTCCCCGGTCATCGCGGCGATGTCCACCGTGACCGAGAAGGTCGGCTTCGGCCTGACGTACTCCTCGACGTTCATGCACCCGTTCTACGTCGCCCGGCTGCTCAACTCCCTCGACCACGTCACGGGCGGGCGCATCGCCTTCAACGTGGTCGCCTCGACGCGCGGCGCGGACGCGGCGAACTACGGGTTCGCCGAGCTGATGGACCATGACCTGCGCTACGAGCGGATGGAGGAGTTCGTCGCGGTCTGCCGCGCGCTGTGGGACTCCGTCGCACCCGACGCCATCGTGCGCGACCGGGACACCGGGCGGTTCGCTGATCCCGCGAAGGTGCATCCGATCGATCACCACGGGCGCTTCTTCACCGTCAAGGGCCCGCTCGCGTCGGTACCCAGTCCGCAGCACCACCCGCTCATCGTCCAGGCGGGCAACTCGCCCCGCGGTATCGCCGCGTCGGCGCGGTTCGCCGATCTCGTCTTCGGCTTCGGCGGCAACCTCGCGGCCCAGCAGCGCCACCGCAAGCTCCTCGACGAGGCGCTCCTCGCCGAGGGGCGGGACCCCGCGCACGTGGGCATCCTCTGGGCCACACAGGTGATCGTCGGCCGCACGACGGCCGAGGCACGGGAACGGCGCGACGGGGTGCACGAGTTCTGGAACGAGGAAGCGGTCGCCACGTACCTGTCGCACAACGCCGGCTACGACCTGTCGACGCTGCCGCAGTCGTTCCGCCTGGCCGAGCTGCGCGACGCGATCGTCGCGGCCAACGCGAGCCCCGCGGGCCTCGTCGGCTCGCTCGTCGAGGAGTTCGGGGAGGACCACACCATGAGCCGCGGTGAGTTCTTCGCGCACGGCCGGGGGAGGGCGACGGGTCTGGACCACAGCATCGTCGGCGACCCCGCCACCGTCGCCGACGCGCTGGAGGAGAACTTCGCCGAGACCGGATCACGCGGCGGCTACATGTTCTCCTGCCCGCTGGCCATGCCCTCGGGCTTCGCCGAGATCAGCGAGCTGCTGCTGCCCGAGCTGCGCCGTCGCGGCGTCCTGGCGGCGAAGTACCCGGGCGCCACACTGCGCGAAAACCTGGCGGTGTGAGATGGCGGCCGGAGCCGACGAGCGACGGCACTGGCTCGCCCTCGGCAGCCTGTGTCTGGGGTTCTTCATGCTGCTGCTGGACAGCACGATCACCTCGGTCGCGCTGCCCGCACTGATCACGGGCCTGCACACCACCGAGACCCTCGCGATCTGGGTCAACAGCGGCTATCTCATCGCGTACGCGGTGCCCTTGATCATCGCGGGACGGTTGGGCGACCGCTACGGCCACCGGCGCGTCCACCTCGTCGGCCTCATGACGTTCACCTGCGGATCCCTGCTGTGCGCGCTGGCGCCCACTGTTGCGGCACTCATCGGATGGCGGGTGGCACAGGGCGTCGGCGCCGCGCTGATGACACCCCAGTGCCTCACCCTCATCAAGGCGCTGTTCCAGCCGCCGCGCCTCGCCATCGCGCTCGGCACCTGGGGCGCGGTCGGGGGTGCCGCGGTGGCCGCGGGACCGCTGCTCGGCGGCCTGCTCGTCGCAGGCGGCGGATGGCCTGCGGTGTTCTGGGTCAACGTACCGGTCGGCGCTGCTGCGATGGTCGCCGTGTCCGCGTTCGTTCCGGTCCTGCCGCGTCAAGCGGCGGACATCCCGGTCTGGGCGATCTGCGCGAACGCGACCGGCGTCTGCGCACTCGTGCTCGGCATCCAGGGCACGGACGCCGCGAGCGCCGACGCGCTGGGCGTCCCCCGGTGGCTGCTGGCCGTTTCGGGCACACTGATCGTCGCGGCTGTCGTCTGGCTCCAGCGCCACGAAGGGCCGAGTGCGCTCGTACCGATCGAGCTGCTGCGCAGCCGCGGGTTCGTCACCGCCGCCTGCGGCGCCGCCGCCGCGGCGTTCTGCTCCGGCTCGGCCATGATCCCGCTGATGCTCTACCTCCAGCACGAGCGCGGGCTCGGTCCCGGTGCGGCGGCCCTCACCCTCGTACCGATGGGTGTGGTGTGCCTGCTCGGCGCGCCGGTCTCGGCCCGGCTCAACAACCGGGTCGGATCCCGTGCGGTCGCCGCCATCGGCTCGCTGGCGCTCGTCCTGTCCATCGCGGCGTCGGCGGTCCTCGTGTCGACGGACGCACCGGTCTCCGCGCTGACCACCGCCTTCGCCCTGTACGGAGTCGCCAATTCCTTCGTCTGGTCACCCCTGTCGATCGCGGCGGTGACCGCGGTCGCTCCGGAGGCCGTCGGAGCGGCGTCCGGAGCCTTCAACGCCATGAAGCAGTTCGGCGCCGTGCTCGGCAGCGCGATCTCCGCCGTTGTGCTGACCGGATTCGGCTACGCGGCCACCCTCGCAGGCCTCGCCGCCGCCGGACTGCTCTGTCTCCTCGCGGCCGCGTTCCTCCACGCAGACCATCACGAGGCCGGATCGCCGGCGGCATCGGCCGCGCCACACGTACCCACCGGAGTCGCATGATGAAGGCCGTCGCCGTCGCCGGAAACCCCAAAACCGCCTCGCGTACCAGCGATGCCGCCGAGCGCCCCGCCTGTGCCCTCGGGCTCGAGTGCGAGGCCGTCGAAGTCGCCGCGCTCCGGGCCGGCTTGCTCGGCTGGGACGCCCCGGACGTCGCCGCTGCCGTCGAGCGGGCCCAGGCCACCGACGTCGTGATCGCGGCGTCGCCCACCCACAAGGGCACCTGCACCGGCCTGCTCGAGCTCTTCCTCGACCAGTTCCCCACAGCGACCGGCCTCGCGGGCCAGATGGCGTCGCCCCCCTTGCTCGGTGCGGGACCCACACACGCGCTCGCCCCGGAACTCACCGTCAAGCCAGTGCTCGTCGAGCTCGCTGCGACCTGCCCCGCGCAGGGCCTCTACCAGCTCGACTCCACGCACACGTCGGACCACTCGCTCGCCCGCTGGATCGGGCGGTGGGGCCGGATCGTGATCGACGCCCCGAAGACGAGGGCCGGCTCATGACGTCAGTACAGGGCTTCACTTCGGATCCCGGCGAGATGAAGAGGGCTTTCTCCGGGTTCCCGTCGGTAGTCGCGGCCCTGTCCGCGCTCGTCCACGGCGACCCGACCGTCATGGTCGTCTCCTCGTTCGCCGTCGGGGTCTCGTACAACCCGCCCATGGTCTCCTTCGCCGCCCAGCACACCTCGACGACCTGGCCGGTGCTGTCCCGTGCACGGGCGATCGGCGTCTCCATCCTGGGCGAGGGGCACACCGGCAAGGCCCGGCAACTCGCGTCCCGCAGCAAGGAAGCCCGGTTCGCCGGTCTCGGTACGGTGGAAGCGGAATCCGGCGCGATCTTCCTCAAGGGCGCGCCGGTCGTGCTTGAGTGCACCGTCGAACACAGCTACCCGGCCGGCGATCACGACATCATCGTGCTGCGCGTGCTCGCCATGATGACCGACGATGAGCGCAATCCGCTCGTGTGGCACCGTCAGACGCTGAAGATGCTTGGCAGTTGAGGCGGCGTCGGTGCCGGCGAAGTGACGCGACACTCGCGAATCGCGGCACATCCGGATTCTGATCAAGAGGCCGGACTGTGGGCCCGACGCGTCTGCGCGGCGGCAGATGTGTGCGCCCCAAGCGCGTCGGCGGTTGTTAGAGTCGACGCCTCAATCGGCGGGAGGGCGGCGGCAGGGCATGCGGGTGACGATGACGAGTGCTGCGGCACGGACCGGCCACGCGAACGAGGACTTCACGGGCGCCGTACCGACGGCAGCGGTGCTGATCGACGGCGCCGGCATCTCCGGCACCGAATCGATCTGCCGGCACGGCGTGGCCTGGTACGCCAGCCGCCTGGGAGGCAGCCTCCTCCGCCTCTTGTCACTCGTGCGGGACCGCAGCCTTGCGGCGCTGCTCGCCGAGGCCATCGAGCAGGTGACGGACGATCACCGGGGCACCTGCGACGTCGCCGACCCCATCAGTCCGTCGGCGACCGTGGCCATCCTGCGCCTGTCCGACGGCCTCGTCGAGCACCTGGTGCTCGGTGACTCGGTCCTCGTGCTTGACAGAGCAGACGGTGCGCCGCTCGTCGTCTCCGATCCCCGGGAGGTGATCATCAGCCGGTCGTACGGGTCCGCGCTCGAGGCCGCCGCCGAGGGTGGCGACGAGTTCCACCGAGTCCTCCGAGCCTTGCGCGCCAACCGGAACCAGCCGGGCGGCTTCTGGGTGGCCAAGGACGACCCGCGGGCGGCAGACGAGGCGATCACCGGAAGCTGTCCGATCTCCGAACTGACCGGTGCCGTCCTGCTCAGCAATGGAGCCAGCCGCATCGTGGACCGGTTCCGGCTCGCCGACTGGCCAGGGGTCATGGCCAGTCCTGGCGTCGAGCGGACCCGCCGAAATCATTCATCGTGTCCGGCAGGCCGAGGCGCGCCACGCGGTGCCGGCGGACGATGCGACGATCGCACACTGTACCGACCTGGGCGAGGCATGACCGTCGCCAGCGGAGCCTGCCCGGCCGCCTGGCGTGGTATGACTCACTGCCGCCGGCCCCCTGGGGCAGCGGTGGACCGCCCCGGGTCTTTGTGGAACGTGGCGACTGACGGCGCCAGGCCGGTGGAGACGACGAACGCGCCGATCACGAAGGCGGCGAAGATGGCAACCCAGGCGCCCGCGACCCCAAGGAAGCGGAGAAAAACCAGCACGAAACCCTCCGAGCGAAGGGGAGGCGTGCCTAGGGCCGGGTCAGCTCAGGCACGCCCGGGCAGCTGTGTTGTCAGCTGATGGCCTGGTGTGGCTGAGCACCAGTTGGCGTAACGGCGCCTCAGTTGGCGAGTTGGTTCGCGGAAGCCAGCCATCGCCAGCGTGGGCGCTCGGTGACGAGAGCGGCGGCAGCCAGCAGGGTCACCGGGATGGCTGCCCAGGCGGGCCAGGCCAGCCATGACGAGGCCACGGCCGCGGCGAGTTGGAGCAGCACGAGAAGGATCGTGGCCCAGCCCGGAACGGCGATGATCACGTTGGCCTTGTCACCTGGGGTGGACAGGCACGTCGGAAGCCCGATCAGGAGCACCACGGACAGAGCGGCTAGCAGCCATGAGTAGCCGGTCAGCGCCCAGGGGGTCGCCACCCAGGCGAGGAGTTCCACCCCGAAGCGCAGGACGGACGCGGTGCGATCGTGCGGTCGTCCCGAGATCGTTTTTCCGGCAGCGTCGGTCACCTGCGGACGGTCTCACGACACGCGCCCAACTGCCAGGGACTTGGGTGTCGCTGTCGCACCCAGGCTTCCTCTGCGGCCCCGTAGGGCCGGGGGCGGACGGGCGTCGAGCGCTGTAGTTGGCGAAATCCGCCATCTGCAGGGCTTTGTCACACCCCGGTACGGGCGTACCGGCCCGGGGTGATGCCCACGATCCGCTTGAAGTGCCGGGTGAGGTGGGACTGATCGTAGAAGCCGGCAGCGGTCGCTACCTCGCCCGGCGGCTTGCCGTCGAGCAGCAGACGGCGGGCCAGGTCGACGCGGCGGGACATCACGTACTGGTGCGGGGCGATGCCGAAGGCGCCGCTGAAGGCACGTACGAGATGGGTGGGGTGGGCGTGGACCCGGCGCGCGGCCTCTTCCAGGGCGATGCCTTCAAGCAGCCGCTCGTCGAGGAGGTCGCGCAGCCTGTGGGCGAGGCCGCGGTCGGGCCCCGGGCTGCGGAAGGCCAGCCTGGGGCGCAGGTGCTCGCGCAGTCGCTCGCCGATGAGGGCCAGACGGCTCTCGGCCTCGAACTCGTCGCCGGGGTTGGCGAGGACCGTGTGCAGCTGTCCGACGCGTCTGCGCAGGACGGGGTCGGTGAGGTCCGGGCCGTCCACCGCCGGCCCGATGAAGCTCTTGTCCAGCTGCGTCATGTCGAGGTAGAGCACGCGCTTGCGAAAGCCGTGGGGGCTGGCAGGTGAGCCGTTGTGCGGGACCTGCGGCGGGAGCAGGCTCACCGTGTCGCTCGGGGTGCCGCGCTGGTAGCGGTCCAGGTCGTAGCGGACCGCGCCGTCGTCGACGATCAGCAAAGTCCAGGCGTCGTGGACGTGCATGGGGTAGGCGTGTTCCGTGAAATGGGCGTGGAAGACCTCCACGACACCCGCGACCTGCGGGCGCCAAGCGGAGATCTCCTGCCGGGGCGTCACGCAAAGAACGTACAAGACGCAGAAGGCGCGCACCCTGGAGTCTCGAGGCATGAGAACCGAGGACGAGACCGAGACCGAGACCGAGACGGGGATGGGGGCCCGGACCGATACAGGGAACGTGAAGGCGCCTGTCCGCTTCGAAACCAAGATCGCCGTCCTGTTGCGTGACGACCTTGAGACCTGGCAGCGGCTGAATGTGACCGCCTTCCTGGTCAGCGGGCTCGGTACGGCGTCATCCGAGGTGATCGGCGAGCCGTACGAGGACGCCGACGACACCGCTTATATGCCGATGTTCCGCCAGCCCGTGCTGGTTTTCGAGGGGACGAAGGAGACGCTGACCGCCGCGCACGCTCGTGCGCTGTCCCGCTCGCTGCCGAGGGCCGTGTTCACGTCAGACCTATTCCGCACGGGCAACGACCGGGACAACCGGGCAGCTGTGCGGGCCGTGGGTAAGGACCAGCTCGATCTGGTAGGCATGGCCGTTTACGGGCCGCGCAACGCCGTGGACAAGGTCCTCAAGGGCGCGCGCATGCACCCTTGAGCGACGTCACATCTTGCCGATCCGATCATCGGTACCTGGCGGCTGAATTCCGAAGAGAGCGATGATCGCCCCACGCAAGACGACACCGCGGCATGGGGGATCACCGTTCGACGCCCCCGCGGGCCAGAGCTCTGCCGGCGCCCGTGGACGGTGACAACAAGCTTGTGAACTGGGCGTCGGTGGCGGCAAGGCCGCCTCGCCGATCACCAGCTACGCGCCGGCGGCTTCGACGTCCGCGGCGGCCCCTGCGGGGCCCGGGCGCGGCCGAGGAGTAACCCGGGCCGGGTGGTACAGCGAAGGCTCCCGCTGCGGTCGACGCAGTGACCTCAGGCCTCGGGGATGTCCCTGCCGTATGTTTCCAGGGTGATGCTGTCCGGTTCGGGGCCGCCGCGCACGCCGGTGTCGAGGGCGTCGATCGCTTCGAGCTGCTCGGTGGTGAGCTCGAAGTCGAAGACGTCGAAGTTCTCGGCGATGCGGGCGGGCTTGGTCGACTTCGGGATCGCGGAGCGGCCGTTTTGCAGGTGCCAGCGGAGCATCACTTGGGCGGCCGACTTGCCGTGGCGGCGCGCGATGTCGAGCAGCGTCGGGTCGTCGAAGGTGCTCTTGGCGGCTTCACGGTAGGAGGTGATGCCGCCGATGGGTGACCATGCCTGGGTCACGATGCCGTTCTGGGCATGCGCCCGCTGCAGTGCGGTCTGCTGGAAGTACGGGTGGAGCTCGATCTGGTTCACGGCGGGCACGACGGACGTCTCGGTCAGGAGGCGGTCGAGGTGCTCGGGCATGAAGTTGCTCACGCCGATGGCGCGCGCCTTGCCGTCGGCCAGGAGCTTCTCCAGCGCCCGGTAGGCGTCGAGCGTGCGGTCGAAGGCCGAGGGCAGGGGCTGGTGGAGGATCAGCAGGTCGAGCTGGTCGACGCCGAGCTTGTCGGCGCTCTTGTCGAAGGCGTGGAGCGTGGCGTCGTAGCCGTAGTCGCTGATCCAGACCTTCGTCTCGACGAATACGTCGTCGCGGGCGATGCCGGAGCGGCGGATGCCTTCGCCGACCTCACGCTCGTTGGCGTACGCGGCAGCCGTGTCGATGTGGCGGTAGCCGAGGCGGAGGGCCTCCTCGACCGCGGCGGTCGTGACATCGGGCGGGGTCTGGAAGACGCCGAGCCCGATGGCCGGCATCTCCACGCCGTTGTTCAAAGTGGTCGTGTTCTTGGGCATGCCTCGACGGTAGGCACGCGTCCGGCGTGAGTGGGAGTCCCTGCCGTTATCCCCCGTACGCATTCCCTCGTATGCAGTCGCCCGTATGCAGTCGCCGTCGGCGCTGGGAGACACTCGCAGGCACCCCCACACAGACGACCTTGCCGGTTACGGTTGGTCTCATGGACCTTGGCCGCGACGTGCAGCAGTTCCTCACCGGGATGCGGGCACGCCTCACTCCCGAAGAGGCCGGTGTGACGGTCTTCGGCGGCGAGCGCCGGGTCCCCGGGCTTCGCCGCGAGGAGGTCGCCCAGCTCGCCGGGGTGAGCACGGCGTACTACACCCGGATGGAACGCGGGAACCTCCGCGGGGTCTCCGAGAGCGTGCTGCGGTCGCTGGCCCGCAGCCTGCGCATGGACGACGCAGAGACCAAACACCTGTTCGATCTCGCCCGGGCGGCCTCCGACGGCGCCAGGACGCCCCGCGCCAAGCCCCGGGCGCGGCTGCCGCAGCGGGCGGCGCAACTCATCGACGCCATGTCCGACGTCCCGACCGTCGCGCTCGGACGCCTCGGCGACGTCGTCGGGGCCAACCCCCTCGGACGAGCACTGTTCCCGCACCTGTTCCCCGAGAACGGCCAACCGCTCAACCACACGCGCTACCTCTTCCTCGACGACCGCGCCCGCGAGTTCTACGCCGACTGGGAACACGACGCCCGCCACGTCGTGTCGGCCCTGCGCCTCATCGCCGGCCGCGACCCCTCCGACCCCGCCCTCATGGCCCTCGTCGGCGAACTCGCCACCCACAGCCCCGAGTTCCGCACCTGGTGGGCAGGGCACACGGTGACGATCCACACAGCCGGAACGAAAACGATCCGCCACCCCGTCGTCGGCGAACTCACCGTCGCCTTCGAGAGCCTGACCCTCGACTCGACCCCCGACGTGCGGATCGTCACCTACCTCACCGACACCGGCACCCCATCTGCTGATGCCCTCGACCTGCTCCGCAGCTGGCTCGCGACCGCACACACAACCACCGAACGCGCGAACTCCACACCCAACACGCCCGCCCGCGGACAGGCCGGGCATCGCGGGGGACCAGGAGCGCGGTGAGGGCGTACGAGGCTCCACCCGCACGTGCAGTCCGGGTCGCGGTAGCGCTCCTGGGCCCGTGTCCTCAACTCTTGACGGCCAGGCCCGCGGCGTCGTCGGTGATGCCGCTGCGGGGGCTCAGGTATGTCCTTGACCTGGGCTGGTCGGCGGGCACGCCGAGCTGCGCGATAGCAAGCGCGGTCGGTCAGTTGGTGGTCCAGGTACGGAGCTGGCGGGCGATACCGGCGACACCGAGAGCGCCGGAGGTGGCATCCCGCACCACAGCCACTGCTGCCTTCGGCGTGTAATCCAGGTGGTGCCCGAGCAGGGCAAGGAACGCCTCGGCGCAGTGCCAGGCGAAGGCCTCGTTGGAGTGTTCCAGGCACGGCAGTTTCACCAGGGTCTGCAGCAGGGCTGCGGCCTTGAGGTGAGGGGAGCCGTAGATGTCATGCTCCATGGCCCGCGCGTAGACACGGCCGACGGCCGCGTAGAGCGCGCCGTAGTCGTCGACCTGCGGGTCACCGGGGACCAGCTCGGCTGCGTGCAGGAGGAACGAGACATCGATCCGAGGCGGTACGGACTGTGTCACGCGGCGTTGCCCCGCCCGGGCTTCTCAAGATCACGCAGGGCCAGCCGCTCGGCAGTCCGCTGCTCCGCACTGGGGTCGACGCCGCCGGGCTCGGCGGCGAAGGCCTCGCCGCTGCGAGCCGCGGAGGCCTTGAAGTGTTCCAGGAAGGCCGTCTCCACGGCGGTGGCGCGCTCGTAGGCCGCCGAGAGGATGTACTCCTGCATGCTGACACCCGCAGCCCTGGCGGCGGCGGCGATGGCCGCGCGCTGCCCAGGTTCGGGGAACCGCAGGCTCATGGCTTTGGGATCACTCATGATACCAACGGTATCACCGATGCCACGGCGCGCTCCAAGGAATTCGGTCTCCTCTTCGATGCGTGCGCAGAACACCGGCTCCAGGCAACCGCTTGGTGGCCATGACCGGGTGCAGCCTGCCGGGGGCGCTCCAGGGCCATGGCCGCATTCCTGTCAGTGCCCTTTTCCCAGCCGCATGGTCACGCGTCGCACGGCGTCGCACACTGGCCTTGACCGCGAGGTCGCAACGGCGCAGCGCCGCTTCGCGGGAGATGCCCGCCCCGAGGCGCCGGGAGGTCCGTCATGATCGAGGCCTACATCCTGATCCAGACCCGAGCGGGCACGGCGCTGGATGTGTCCGCTGCGGTCTCGGCCGTCCCCGGCGTGCAGCGAGCCAAGGCGGTGACGGGCCCGTACGACGTGATCGCACAGGCCGAGGGCGAGACCGTGGACGACCTGGGCCGCCTGGTGTTCACGCGGATCCAGAAGGTCGAGGGCATCCTCCGCACCCTGACCTGCCCGGTGATACAGCTCTAGCCGGCGGCCGCCCGCGTCGTCGGCCGATCGCATCACGACGCTGTGGCGCTCCGGACCTGACGCACGTGGCCCCCGCGCTGTGGGGGGCGCACCCTGGAGGGGAGGGGGTGTGGATCGACCAGGCGAGGTTGCTCATGAGTACTCTCGAAGAGCAGATCGACATCAGCGTTCCCACCCAGGTGGCCTGGGACCGCCTGCACCAGGTCGAGGAGTACGCGCGGTTCGTCGGAGGTGTGCGGCAGGTCCGGGCCGAAGGTGGGCAGCGGGCTCTTTTCGATGTCGAGGCCGGCGGCCGGGCGCAGCGGTTTGATGCCGAGCTCACCGACCGTGACCGCGGCCGGGTGATGGTATGGCGGACCACGAACGGGCCGCGGCTGGCGGGCACGTTCTCGGTGCTGCCGATCGACGCGGACCACTCCCGTGTCCAGGTACGGCTGGAGTATGACCCCGGCACCGTCACGGAGACCTTTGGCGGGCCGAAGGGATTCGCTCAGGCCACCGCGATCGAACGCCTCGTACGGCAGGACCTGGAGCAGTTCAAGGACCTTGTGGAGCGCGAGAACTAACCGGGAGTCGGGCCCAGGTGCGGCCCCGGACCAGGCGGGTGATGTCATGGGCGGTGATGATCCCGGCCAGATGCCTACGGTTCCATGACCAGGACGGGTAGGCCGGTGCCGCTGCGGGCCTGCGCCTTCCCCGGCTTCGTCCTGACGAACCCGCCGGCCAACAGGACGGGTTCGATGCCGGTGCTGTTGCTGTCCTTGCTGTCCCACCTCGGGTAACGGTGGTGACTCCTGATGCTGTCTGCGTACGAGAAGAAGCAGTTGGAGACGATCGAGGCCGCCCTGCAGGCCGACGATCCGGTTTGGACCGAGCAATTCGTCACCGGTCGGCACAGGCGCCCGAGGTCCCTGCGCGTGGCACTGTGGAGTCCGGTCTGGGTGGGGTGGCCGGCGCTGCTGGTCGCGGGCATCGTACTCGGCGTCAGACCGCTGGCCATTGTCGCGGCGACGGTGCTCGCACTGAGCCCGGCGGCGGCGGTGCTGCTGCTGATGCACCGGCTGTACCGGAAGGACTGACCGGGGGCTCAAGCACCCGGGGTCGCGTCGGCGTCCCCGCCGCAGGTCCCGCATCCGCCTCTGCGGTCATCGGGCGTTTCCGGGTGTGGGGGCCGGTGACGGACCATGGGAAGGGGACGGGTGGCGGTTGGCTGCCCGACGGCGGGTGAAGGCGATGAACGGTTCGATCCGGATCGGGAGCGTGCGTGGGGTGGCACTGCGTACGCACTGGAGTGTGCCGTTGCTGATGCTGCTGTTCGCGTACGGCTTGGGCAGCCGGACACTGCCCGCGTACGCGCCCGGCCGGGCGGCGGTGGTGTACGCGGTCGCGGGGGTGGCCGGTGGTCTGCTGTTGCTGGTGAGCTTGGTGGTGCACGAGGCGGCGCACGCGCTGACGGCCCGCAGGGCCGGAATCGCGGTGCGGGACATGACGCTGTGGGCCCTGGGCGGGATGACCCGGATGGACCGGCCGACGACGGCACGGGCGGCGTTCGTAGTCGCCGCCAGCGGTCCACTGGCCAGCCTGGTGCTCGGCGGCGCCGTTCTGGGGGCGGCGGCCGGGGTGCAGGCGGCACTGGGCTGGCGGATACCGGTTGCCGTGCTGGGGTGGCTGGGCGCGATGAACGTAGTGCTGGGTCTCTTCAACCTGCTGCCTGCCGCGCCCCTGGACGGGGGGCGGGTGCTGCAGGCCGCGCTGTGGTGGCGCACCGGTGACCGGGACCGCGCCCAGCGCGCTGCCGGGCGCAGCGGGCAGGTCGTGGGCCTGGCGCTGGTCGTGATCGGGTGGCTGACATTCATTCGCGGGGTGGCGGGCGGGTTGTGGCTGGCGGTCATCGGGCTGTTCGTCGCGATCACTGCCGCGGCCGAACGGCGGCGGGCCGAGCTCAGCGCGGCCCTGCGGGGAGTACGGGTGGCCGAGGCGATGACCGCTCCGGTGGTCACCGGACCGGACTGGTTCACAGTGGACCGGTTCCTGCCCGAGGTGGCGGCGCACGCAGGTCACGCGGTGCTGCCGCTGGTGGACTTCGAGGGCCGTCCCAGCGGCGTCGTACAGCTGCGCCGGCTGGCCGCCGTGCCGTCCGGGCGGCGCAATGCGCTTCGCGTACGGGACGTGGCGACCCCGTTGTCACGGTGCACTCTCGCCGCGCCGGACGAGCTGCTGGACGGCGTCCTGGACCGCCTGGGTTCCGGGGGCGGACTGCCCATTCTGGTCATGGACAGCGGCCGGCTCAGTGGGATCATCACCGCGCACGACATCGGCCGGCTCGCCCAGCAGCACGCGATGGCGGAACGCTGACGGTCACCCGGGGCCGAGGCGGCAGGCCACGACGGCTTCACGGCCCGTGAGGCGCATGGGGGAGTGGCGGCCTCACGGGCTGCATGCGCCGTACGACCGTGGCGCAGCCTCCATGTCCGTTTGAGCGCTGCGATGCATGACGTTCGGGACGCGCTGCCGCTGAACGACGACAGCGTCGACGCGGTCTTCGTCTACACCGTGCGGCACACCGGTGATGCGCACTACGGGGCCCGCATTGCGCGCGACGACATCTTCGAACACGGCGGCTTCGCCGTTCACTTCTTCCCCCGCGACCTGGTCGACGCACTCGCCGACGACTGGGACCTGGCCGAGGTTCACCCGTTCGAGGAGGGCGAGCTGCCCCGCCGCCTATGGCGCGTCACGCAGACCGTCCCCCGTTGACCACGTCACCCTGCCGCTGGTCGGCAGGCCACGTCTGCGGCGTCCGCCGCGGGGCCCGCAACCGTGTCGACCGGGCCAGGCGTCCTTGATGATGCGAGGATCTTTCTCGCGTATGGCACACGTCGAGCCGGGATACGGCTCCCTCAGGTTTTGTCCCGCCGGATGCGGGACCGGTTTCCTCTGCTGACACAGAGCGTGCATCATGATCAACAACCTCGGGCGTTCAGCGGCCCTCGCTTCCGCTGCTCTGCTCTTCGTCACCGGCGCCGTGGCCGGCGCCACCCAGTCCCAGGCTTCGCCGGCGACCCGTACCTGCCACGTGGCCGATCTGCGCCTGTCCATCGGACGGGTGACAGGTGGTGCGGGATCGCTCTTCTATCCGATCCGGTTCACGAACACCTCCGGCCACACCTGTGCGCTGCGGGGATACCCGGGCGTCAGCGTTGTGGACGTCCATCGTCACCGGATCGGAGCCGCGGCGACCCGCAACCCGCACCGCGTTTCCACCGTGTCCGTCCACCCGGCCCGGACGGTCTTCGCCACCATCCGCACCAACAACCACAGCGTGGTGTCGAACTGTCGGCCGACGTCGGCCTTCATCCGCGTCTACCTGCCGTCCAGCACGAAATCAGTACTGATCTCCTACCACCTGCGGGTCTGCGGAGCCTTCGAGATCAACCCGGTGCAACGTACGGCATAGAGGTAGTCGTTCTGCGGTACGGCACAGCGGTGAGTTGCAGCGGTGACCTTCCGCGCGCCCGCCCGCTGGTCGACGACCTCCGACGGCCGGCGTCGGCCTGCTGGCGGCTGATGTGCCGGCCCGATCCCCATGTCCCGGGCCTGTCCGGCCGCATGCGGGTGAAGCCGCACGCCTGTCTGGGGTGTCGGGGGCACCTGGGCGGCGCGGCCGTCGACGCTTCCCCAGAGGCCGACGACGACACAGGCACGAACAAGGGAGCCGCCATGTCCATCGAGGAGAACAAGAAACTGGTCCGCCGCTTCTACAAGGAGATCGACGAAGGCAATCTCGACGCCATGGACGAGTTGGTGGCCGAGGACTACCTCGATCACTCGCCGCCGCCCTTCCCCGGGTTCGCGCCCGGCCGCAAGGGGCTGAAGGAGGCGTTCCGCCTGTTCTGGGCCGCGACCCCCGGTACGCACGAGATCGAGGACCAAGTGGCGGAAGGCGACAAGGTGGTGACCAGGCTGACATGCCGCGGCGTTCAGTCGGGAGATCTCCCGGGCATCCCCGCCACCGGGCACGAGATCGTGATGACGGCGACCGTGGTCCACCGCATCGCCGACGGCAGGCTCGCGGAGAAGTGGTCGGACAAGGACGTCCTGTCCATGCTTCAGCAGCTCGAAGTCATCTCCTTGCCGGGAGGCGCGCCGGAGTAGTGGCCGTCGGCTCCGCCGGCTTGGTCCTGACCGGGGTCGCGGCCGCAGTACGGCGGTGGGTTCCTCTCGTGAGGAGTACCGAGATGGCGGACGCGAACAGGGACCGTCCCGGAGCGGCATGTGGCCGGGTGGCGGCGAGCTGTGATCGCTCCGCCGTCGACGAGCTGGTCGGCACGCCGGTCGTAGTCGCGGGCGTTGCGGAAGACGGGCTGCCCGCCGCTGACCGGCCAGTGGCCGAAGAGCACGGTGCGCCAACTGGCGAAGCCGGTGTCGCGCCCGCGCCACATCGGTGAGTTCGCGCCGATGGCCACCAGCAGCGGGCTTCGTCGGCGCGCCGCGCACATGGCTTCGGACCGTCCCGTACGAGACGCCCATCAACCAGCTGGCGTAGATCGACGCGTGGTCACGGTAAAGCCGACGATTTTGCCGGTCGGTGTGCACCGTACGTGTGGGGCATGGCCAAGGATGGCGTGGATCATGGCGAGGCCACGGTGGTGCTCGTCGTCCTCGGTGGCGGCGGTCATGGCGGGCAGACGGGGGCTGGCATCGCCGACCTCACACAGGAGGGCACCGGATCGCAGGGCCACCAAGACGGTGACCGGACCGCGTCCGTGTTCCACCGCGTTGGCGATGACTTCACCGAAGACTTGAATAGCCCGGCGAATCGCCTCTGTGTCGTCCCAGAAGGTGTCCAGCAGGCCCGTCAGCCAGCGTCTGGCCAGGTGCGCGTGCACGGCTTGCGCGGGAAAAGACCAGTGCGCCGATATGGTCCCTGCCGGGCATGCGGCGGACGGGACTGTTGCGAGGGCGGCACTGAACTCCTGGACCTGTGGCTCACATTGGCACTCCGCCTCGCGGTGACTGCATGAATGCTGGGGGCAGGTCGCCGGAGCCGGCCGGGGCATGGCGGTGTCGGTCGGCGGATTGTTCGGGGATGGCATGGTCACGCTGGTGGTCCTGTCTGTGCGATGCCCGCGTCGGCGGGTCAGGTGGTACGGCACTCAGGACTTGCGTCGCCGGCGCGGGCGTGTGACCTGGCACGGCGGGGGATAGGAAGTCGCGTTCCGGCTCCTGAGAGGTTTGGCCGCTGGGCCGCATGGCTGGCGGTTATGCGGGGCGATAGGTTCATTTTGGATGAAACGGCAATGTGTCTCATATGCACAGTAACCGTTGGTTTCGATGAACGGAAGGAGGTAGAAGTGCCCACCGGACAAGAACGACTGCGGGCCCCCCGACGGGCCGGCAGGGCGACCAGTAAGGACTTGCGGGACCTCGCCCAGCAGCGCTTCCTGGCCGGGGTGCCGCTGGACATGCGCGACCTCGCCACCGAGCTCGGCGTCAGTAGGGCCACGGTGTACCGGTGGGCCGGCAACAAGGAACTGCTCTTGGGCGAGGTGCTGTGGGCGTATGCCGAGCAGGCCATCGAACGGGCACGTCTGCAGGCGCGCGGCGAGGGAATCGGCTACCTGATGGAAGTGATCCAGGGCTTCGTGCAGGCAGTAGACGGCTCAGTGCCCCTCCGGCGACTTCTGGTCACCGACCCAGAACCCTCCCTGCGCGTACTGACCTCGCAGCACAGCGTGGTACAGCCCAGGATCGTCGAGGCGCTGCGAACGATCTTTCAAGAAGCGGTTGACCAGGGCACCTTCCACCCGCCCATCGACGTGGACACGCTCTCCTACGCGACGGTGCGGATCGCTGAATCCTTCCTTTACAGCGACATCATCACTGGTACCGAACGCCACGTGCGCCGAGCCATCGAGATCATCCGCCTCATCCTGCGTGAAGCCTGAAGGCACCGTCGAACACAGTGCCGGGCGCAAACGGTGTAGGTGCTGTTCTTCCTGGCCCGGCGTGCAGGCGCATTCCGTGGGGGAGGGCAGCCACTCCGGTGGCCTTGATCAGTACCAGACCAGCACCGACCAGGGCACCATCGGGATTTACCAACGCAGTCCCAACCGCCGACGGGCCTTGCGCAGCCACCTGATGATCGAGAGAGATCACCCAGTCGACACCTGCGGGCACCGTCGGTGACATAATGATGGCGTAGTGGGCGACGCGAGTCCCGCGGCCGGTCGGATCGTCCCCGACGCGGCAATGACCCGAGCCGGTTCGGTGTGGGGAACGCGATCTGCCAGAGAGAGGGGGGGCTTGATGCGGCAGGCAGGTGTGCTCGATGTCGGGTGCCACAGTGCTCTGCTCACGGTGGTGCGGTGGCGGTCCGGTGCCGTGCTGGAGCCCGTCTTTTCTCACAAGGTGCGACTGAGACTGCACGAGTCGCTCGACAGGAAGGGGCGCCTGGGCAGGGCTGGGGTGGAGAGCGTGCAGCGGGCGGTGGCGGAGGCTGTCGCTGCGGATCGGCGTCTGCACCGGTCAGAGGTTTTCCCGTTCGCCACCTCCGTCATTCGGGACGCTCCCAATCGCGATGAGATCATCGCGCGGGTGGCCCTGACCACTGGCACTCGTCTGCGGGTCCTGACCGGCGAGGAGGAGGCGCGTCTGGCCTATGTAGCTGCCCGTCAGTGGACGAGCTCGCCGGCCAGTCCCCTATTGGTCCTGGACATCGGTGGCGGCACCGTGGAGATTGCCTCGGGTACGGGCGATCAGCCCCGCATCGCTCGTTCCCTGCCGCTCGGCGCCCGCAGAATCACCCGGGATTGGCTGCCCGGCGGCACGAGTCCTTCCCAACGGCGCCTGACCGAAGTCCGGCAGTATCTGCGCCAGTCCCTGAGCGCCGCGCCTGGCGTTCCTCAGGCCGATCCAGGTGGGCGCGTGCTTGCCTGCTCCAAGACCTTCGAGCAGCTCGCACGGCTCGCAGGCGCCCCTCGGCACAAGGCACCGCGAACGAGGGGGCGCCTGACCCTGACCCAGCTACGCGCGTCGATCGCCCTGCTCGCCGAGGCGGGCCGGGACCGTCGTGTCGGGCTGCCAGGTATCTCCCGGCACCGCGCCGGGCAGTCCCTGGCAGGGGCCCTGATCGCCGAGAGCCTCATGACAGCGTGCGGAGTGGACAGCGTCGAGATCTGCCCTTGGTCCACCCGGGAAGGACTGCTACTCGAACGCCTCGGCGTGATCCGCCCCCCGACGCACCGCCGCCCAAACGCCGGCTGACCCCGGCAGGTGGAGGCCGGTGCTTCACGAGGCGCGGCCGGTAACAGCGATGTCGCCGGCAGCCGGTGGTTGTCACGGTGCAGTGGGCCTGGCTGAGGATGGCCAGGAGCACGGCGTGTATGCGCTGCACATGGCGCGGTGATGGGCGAGATCGCGGGACTCTTGGTGTCCTTCATGCCGGGCCCGTTCGGCGCGCACGTCAGCGTCGCACGGACCTGATCGGTCAGGTCCGCGGGAGGTTCGATGGCGCCCATACAGCCTGAGGCCGGCCGTCGCGGACCGTCACCACCGCGCAAGGACGGGACGACGGTCAGCGCCGGGCTTCCGCGACTCATTCGCTCGTGGGTTCGAGGCTGATGAGGAGCAGGGCGACGTCGTCGACGGGGGTGGGGGCGTGCTGGATCAGGGTGTCGGCCAGGGCATCGAGGTTGCTGGCGTCCGCGTGCTCAAGGAGTCCGGCGAGTTCGGCGATGGCGTCGTCGGGGTCGACTCCGGGTTCCTCGATGAGCCCGTCGGTGTACAGGACGAGCACGCAACCGGGCGTCAGGGGGATCTCCAGGGCCGGGTAGTCGGCTTCTGGGTCGATGCCGAGCAGCAGGCCGGGAGGAGGGTGCAGGACTTCGGTGTGGCCGTCGGCGTGGCGCAGCAGGGGTAGGGGGTGGCCGGCGCTGGCCAGGCAGGCGGCGTGGCGGGCGAGATCGAGGTGGACGTAGAGGGAGCTGGTGAACAGGCCCGGGTCGAGGTCGATGAGCAGGCGGTTGGTGCGGCTGAGGACATCGCCGGGGGGTACGCCGATGGTGGCGTGGGCATGGACGGCGGTGCGGACTTGTCCCATGAGGGCGGCGGCGTCGATGTTGTGGCCCTGGACGTCGCCGATGGCCGCGGCGGCGGTGGTGTCGTTCAGACGGATGAGGTCGTAGAAGTCGCCGCCGACGTCCAGGCCGTGGCCGGCGGGTAGGTAGCGGGCGGTCACGTTGAGGCCGGGGATGTCGGGGAGAGTGCGGGGCAGCAGGGCGGCCTGGAGGCGGTGGGCGACATCGTACTGAGTGTCGTAGAGGCGGGCGCGGTCCAGGGCCTGGCCGATCAGGCCCGCCAAGGAGGTGAGGACCGCGCGTTCGGGGGGCGGAAAGGGGTGGGCCCGGTCGTAGGTGAGGACGAGTGAGCCGATGGGGCGGCCGGAGGCGATCAGCGGCAGGAAGGCCCAGGCTGCTTTGTCGTCCTGCAGCACGGCCGGCGGGTAGGCGGCTTTGAGGTCGTCAAAGGTGGCGTAGAAGCTCGGGACGCCGGTGGCCAGGACTCGGACGATGGGACTGCCCGAGGTCAGAGGGATGGTGGCGAAGCGGTCGATGAGTTCGGCGCGGTAGCCACGGTAGCCGAGGGTCTTCAGGCGGCCTTCCTCCGCGGTCATCAGCGCTATCCCCTGCGCACCGAGGGCGGGCAGGAGTTGGTCGACGGTCTGGTCGACGACATCCTTCACACCGGCGGCCTCGGTGAGCGTGGCGGCCATGTGCATCAGGTGGTAGAGCACGGTGGCGCGGCTGGGTCCCGCAGGGGGCGTGGACCGGGTTGCGGAAGTGTCGCCGGCCGGCGTGGGGGTGATGCGGACGCTGATGCCGGAGGAGTCCGGATACAGCTCGAACGACAGCCACGTATCCGGCGGCCGCAGGGTCGTGAACGAAGTGGGCTGCTCGCTGACCACCGCCGCCCGGTAGCGGTCTTCGACTTCGGGGACGTCCATCCACGGCAATGCGTCCCAGGGCAGGGCGCCGAGCAGATCAACGGCGTTGGCTCCAAGGAGGGCGGCGGCCTCAGGGGTGATGAAGGTGATCCGGCCGCTCAGGTCCAATGCACAGGACCCTCCCGGCAGGCGGTCGATGAATGCCGCCGCCGCATCCGGCGCCAGTGGGGCCAGGATCCGCGGCCGGTCCGGAGGCAGCAGGTCACCGTGATCGGCAGTCTCTCGCAGGAGGCCGCCCAGCCGGCGGCAGCCTGCCTCAATGGCGTCACGCTCGCCGGGGCTCAGCAGCGGGGGATGCGGCCCGGGCCACAGCAGCACCAGCCCGCCCTCGACGGTGCTGCCGGAAGAAAGTGGGGCAGCAGCGAGGGTGAAGTCATAAGGCAGTACGAGCGACAGTCGTGGGTAACGGCGTGCCATCTCCTCCATGCCGCCGACCCAGACCAAACGCCGCTCCCGCACGGCGTCCGCCACCGGAATGGGATCGGCCAGCCCCACCCGCGCCCATGGAGCGGCGATCTTCCGCGGAGTGCCGGTCATCACGGCCAGCCACAGAGCGTCCTCGTCCGGCGGCAGCACATACAGCATGCCCCTGGACGCGCCGCTCTCTCGCACCACGTCCACCAGCGCGGTGTCCATCAGCTGTCTGCCGGGGCCCGCAACGGCACGCAAACCCGCCTGGTTCCGGCTCATTCAGCCTCCCCGGGCCGTGACCGGCTCAGAAGTCCGCATCCGTCCGAAACGCGCCCTGGCCGCCTCGCGACTGCTGCCAGCCCTTCGCCGATCCGCGCCCAGCTCACTCCGGCCTGCCGGTCGGCCGGCGACGCCGAGCGCACCAGCTGCCCCGCCGGCTGCGGCACACCGGCAACCACGGCACAGTGACACCCCGCAGCCGGCCCCGACGGAGAGGCAAGCTCACCCACCCGTCTCGCCAGAGCCTGCACCTCACCCAGGAGGTCCGCACCCACCAAAGCCGTCTTCCGCCGCGCACCTGCCGCCTGCCATCGACGCCGCGCCCGCCAGGCTGCCTGCTGGTGGGCATCTCGGCAGTGCTGGCGGCCACGTCCCGCCGACTCCGGAAGGGCTGCGCCGCACCAGCCGCACCGAATATCACCCATATACGGACAATACGCCCGCTTTATTGTGCTGAAACCCGGCGAACGGATGCGGCAGTGCCTGCTTCTGATCCCCCAAGCTCACGCATTTGCATCGGATGCGAGCGGGTGGCGACACGGCATGCGGCAGGGGTGGTCTCTCTGATCACCTGGCGATCACTGCTCTTGTGCTGTTGTGATGCGGCCTGCTGGGCCTGCGGGCCGCCCGGACGCGGGGCAGCAGAGGCCCGTCTCTGCCGACCCCGGCACGGAAGACGGGCCGCGCAGGGGCCGCGAGCGCGCTGCGGACGAGTTGGAGAAGCGGTGGGCCGTACTGTTCTCAAGCGCGCTGACCGTTGGCCCGCGACGCATTCGGACAGGAACGACAGGAACGACAGGAAGGTACGAGACGTGTCGGAGCCCGTACCCCAGCGGAAGCCCCGGACTTCGGGGCGCGGCGGCAGGCCGGCGCTGACGGAGCGTCGCAAGGCCGAGACGCGGCTGGAGATCGCGGAGGTGGCGGCGCGCCTGTTCGCCGAGCGCGGCTTCAGCGCCACGTCCGCGGAGGACATCGCCCAGGAAGCGGGTGTCTCCTCACGCACCTTCTGGCGGTACTTCTCCACCAAGGAGGAGGCCGTGGTGCCACTGCTGTCCAGCGGTCTGGTGGGCACCGTCGAGGAACTCGACCGCCGTCCGCACGACGAGCCGCTGGCGCAAGCACTGGAGCACGCCTCCGTACACAACAGCACCCACTGGCCGGGCACCGGGATGATCATGCGGATCGTGCGGCTCACCCGCAGTGAACCGGCTCTGCACCGGGTGTGGCTCCAGGTCAACAACGAGATCGAGGAGCTACTGGTCCACGCGATCGCCCGGCGCACAGCCGAGGCCCCCACCGATCTGCACCCGCGTCTCGAGGCTGCGATGGCGAACGCCGCTCTGCGCACGGCAATGGAGGAGTACGCCTGGCAGCAGGGCGAGGGTGCGTTGCGCGGCGCCGAGGTGCTGCGCCGGACGCTGCGCATCGTCTCGGCCGGGCTGGGGCGGAACGGCTGATCCTGTTTTTGTCGCAGTGCGCCACTTCGTCGCTCAGTGACGTAAAGTGGGGGCGCGCGCCCGGACATCGGTGGCGCGACAGCGAGCAGAAAGAATCGCCATGACCGATCAGCAGCTCCGGAACCGTCGCATCGTGATCACGGGAGGGGCCAGCGGGATGGGCGAGGGACTCGTCCGCGCCTTCCCCCGACTCGGCGCCCGGGTCGTCTCCCTCGACCTCTCCGCCGACGCCGGCCAGAAGATCGCGGCCGACGCCGGCGCCGATTTCGTCACCTGCGACGTCTCCAGTAAGGAGTCCGTGGACTCCGCGATCGACCAGGCCGTGCAGCGGCTGGGCGGCCTGGACGTCCTGGTGCACGCGGCGGGCATCGCCCCGGGTGGCCCGGCCGAGGCCATCGAAGCCGGTACCTGGGAGAAGGTCATGGCCATCAACGCCACGGGCACCTTCCTCACCAACCTTGCCGCCTTCCGCCATCTCCAGGGCAATGGCGGCCAGATCATCGACTTCGCCTCCGCCGCCGGAGTGCAGGGGTATCCGCAGAAGGCCGCGTACGCAGCCAGCAAGGGCGCGGTCGTCGCCTGGGTGCGGTCGGTGGCCGTCGAGTGGGGGCGGTACGGCATCACCGTCAACGCCATCGCCCCCGCCATCTGGACGCCGATGTACGACACCACCCGCGCCTCGATGTCGTCGGAGCAGCTCGCCGCGCACGACGCCATGATGGCGAAGGCCGTCCCGATCGGCGGCAGACTCGGCGACATCGAACGCGACTTCGTGCCGGTGCTCGCCTTCCTCGCCAGCGAGGCCTCCCACTTCATGACCGGGCAGGTCTTCCCCGTCGACGGCGGCACCCTGATGATGCGCTGACGACAGGCCGGTCAGCCCTTCGGGCGGTGACCTCGCTGTCAGGCAGGCCCGCCTCGGCGATACGGAGCGCCGCGCGGATCGTGTCGCTCAAGGACATGCCGTCGCCGGACCTCGCCGCTGAAAGCCCGGGTCTCGGGGACGGCGAGCAGCGGACGGACGACCGCCTTGGCCACCTCGTCCGCCGAGGTGGCACCGACGTCTTTCCCGGTGGCGAGCCGCAGCGCCTCGTAGGTGACTTCGAGACGGGTGGCGTCCATGAGCCGCTCGGTGAGCGCGGTGCCCCGGCTGCGTGCTCATCTCCCGACCTGAACGGCATTCGATGACAAAGAGTCGAACGGTGGTGATCTCAGCCACCACTACGTACCGATAGGACCACCCCCATGCGTGCACTGCGTCTTCACGGCCCCAAGGACCTCCGCGTCGATGACATCCCCGAGCCGCAGATCCGGCCGGGCACCGTCAAGATCAAGGTCGAATGGGCCGGTATCTGCGGCTCCGACCTCCACAACTACGCGGACGGCCAGATCCCCGACGACTACGCCCACCCGCTCTTCGGCGAGAAGGGCCCGCATGTGCAGGGCCACGAATTCGCCGGCCGTGTGGTCGCCGCCGCCGACGATGTCTCCGGCATCGACGAGGGCACGGTCGTCGCGGTGGAGCCGCTGGTGTCCGACGGGACCTGCCCGGCGTGCCTGCGCGGCGAGTACAACCTGTGCGAGAACTTCGGCTTCATCGGCCTGATGGGCGGAGGCGGCGGCATGTCCGAGTACGTCGTCGTACCCGCTGACCGCGTCCATCTCATCCCCGAGGGCATCTCCACGGAGACCGCCGCCCTCATCGAACCGCTCACCGTCGCCTGGCACGCCGTACGCCGCGCAGCCCTGAGGCCCGGCGACAGCGCCGTGGTCATCGGCGCGGGCCCCATCGGCCTGGGTCTGCTGATGGCCGCCAAGGCGCAGGGCGCCGGCTTCGTCGCGGTCAGCGAGGTCAGCGCGGCGCGCAAGCGGCTCGCCCACGACTTCGGCGCCGATCTGGTCCTGGACCCCACCCAGGAAGACGTGGTCGCCCGCGTGCGTCAGCACGTCTCCAGCGGTGTCGACGCCTCCTTCGAAGCCTCCGGCGCCGGAAAGCCGGCCATCGACGCGCTCCTGGGCGTCCTGCGCAAGGGTGGCAGCGCCATCACCGTCGCCGCCGGGCGCCCCGCGCAGTTCGACCCCAATCTGCTGATGATGACCGAGGTCAACTACACGGGCAGCTTCGGCTACAACGGCCCGGACTTCCCCGCCGTGATCGAGGCCGTACGCGACGGACGGTTGAACCCCCACGCGCTCATCACCGACCGCATCTCTCTGGAAGAAGCCCAGGAACACGGCTACGAGGAACTGCTCCACCACGGCGACGCCCACGTGAAGATCCTCGTCCACCCCTGACGTTCCGCATCGGTTCCGCCGTCCGACGTAGGCTCTGCGTCGGAGGTGGTGACCGGTGGCGGCGGCGCGGGCGGCGAGGGGCGGCTCAGGCAGGACACGCAGCCCTCGGGGGCAGGGCGAGCAGTTGCGTAGGGAGATTGTGGCCGCGGTCAACAGCCTGCTGATGGAGTGGGGGAGTGTCGACAAACTGACCATCCGGGCGGTCGCCAAGGAGGTCGGGGTCGCGGCTCCGAGCATCTATCTGCACTTCGCGGACAAGGCCGAGTTGGTATGGGCCGCCCTGTCGGACAAGTACGACGATCTCGTCGCCAGGATGGCCGCCGCGGATGAGGCTGCCGACGGCGCCGGTCCCCGCGAGCGGCTGCGGGCGCAGGCGCAGACCTACTGCCGGTTCGCCCTGAACAATCCCGGCCACTACCGGCTCATGTTCGAGGTGCGCCAGCCGGTGGTCGAGGCCTCCAGGATCAGCGCGCATCCCGCCCGCCACGTCTCGGCCAGCCTTCGTGCCGGGCTCTTGAGGTGTCAAGTGTCCGGTTACGCGCTGTCCCAGCCGGTCGAGCAGGCGGCGCAGACGCTGTGGGCCGGACTGCACGGCACGGTGGCGCTCCACCACAGCCTGTTCCGCGACGACTCGACCGAAGCCCTGACGCTGAACCTGGCCGACGGGTTGATCGACCTGCTCGTCGCTCCTGGCAAATCGCCGCTCTTGCCGTCGGCACCCGCCGAGACCGCTGCCTCGCGCCAGGTCAAGGCCATCCTGGCGGGCACGGCCGGCGACGCGGGGAGCGACGAACAGCCGTAACGCTCGTCCGCACGGACCGGCCGCCGCCGTGCCTTGACATGCCTTCCGCACCCCTTTGCGCTGTGACCTGTCTCACTCCGTGGGTGATTCGCCGATGCCGCAGGCGAGCAGTACAGTCGTAACTGAACTTAGTTAGGTGACTGAGGCAACCAGATTGCCCTGGACTCCTGACCGGCGTCGCCCCTGATAGGGGGCTTGACGGAGGTAATTCCCATGGAAATTTCCATCGATTTCGACAAGTGCTGCGGCGCGGGCCAGTGTGTTCTGGCCGCGCCTGATGTCTTCGACCAGCGGGACGAGGACGGCATCGTCGTCCTGCTCGACGACAACCCGCCCCAGGAGCAGTACGACAACGTCGTGCAAGCCGCGGCGGTCTGCCCGGCGGCCGCGATCGAGGTAAGCGCGTGACCGGCGTGTCCCGGGCCGTCGTGGTGGGCGCCTCGGCGGCCGGTCTGGCCGCGGCCGAGGGGCTGCGCCGGGAGGGCTTCACCGGACGCCTGACGCTGATCGGCGAGGAGGAGCACCTTCCGTACGACCGGCCGCCGCTGTCCAAGCAACTGCTGTCCGGCGAGTGGGACAGCGAACGTCTCCTGCTGCGCACCCCCGAGGCGGTCGAGGCGCTCGGCCTGGAGCTGCGGCTCGGTGTCCGGGCGGAGTCGCTGGACACCGCGGCCCGCGAGGTAAAGCTGTCCGACGGCACCCGGGTCGGCTACGACGCGCTGGTGGTGGCCACCGGTGCAGCGGCCCGGCGGCTGCCGGGGACCGAGGGCGTGGCCGGAGTGCACGTGCTGCGCACACTGGAGGACGCGCTTGCCTTCCGCGATGCGCTCGGCACGCGGCCTCGCCTGGTGATCGTGGGATCCGGATTCGTCGGCGCCGAAGCGGCCGCGGTGGCCCGGACGTTGGGCGCCGAGGTCACCATGGTCACCGATGTCGCGGTGCCCCTGGCCGACGCGCTCGGCCCCGAGCTGGGGCAGATGCTCTCCGACGTCCACCTCGAACACGGGGTGCGCATCGTGGCGGGCGTACTGGTCAAGGAGATCCTCGCCAAGAACGGCCGGGCCACGGGAGTCCGGCTCGCGGACGGCCGCGTGGTCGAGGCCGACGAGGTCCTGGTCGGCATCGGCGCCCGGCCCGGCACCGCGTGGCTGGAGGGCAGCGGCATCGCGGCGGCCAACGGCGTGGAGTGCGACGCCACCCTCTACGCCGGCCACGGGGTGTGGGCGGCCGGGGACGTCGCCTGCTGGCTGCACCCGCGCACCGGTGAGCCGACCCGGATCGAGCACCGGACCAACGCCTCCGAGCAGGGCCTGGCCGTGGCCCGCAACATCCTGGCCGGCCCGGGCAAGGCAGCGCCCTTCGACCCGGTGCCCTACGTCTGGTCCGACCAGTACGACCTGAAGATCCAGATCTACGGCCGTACGCGCGGCGCGGACGAGGTGCGGATCGTCGAGGGCAGCGTCGAGGACCGCAAACTCGTCGCGCTCTACGGCAAGGGCGGCCGGGTGTGCGGCGTGGTCGGCGTCAACCTGCCCCGCGCCACCCGCACGTACCGCGCACTCGTCGCCGAGGCGGCCGAGTGGGACCAGGCCGGCGACACCGCTCTCATCGGAAGGAACGCGTGATGACGAACAACCGAGCGCTCAGGGCCGGAGTCGTCGGACTGGGCATGATCGGCGGGGGAGTCGCCGTCAGCCTGGCCCGCAGCGGGCGGGTCCCGGCGGTGTACGACATAAGGCCGGACGCCTCCGACGAGCTGGACGGTGTCCCCGCCCCGCTGGCTTCCCCCGCCGACGTGGCCAAGGCCGCCGACGTGGTGATGGTCGCGGTGGTCAACGCCGCCCAGGCCCGTACGGTCATCGCCGGGGACGGCGGTCTGCTGTCGGGCGCCCACCCGGGCCTGACGATCGTGCTGCAGTCCACCGTCGCCCTGCCCGTCGTCCGCGAACTGGCCGACCTGTGCGCCAAAAGTGAGGTCGGCTTCCTCGACTGCGGCGTCACCCCCGGCGACAAGGCCGCCGAGCACGGCATGGTCGCCATCATCGGCGGCGAGCAGTCCGTGGTCGACCACGCCCGGCCCGTCCTGGACGACTGGGCCAAGAAGGTCGTGCACTGCGGCCCTCTGGGCGCCGGCATGGCCACCAAGATCGCCCGCAACGTCGTCACCTACGGAACCTGGCGCACCGTCACCGAGGCCGCAGCGCTCGCCGCCGCAGCGGATGTCGCCCCCGAGCGGCTGGCCGAAGTCATCGACACCGCCGACCCCGAGGGCCGGACCCTGCTCCAGCTGCTGCGCATGCGCGGCGCCGACGGCACCCTGCCCGAGCGCGTCGCCCGGCAGATCCAACCGCTCATGACCAAGGACCTCGACGCCGCCCGCGACCTGGCTGCCGAGCTCGGCGTCGACACCCCCCTGGTCGACGCGACCCGCGCGGAGGCCGATCACACCCTCGGGCTGGCCGCCGAACCGGCCCCGCAGGCCACCGCCGACCCCCTTCAGCGCGGCCTGGCGATGATGGACGCGGTCTACGGCCCGGGGTTCGCCGCGTCGATGCCCGAGCAGCTGGATCCGTACACCGCAGAAACCGTCCAGCACCTCTTCGGCGACATCTGGAGCCGTCCGAACCTTTCCGTACGCGACCGCCGGCTGCTGGTCATCGGCGCCACCGCCGCCCTCGGCCGCGCGGATCTGATGCAGATCCAGGTCCAAGGCGCCCTCACCAATGAAGAACTGACGACGGATCAACTCAGCGAGGCGGTCCTGCAACTGGCCTTCTACGTCGGCTGGGGCAACGCCACCTCCGCCCACCGCGGCGTCTCCGCCGCCATCGCCGCACACAGCACCGCCAAGGAGTCCCGATGACCGACACCATTGTGAACCAGCCCGTCACCCGCGACCCGAGCTGTCCGCTGGACCCGCCCCCCGAGTTCACCCAGCTGCGCGAGGACCAGCCCATCGTCCCCGTGCGTTACCCCAACGGCACGACCGGCTGGCTGGTCACCCGCTTCGAAGAGGGCAGCCAGGTCTTCAACGACCCGCGGATGAGCGCCAAGCGCCACCGCCACGACACCCCCGAAGGCGAGGAGGTCGAGGACCACGAGAACGCGCCGTTCGACGTGGGCTTCGTCTTCATGGACGAGCCCGATCACGGCGCCTACCGCCGCCTGCTGACGGCCCGCTTCACCCCCAAGGCCGTTCAGAACAAGCTCCAGCCGTACCTCGACAAGATCGTCGACGAACACCTCGACGCCATCGCCGCCGGGCCCGAGACCTTCGACTTCGTCCAGGCGATGTCGCTGCCCATCCCCTGCCTGATGATCTGTGAGCTGCTCGGCGTCCCGTACGAGGACCGCGACGGCTTCCACCACGCCACCGTGGACATGATGGACATGGGCAAGACCAAGGAGGAGCGCGACAAGGGCGCCCACTGGCTCGTCGACTACATCACCCACCTCGTGGCGGACAAACGCCGCACCGGCGACACTACCGGCATCCTCGCCGAACTGATCAACAAGACCGACGGCGAGGACTCCATCCTGTCCGAGCGGCAGCTGATCGGCCTCGGCGTCCTGCTGCTCTTCGCCGGCCACGACACCACCGCCGCCATGATGGGACTGTCCACGCTGACCCTGCTCACCCACCCGGAGCAGCGGCAGAAGCTGCTGGACCAGCCCGCGAAGGCGGGGCCTGCGATCGAGGAGCTGATGCGGTACCTGACCATCGTGCAGTTCGGTCTCGGCCGGGTGGCCCTGGAGGACCTGGAGATCGGCGGTGCGCAGATCAAGAAGGGCGAGCTGGTGGTGGTGGCCATGAACGCCGCCAACCGCGACCCCCGCGCCTTCGACAACCCCGACACCCTCGACATCGACCGCAAGATGGTCCGCCACATGGGGTTCGGCTACGGCGTCCACGCCTGCCTCGGGCAGAACGTCGCGCGCGCCGAGCTGAGGACCGTCCTGCCCAAGCTCTTCGCACGCTTCCCCAACCTGCGGCTCGCCACCCCGCTGGAAGAGGTCCCGATGGACTTCACCGGCACCAACTACGGCGTCCGCAAGCTCATGGTCACCCGCTAGGCCCGCTCCGCGGAAGCACGAGGTTCGTCCCGGCGCTGACTCGCCCGCACTGTTCCAGGAGTCGACTCATGAGCGAGTCCGAACCGACGGGCCTCGTCAGACGCGTGCCGTCGTGCTGTCCGGACTGCTGAACGCGGGCGTCGGCCTCAGCGCGGCCGACGCCCTGTTCGGCCCATCCGCCGGCGCGTTCGCCACGACCTACCTGGCCGAGAAGTTGTCCAGGACCACGTACAGCTTCTCCCCGGGCCAGCAGGGCGCAGGGCCTTGAGGAGCTCGAGGAACTCCTGCCAGCGCTTGCGCGGGCGGACGCGGTAGTGCAGCTTGCCGGTAGTCAGATCGAGGGCGGCGAGCATGTGCGTCACGCCGTTGTACCGGTTGTAGGTGGCTCGCAGTCTGCGCGGACGCCTCACCGGCCCGAACTCGTCGACGCAGACTGCCCGTCCGTCGGCGGGCGGTGTGTCGTACAGCGCCAGGACGCGGTGCATCCTGGCCATGAATTCCGGATCGGTGGACGCCTTCCACGTGGTGGTGGTCTTCCAGGAGATCTTGCCGGCGCCCAGGATCCGGCGCAGGGCCTCCCGGCTGATGGCCACGGTCACCTTCTCCTTGACCACGTGGTCGGTGAGCTGGCTCAGGCTCCAGGAGGAGAACGCGGCGATCTTCCAGTCGGCGGGGCACGTCCGGGCGATCAGGCAGATGTACTCGCGCACCTCGTCATTGATCGTCTGGGCGCGTCCCCCTCCCTTCTGGGTCCAGCCCGTCGAACCCCCGCTCATTGAAGGCGTGGACGACATCGCGAACCTGGTCCGGGCGACACAATGAGCCCTTTCCAACGTCAGTTTGAGGTGTTGAAGTGCCGGGCGAGGACTGCCTGGACGAGAGCGGTGATGCTGGTGGTGCTACGCGGCTTCACACAAGCGAAGGCGTGCGCAAACGGCAGGTCACACAGCTGAGCAGAGATCCCGCAGGCGGCTCTGGCCCACAGCGAGCGGGCGACGGTGAGCGGGATGATGCCCCCCGTCAGAACGACGGGAAACACGAGCGCATGGAGCCACCCGCGCAGGCGCTGTTTGGCTACGCGACGCGGGGCAGCGCGGTGGTCAGGATCGGTGAGCGGGTCAAGGCGGGGCCCGGCGGGGCGGGCCGTGGGCCCGCGTCAGGGCACCGCAACCACAGTGGGCCGAGTGGGTGCGGGCTGGGTGAAGTGGCGGGCGGCGGCAGGAAGAAGAGCTACCAGGGCGGCCGGAACCGCGTACGCCAGACGAAAGTGGCCGGTGGAGCCGAGGAGCCCGCTGACAGCTCCACCAGTGATGACGCCGATGTAGTTGAAGAGATTCAGGCGTGCCAGGATCGCCTCCGAGTTCGCAGGGCGCAGCCGTGCAGCGGAGGCCAGGCACAGCGGGGCCAGTGCGGACACCCCCAGGCCGACCAGGCCGACCGCGAGGACCGCGAAGGGCCAGCTCGGCGCGGCGGCCAGGCATGCCAGGGCGCCGGCGGTCAGCAGTGTCGCGGTGCGGACGACCGCGACCGCCCCGATCTTCTGCACGAGCCGATCGGCGCAGGCCCGCCCGATGACTGTGCCGGCCTGGTAGGCCGCGTACGCCAGCGGCGCGACGGCGAGGGACGCGGAGAGGGTCTGCCGGAGGTAGACCGCTGACCAGGCCGAAACGGTGGAGTCGACAACGTAGACGACCAGGAGGACCAGGCCGAAGGGGATGATGCGCACCCACACACGCCGCCCGAGCGGTGCCTGCGCCACCGCGTCCGAAGGATCCTCGGAGGCTGGGAGAGGGTGCGTGCGAATACAGGCGGCAAGGAGCAGGACAATGCCTGCCTGGGCGGTCAGGCTGTGGGCGACGGGCCAGTCCAGCCGCGCTGCCCCGGCGGTCAACAGGGCCGCGGCCACGCCGGCCGCGCTCCAGGCCGTGTAAAAGGAGCCGAAAACGCTGCGACCGTAGGCGCGTTCTATTGCTGCGGCCCGGGTGTTGGCGCTGACATCGAGGGCGCCGACGGCGAGCCCGAAAAGGATGTACGCGCCTATGACCGTGGCCTGATCGGGAGCCCAGCCGATCAGCACAAGCGCAGTGGCGACCGTCAGTACAGCCCCCCGCATCGTCGCAACCAGGCCGACACGGCGGATCGCGGCCAGCCCCGCGAAGCTGCCGGCCCCCGCCATCAGTGCGACCGCGACCAATATGGCGGTCGTCAGCAGCGGGGTCAGTTTCAGGTGTTCGGTGACAGCAGGGACGGTCGTGAACACTGCGGCCACGGAGGCGCCTTGTGCAGCAAATACGACGGTCGTGACCCGCCGGGCGCCGACCATGGAAACCATGCGCCCGGACGCCGCCGGGGCCAGTACGTTAGAGGGCATGATGCCGCCTCACCTTCATTTCCTGCGTGCGGTGGAATAACCGGCGAAACAATGGGTTGCGGGTTGCGGAAACGGTAGCCACGCGCGGGCAGCGAGCGCAGGGCGCCAGGGGCCGCATGGGGGACTTCAGGGGCCAGCCACGGGACCGATGACGCCCGGATGTCTACAGTGGTGCGCCCAGGAGAAGGTGAGTGCGATGCCCTCTGCCCCCGGCCCGGCGAACCCTCCGGGAACCAGCCGCAGCACGTCGGCGACGATCCAGCCGAACATCCTGCGCTATCTCGCCGTGGTCACCGAGGAGCGCGGCATCGATATCCGGCCGCTGCTGAAGCAGGTCGGGCTGGACGAGACCGTCATGCGCTCGGCGGCCCTGCGGGTCTCCTACAGGCAGGGCAGCGTGGTGATCCGCCGCGCGATCGAGCTCACCGGTGACGAGCACCTGGGGATGAAGGTGGGAGCAGTACAGCACCTGACCGCCTGGGGCCTGCTCGGCTTCGCCCTGATGGCCAGCGACACTCTGCGACACGCCATAGAGACCGGAGTGAAGTACCAGAACCTGTCCGGGGCGATGGTGGTGTGGTCGACCAGCCTGGATGACGACGCTTTCGTTCTGTGTGCCGACCTCCCCGATCCTGCCATGGACCCGGCCGTCGCCGTCTTCCTGATCGAGGAGGGGCTGACCTCCGTGCTCACGCTGGCCCGGCTGACCGTGGGCCCGGCCTTCGCGCCCAGGGTGGTGGAGTTCGCCTTCCCCCCACCACGCCAAAGGGAGCTGTACGGTGCTCTGTTCGGCTGTCCGGTGCGCTTCGGCGCCCCTGTCAGCCGTCTTGTCATCGACCCTGCGTGGGCCCGGGCTCGGATGCCCGGCCGAGATCCGGTGACCTACGTGTCGGCTCTGGAGACGCTCGACGCACACATGGCTTCACGTCGTGACCAGCAGGAACTGCTGGAAGTTCTGGAGATCTCCATCGCGCAGAATCTCCCGGTGGTCCCCTCGTTCGCCGAACAGGCGCGTCGGCACGCGACGAGCGAGCGGACGCTGCGCCGGCGGCTGGCCGACTGTGACACCACCTACGAGGCGCTCGTCGACGGGGTACGTCGCGAACGTGTCGAACATCTGCTGCACCGCCCGGAACTGACCTTGCGTGATATCGCCCGTCGGGCCGGATTCTCCGACGAACGCGCGCTGCGCAGAGCGGTGCGCCGCTGGCACGGCACCTCCCCGCTGCACCTGCGGGAGCAGATGCTGGAGCGAGACCGGTCAGTGCACAACGGGTAGTGCGAAGCTGACGTCGGCAGAGGCTGCCTGAGGCCTGCTGCGTGGTGTGGTCAGCGGGTGCGGATCCAGACGGTCTTCTCCCTGGTCCACTGCTCGAAGGCGTTCGTGGATTTCTCCGAGCCGCCGAATCCGGACTCCTTCCAGCCGCCGAAGGGAGTGGTGATGTCGCCTTCGCTGTAGGAGTTGACCGAGACGACGCCGGCCTGGATGCCGCGTGCCAGGCGGAAGGCGGCGTCGAGGTCGCGGGTCCACACGGAGGCCGCGAGCCCGTACGGGGTCGCGTTGGCCAGACGTATCGCCTCGGTCTCCGAAGCGAAGGTCTGCATGGTCACGACGGGCCCGAACAGCTCTTTGGTGAGCACGTCACTGCCCTCGGGGGCACCGGTGATCACGGTGGGCGGGTGGTAGGCGCCGTGTGGTGGCAGGCCGTGGGGCAGGCCCGAGGTGTGGATGTGGGCTCCGCCGGCCCGGGCGGCCTCCACGGCTTCCGCGACCCGGTTGAAGGCAGCGCGGTTGATGAGGGGGCCCACTTGAGTCCGGGGGTGGGCGGGGTCGCCGATGACCAGTTGCTTCGCGGCGGCCGTGAAGCGGGCCAGGACCTCGTCGGCGATGCTGTGGTGCACCAGAATGCGGGAGCCGGCCGTGCAGTTCTGGCCCATCGTCAAGAACGCTGCCTCGATCATGCCGTCGATCAGCTCGTCCCCGTACGCGAGGGCGTCGGCCATCAGCACCTGGGGGCTCTTGCCGCCCATCTCCAGCGAGACGCGCTTGAAGTTGCTCTCCGCCGCGTCTTTGAGGATGCGCCGCCCGACGGCGGTGGAGCCGGTGAACGACAGCGCTCCTACGACAGGGCTGCGGGCCAGGGCGGACCCGGCGACGGAACCGTGGCCGGGAAGTACGGTTAGTACTCCGGCCGGCAGACCGGCCTCGGTGGCGAGCGCGGCCAGACGCAGTGCCGAACGCGGCGTCGCCTCGGCGGGCTTGACCAGCAGGCAGTTACCCGCAGCCAGCGCGGGCCCGACCTTCCATGCGGTCATGGCCAGCGGGTAGTTCCACGGCAGAATCGCCGCCACCACCCCGATGGGCTCCCGGCTGATGAGGCCCAGGCCATCCGCCCCGGTGGGCGCAACGCGGCCGAAGACCTTGTCGGCCGCCTCGGCGAACCAGCGGATCGACTCGATCGCGCCGGGTACGTCGCCCGCCCGGCACTCCGCGATCGGCTTGCCCGCGTCCTCACTGTCCAGCCGGGCCAGGATCTCGGCGTCGCGCTCCATCAGATCGGCCAGCCGCAGCAGCACCGCGCTCCGCTCGCGGACCGGCAGCTGCGACCACACCCCGGCATCGAAGACCTGTTGGGCCTGCTCGACGGCCTTGGAGATGTCCTCGGCCGTCGCGGCGGGCAGAGTGGTGATCAGCTCCCCTGTGGTGGGGTTGACGACGCTCAGCATGGACGGCCTCTCCACTGTGGTCATGCTTCCTCCACCAGTTCCCATCGGCCATTCGCCCGGCGCGCCAGCCCTCTGCGGCGCAGGTCCTCCAGATAGCGGGCCATGCCGCGATCCCCGCGCTTCCGGAACAGGGGGAAGACCTTGGGCAGCAGGTTCGGTGCGAGCATCGCGAACCGGACCAGGCGGGACTCGCCGGGCCGGGGGTAGGCCTCAAGGCGGGGCTTGTCCAGCAGGCTCACCACGGCTGCCACGACGTCGGCCGGCTGCTGGGGCTGATCCTGGAACTGCAGGGAGTTTCCGCCGTCCACGGCCTCCTGGCGCAACATCCGGGTGTCGGTCGCCGACGGCAGCACCGACCCGGCCAGGATGCCCTTGTCCCTCAGGTCGAGCCCGATCGAGAGCATCGCGCCGCGCAGCCCGAACTTGGAGGCCGTGTAGATCGGCGTCTCACCCAGCGGGAAGATCCCGCCCAGGGACACAGTGGTGATCACCCGGGCGTCGCCGGACGCCCGCAGCAGCGGGATCGCGAGCCTGGTCGCGATCAGCGGGGACAGCAGGTTGAGGTTGATCTCCTGCTCAATGCTCTCGACGCTGCGCACGTCGAAGCGTTCGGCACTGGTCATACCGACGTTGTTGACCAGGACGTCCAGGCGGCCGTGGTCGGCAGCGACCTGATCGAAGAGATCCTCCACCTGGGCGCGGTCCATCAGGTCGCAGCCGATACCTGTATGCCCGGCGCCGGACAGCTCGTCGGCGACCTTCCTGGCACGTGCCCCGTCGATGTCGACGACGATGCAGCGGGCACCGCCGAAGGCGAAGCGACGGCACATGGCGCTGCCGATCCCACCGGCGCCGCCGGTCACCAGCATGACCCTGTCGGTGAAGTCGAAGCCGCTCATGACACCGTCTCCCTGCGCCGCACGGAGGTCACCGGCGGCGGCTGGCCTTCGGTGCGCCAGCTCATCGCCCCCGCGACCTTGGTCAGGTACTTCACCAGCGCGCCACTGTCGACGTAACCGGTGTGGCGGGGCGAGGCGACGAAGTTCAGGCCGCCGGACAGATCCGGACGGTCGCTGCGGATCATGCCGGCGAACCGCTGAGTGTTCGGCAGCTTGTGCTGAGCGTCGTGGATGTACCCGGCGATCAGCTGCGCCTGGGTGTCGAACAGCTTGTACGCGCCGGAGTTCGTCTCCACGAAACCGACGCCGAACAGGCCCTCGTGCTCACGGGAGAAAGCCGACAGGTACAGGTCGGGGTGCTGCTCGTCGCCGAAGTACTTCTGCGCGGCCGGCACCTTGTGTACATAGCCGGTCGCCAGCAGGATCAGGTCGAAGTCGTCGCGGGTGCCGTCGGTGAAGTGCACCGTGCTGCCTTCGGTGCGGGCGATCCCGGGCTTGGCCGTGATGTCCCCGTGCTGAAGGTGATGGATCAGCATCGAATTGAGCGCGGGGTGGGTCTCGAACAGCTTGTGGTCGGGCTTCTGCAAGCCCAGGCGGGTGGGGTCACCGTTGATGACCCTCAAGACGGCACCGAAGACCTTCTGCTCCAGCCACATCGGCAGCTTCGGTCCAACGGCGGCGATGGTGTCCACCGGCCGGCCGAACAGGTGCTTGGGTATGAACCAGTAGCCACGGCGCATGCTGATCACCGCGTGGTCGGCAGACCGGGCCGCGTCACAGGCGATGTCGCAGCCGGAGTTCCCGGCCCCCACCACGAGCACGCGCTTGCCGCGCAACTCGTCGCTGCTGCGATAGCCGACCGTGTGACGGATTTCGCCGGTGAAGTCGCCCGGCAGGTCGGGGACGTTGGGATGCCACTGCGAGCCCGTACACATCACGACCTGCCCGTGGACACTTTCCCGCCCGTCGGCCCGGGTGACCGTCCAGGTGCCGTCCGCATTCTTGTCCACGCTGCGAACCTCGACACCGAACTCGATCCGGTCCGTCAGTCCGTACGCCTCGGCGAACGACGTCAGATAGGACAGGATGCGCCGGTGCGACGGGTAGTCCGCGAAGTGATCCGGCATCGGCCAGCCACCGAAACCCGAAAGGGTCCTGCTGGAGATGAAATGGGCCGACTCATACATCGGACTACCGGGATTGTCGATGTCCCACAGGCCCCCCGGCCCCGCGTGTCGCTCGATATGCGTATAGGGAAGATTTCGCTCCGTCAGCGCCCTCGCGACCGCCAGCCCGGCAGGTCCTGCGCCGATCACACATGTGTCGTACTGGGTTTTCTTCACGAGCCCGCCTCCTCTCTCATCACGCTTCGCCGGTGTTGAGGGGAACCTATTCACTGGGCGTTCACCGGGAACTGGCCTGCGCGGCCACAGAGGGGACTGCGGCGGCCAAGCGGCTGCCTCCCCTGGGGGCGCGCAGCCGCTCGTGATGGAGCATCGCCGCTTGTGTAGGAGCCGCCATGTCTTCAGCGTGGCCATGGGCTGCTCGACCAGTGCCCGGATCTTCGAGTGAGACCGGTTGAGGGCCTGCTGGCCTGCACACCACCCTCAACCGCAACCACCCACCAGAAAAGCCAGGTTGGTAAGAGGGGAGGTAGGGGATGGATCCGCTGGGCGAGGACTACCAGGGGCACGCTCGTTACTTCGCGGGGCGGCCTGCGGATACGGGAACTTTGAGCCCTTTGGCCGACGCGGGCCGGTGGCGTGCTTGACCGGTCGGACGTGTCGTTTTGTTGTCGGAATCAGGACCAGTCGATCGGGCCGGTGCGGTCGATGAAGCGCCCCGAGCCGGAGCCGGGCTTCTCGGTCGCGAGGCGGACGATCGCGTCCGTGCCTTCGGTGACGGACTGGGGGCCGCTGTGGCCGTTGAGATCGGTCGCTGTGTAGCCGGGATCGGCGGCATTGACACGAAAGTTCTTCAGCGCCTTGGCGTACTGAGTGGTCAGCATGGTGAGGGCCGCCTTAGAGGCGGTGTAGAGCGGCGCGACCACCGAGGACTCGATTCGCGACGGGTCGTGGGTGATGGCAAGCGACCCCGTTCCGCTGCTGACATTGATGATGACCGGGTCCGGCGACCGGCGCAGCACCGGAAGAAAGGCTGTGGTCGTCCGGACCACACCGAAGAGGTTGACGTCGAAGACGCTGAGAGCGTCCGCGCCGGTCAGGTCGCTGGGATCGCCGTGCGGACCGTGAATGCCGGCGTTGTTGATCAGAACGTCGATCACGCCTTCGTGTTGAGCGACGTCGGTCGCCGCGGCGGCGACGGAGGCGTCGTCGGTGACATCGATACGGACGAATCGCGCGCCCAGCGTGGCGGCGGCCGCAGCGCCCCGTTCCGGATCGCGGGCTCCCACGATCACGGTGTGACCGAGTTCGATGAGGCGGCGGGCGGTCTCGTAGCCGAGTCCCTTGTTGGCTCCGGTGATGAACGTGGTGGTCATGCATCGATCGTCCCCAACGCACCGGAGCTGTGCCAGGGACACTTCGACCGTAGGAACGGCAATACCACGATCGAGGGGGATGGGGCAGGATGGACGACATGGCGACGAAGGAGGGGGCTGGACTGGGCGCGACGATCCGCGCCTGGCGAGAGCGACTGTCCCCGTCGTCCGTGGGGCTGCCGACAGGCCGGGCACGCCGCGCGACTGGTCTGCGCCGCGAGGAACTCGCTGAGCGTGCCGGTGTATCAGTCGATTACGTGGTGCGCCTGGAGCAGGGGCGGGCAACGACACCTTCCGCGCAAGTGGTCGCCTCCCTCGCGTACGCCCTGCAGCTGACCAGCACTGAGCGTGACCACCTCTACCGCATGGCTGGGCTGGTCTCTCCGAATGACGGGCCGATCCCCGATCGCATCCCGCCGGGCGTTCACCGTGTACTGAACCGGCTCGGAGACGTCGCGGTCGCCGTGTTCGCCGCAGACTGGCAGATGATCTGGTGGAACCCTGGGTGGGCGGCGCTTCTCGGTGACCCGTCGACCTCGCCACCAGAGCTGCGCAACTTCGCCCGTGAGAGATTCCCGGTCGGCTCCGACCACGTACGCATCGCCTTGTGGCCGGTGTTCGTACAGAACAGCGATAGCTCAGACCTCGCAATCGTGTCCGATCTGCGCCGCGCGACCGGTCGTTTTCCCCATGACGCACGCTTGGCAGAGCTGATCCGGGTGCTCACCGCAGGCAATCGGACATTCGCCCGGCTATGGGCGAGCGGTACGGTGGCCGCGCACCGAGAGGACCGCAAGACGGTCGAGCATCCCACGGTCGGGCTCGTGGAAGTGGACTGCGATGTCCTGACCGACGGCGATTCCGAGCTCAAGATCGTGATCCTTACCGCATCGCCCGGCAGTGCGGATGAGGACAAGCTCAGGCTCGCCGTAGTCGCCGACGTCGACAGCACACCCGCGCCTGCCTTCTGACCACACGCCCGATCTCCTGGCAGCCCTCGCCCCCACCCTCGCTGAGTCGGTCAGTGGGTACCCCCAGCTTGGCGGCGGCTTACTGATCGTTTCAGAATGAGGACACGGCGTCATCCGAGGGCGCCCGGCCTGTGCCGCGCGCTCGCCGCGTCAGCTGTGAAATCCGCTGTCCGATGGTCGGAACGCGATGATAGAGAGTCCGTGTGACAACGACACTTGAGTTCCCCGTTCTGCTGCGACTGATCGACGAACGGTCGACCGCCTTCCGCACCGCGGTCGCCTCCGCGCCCAGCCTCGACGTGCAGGTGCCGACCTGCCCGGAGTGGTCGCTGTTCGATCTGGTGCAGCATCTGGGCGAGGGGCGCCGCTCCTGGGCCGCCACCGTCGCCGCGGGGCCTGCCGCTCCGGCCAAGTCCGCACCAGAGGGCGCCCCGGCTGCGCCTCGGGAGCGCGAGGCCGTGCCGGCCTGGTTGGCCGCGTCGACGCAGGAGCTGCTGGACGCACTGCGGGAGGCCGGCCCGGATCGCGGTTGCTGGACGTGGTGGGGTGCGTCGCAGTCGCCGCAGACCTGTTGCGCCGTCGCCCGGCACCAGCTCCAGGAGATCGCGGTGCACACCTACGACGCCCAGGTCACTGCGGGTGCCCCGCAGCCGCTGCCGGATGAGGTGGCACTCGACGGTGTCGAGGAGTTCCTGTCCACCTGCGTCGCAACGACGAGTGCCTGGCCGCACAAGCCCACTGCCTTCGACTTCCACGCCACCGAGGGCCACTCCTGGCGCCTCACGGTCGACGGCGAAGGCGCACGCTCCACCCGTATCCCCGCGCCCGTCACCGTTGCCGACGAGGGCCCGGACGCGGCTGGGGTCTCCGTCCGCGGCACGGCCAGTGAACTGGTCCTCTTCATGTACGACCGTATCCCGGCGGACTCCCTGCAGATCGACGGAGACGCAGGTCTGATCGACCTGCTCCGCGCTTGGGAGCCGGAGGAGTAGGACGAGACAAGGTGGCGCTCCTGGCCGATAACAGCAAGTTCCCCGGAACCGGCATGGTGAAGATCTGCGGCCCCGAGGACCTGGATGCGCTCATCATCAACGCATCGGAAGACGACGCGACCTGTATGGCCCTGCGCGAGGCCGGTGTGAGGGTGATTCCGACAGCTGCGGCCACAGTCGACGGCTAGCAGAGCGACTTGTATTGCCGGTAAACGGAGGCAGCGGGACAGGGCTTCGGCAAAGTCGCGTGGAGTCCGATTCGTGATCACGTGTGCTGCACGCTCGTTGCCGCAGGTCTGTGCGCGCCTGGCCGTCGGCCCTCAGCGAACTGCGCCACCTGCGCTGCCGGGGGAACCGTAGCGTGCCCATCACAGCTGCCAGACACATGGGGTCCGTGATGTTCCGCGCGCTCAGCATCCGCGACTTCCGGCTGATAGCCACCGGACAGTTGCTCTCGGGGATCGGTGACTGGTTGCTGCTGATGGCGGCGCCCTACTTTGTGCTGAGGCTGACCGGTTCCACGCTGGCCACCGGCCTGTCGCTGGCGGCCGGGACGGTTCCCGCGCTGCTGATCGGGCCGATCGCCGGTGCGCTCGCGGACCGGTGGGACCGGCGGCGCACGATGATTGCCACGGACCTGGCGCGTATGGCGGCGGTCAGTGTCATGCTGCTGGTTCACCACCCGGGCCAGGTGGGACTGATCTACATCGCGCTGGTCGTGGAGTCCTGCTTCAGCCAGTTGTTCGGCCCGGCCGCCGGCGCCCTGATCCCTGCGGTGGTCGGGCGCGGCCCGCAGCTCGCGGCGGCGAACTCACTGGGCGCCTTGGTGACCGGCCTTGTCAGGCTCGTCGGCGGCCCGCTCGGCGGCGCCCTGTACGCACTGTTCGGCTTCGCCACCGTTGTCTGCCTCGACGCGGTCAGCTACGCCGCGTCGGCCGTGCTCGTGACGCTGCTGCGATACCGACCCGATCCGATCGGCGAAGCGGCATCGGCTTCCTCCAGGCGGCCGGTCCACCGGCTGCTCGGCGAGATCCGCGCCGGACTCGGCCACGTGCGCCACAGCCCCGGGCTGCGCGCCCTGTTCGGCGCGGCGGCCCTGTTCGGCTTCGGCAACGCGATCCTGACGGCGCTGGTCGTAACCCTACGTGGCCGAGGTCCTGCACGCAGCAGCGCAGACCCTGGGCCTGC